>NZ_JBHYOB010000005.1:0-468273 GCF_042744565.1 Streptomyces sp. NPDC058812
CGCCGCGCGCCGCGCCACCCGGGCGAGGGCCCCCCACCACCGGCGCCGGATCGAGACCGCGGTGGCGGTCGCCCCCCGGCAGCACCCCCCCGGGCCGGGGGCCGGGGGGGCACCCCCCGCGGGCCCCCGGCCGTTGTGACCGCCGCTGTCAGTGGCGGGCGATACGGTCGCCGGATGAAAGCGACCGGAACGTTCTCAGTGAAAGCCTTCACCCCGGCGGACGTGACGCCGGATCCCGCCGTGACCACCGGGCTCGGTGGGGGTGGCGACGATGGAGAAGCGGTTCGAGGGGGAGGTCGCCGGCCGCTCGGCGACCGTGTTCACCGCCGCCTTCGACCAGCAGACCGGTGTCGGGACCTATCTGGCCATGGAGTCCTTCGAGGGCACGCTGAACGGCCGGGACGGCGCGTTCAACTTCGTGCACTCGGCGACGACGACCGGCAGTGACCGCTCCGCCGAGTTCTTCACCGTCGTACCGTCCAGCGGCACCGGGGAACTGGCCGGCATCTCGGGGGCCGGCGGACTGGCGGTCGACGCCGACGGCACGCACCGGGTCTGGTTCGAGTACGAGCTCGGCTGAACCCGACCCGGGACGACCGGTGCCGGGGCCTGGACCGGCCCCGGCACGCGCGTCACGACGGCACGGCTCAGGCGCCGCTCTCCCGGAGCATGTCCTCGCGCTCGACGAGCTTCACGCGCTCGCGGCCCTGCGGCTCGCCCAGTGCCTTCTCCGCGGCGTCGAGCTTGTACCAGCCGTCCCAGGTGGTGAAGCGGACGTTCCGCTCGGCGAGGAAGGCGTCCACGGCCTCCGGAGCGGGCGAGGCGGGCGTCTGCAGCCGACCGTTCGCGAAGTCGTCCAGCAGGTTGGACACCGTCTCGTTGGCGTCGCCCTTGGTGTGACCGATCAGGCCGACCGGGCCGCGCCGGATCCAGCCGGTGACGTACGTCGACTGCAGGTGCTCGCCGGACTCCTGGATCACCCGGCCGCCCTCGTCCGGGACCGTGCCCGAGTCGATGTCCCAGGGCAGCTTGGGCAGTTGGTCGGACAGGTAGCCGACGGCCCGGTAGACCGCCTGGACGTCCCAGTCCTTGAACTCGCCAGTGCCCTTGACGTTGCCGGTGCCGTCCAGCTCGGTGCGCTCGGTGCGCAGGCCGACGACCTTGCCGTCCTCCCCGAGGATTTCGGAGGGCGACTCGAAGAAGTGCAGGAACAGCTTGTGCGGCCGGTCGCCGACGTCGCGGATCGCCCAGTTCTCCAGGGTCTTGGCGACCATGTCGGCCTGCTTGTTGCCGCGCCGGGTGGCGATCGAGCCGTCGTCGTAGTCGATGTCCTCGGGGTCGACGATGACCTCGATGTTGGGGGAGTGGTCCAGCTCCCGCAGCTCCATCGGGCTGAACTTCGCCTGCGCCGGGCCGCGGCGGCCGAAGACGTGGACCTCCAGCGCCTTGTTGGCCTTGAGGCCCTCGTAGACGTTCGGCGGGATCTCGGTCGGCAGCAGCTCGTCCGCCGTCTTGGCGAGGACGCGCGCGATGTCCAGGGCGACGTTGCCGACACCGAGGACGGCGACCTTCTCCGCCTCCAGCGGCCAGGTGCGCGGGAAGTCGGGGTGGCCGTCGTACCAGGCGACGAAGTCGGCGGCCCCGTACGAGCCGTCGAGCTCGATGCCGGGGACGGAGAGCGCCCGGTCCGCCGTGGCCCCCGTGGCGAAGATCACACCGTCGTAGAAGGCGCGCAGATCGTCCAGGCTGACGTCGGTCGGGTAGTCCACGTTGCCGAAGAGGCGGATCTGCGGCTTGTCGAGCACCTGGTGCAGGGCCGTGATGATGCCCTTGATCCGCGGGTGGTCGGGGGCGACGCCGTAACGGATCAGTCCGAACGGGGCGGGCATGCGCTCGAAGATGTCTATGGACACACCGGGGTCGGCGGCCACTTCGGACTTGAGCAGGGCGTCGGCGGCGTAGATCCCGGCCGGGCCCGATCCGACGATGGCTACCCGCAGAGGGCGGGGCATGTTCAGGTTCCCTTCGAGCGGTGATAGATCGACTCGTGGGGAAGCCTAAGCTAAGGCAAGCCTAAGTCGGTACGCGGGTCCGGTCTATGAGGGCATAAGGGCGGCTTATGGGCTCTCATGGTCCGGCTTTGTGGTCCGACTCTGTGGCCCGGGTTTGAACCCCCGGTCACGGGTGACGCAGGCGTGGGGCGCGGTCACCGCGACCCGCGTCCACCTCATGAGGGGAGTCTGCGTGCACCGTCCGGACGACCACCCGGACCCGAACCGCTGGCGGGCCCTCTGGGTGACCCTGGTCGCCGGTTTCATGACCCTGCTGGACGTGACCATCGTCGCGGTCGCCCTGCCGTCCATGCAGCGGGGGCTGCACGCCTCCGCGGCGTCCGTGCAGTGGGTCGTGTCCGGCTACGCCCTCGCGTTCGCCCTCACCCTGGTGACGGCGGGCCGGATCGGCGACGCGTTCGGCAGGCGCCGTGTCTTCCTCGTCGCGCTGGCCGCCTTCGTGCTCTTCAGCGCCGCCGCCGGGGCGGCACCGGGCATCGAACTGCTGGTGGTCGCCCGGCTCGCCCAGGGAGTCGCCGCGGGCTGCGTCGCGCCGCAGAACTCGGCACTGATCCAGCAGATGTTCCGGGGCGCCGAACGCGGGCGCGCGTTCGGTCTGTTCGGTGCCACCGTGGGTGTCTCCAGCGCCGTGGGACCGGTCGTCGGCGGTCTGATCCTGGCGCTGGCCGGCCCCGAGGGCTGGCGGTGGATCTTCTACGTCAACGTGCCGGTCGGCGCTCTCGCCCTCCTGCTCGGCTTCCGTCTGCTGCCCCGGGTGGCCCCCGGGGGCCGGGGGCGGCTGGATCCGGTGGGCGTGCTGCTCCTCGGCGCCGGAATCCTGGCCCTGATGCTGCCGCTCGTGCTCGCCGAGGGCGGCGGAGTGGGCAGGGTGTGGTGGCTCTTCCCGGCGGGACTGCTCGTCCTGTTCGCCTTCGCGCGGTGGGAGCGCCGCGTCGCCCGCCGCGACGGGCAACCGCTGCTGGAGCCCGGCCTGCTCACCGAGACCCGCGGCTACGTCACGGGCGCGGCTCTGGCCGCGTTGTACTTCGTCGGGTTCAGCGGGGTGTGGCTCGTGTTCGCGCTCTTCTTCCAGAACGGGCTGGGCTTCTCGCCCCTCATGTCCGGTCTGGCGGTGACCCCGTTCGCCGTGGGCTCCGCCGCCGCGGCGGCCGTGGCGGGGCGGCTGGTCGACCGGCTGGGGCGGCTGCTGACCGTCTGGGGTCTCGTCGCCGTCATGC
The DNA here is from genome assembly GCF_042744565.1 of Streptomyces sp. NPDC058812. Taxonomy (NCBI): domain Bacteria; kingdom Bacillati; phylum Actinomycetota; class Actinomycetes; order Kitasatosporales; family Streptomycetaceae; genus Streptomyces; species Streptomyces sp. NPDC058812. The sequence continues at coordinate 3,290 of NZ_JBHYOB010000005.1, forward strand.
TGGGACTCGGCACGACCGCGCTGGTGCTCTGGCTCGCACCCTCCGACCGGGCCGCCTGGATCGCGGCCCCGGCCCTGCTCGTCGGCGGGCTCGGCAGTGGCTGTGTGATCTCCCCGAACATCACGATGACGCTGCGGGACGTCCCGGTGCGGATGGCGGGCGCCGCCGGGGGCGCGCTGCAGACGGGACAGCGCCTCGGCGGCGCCGTGGGCACCGCCGCGCTGCCGGGGCTGTTCTACCTGACGCTCAACGCCACCCACGGCGACTACCACGAGGCCGTGGCCCTGTCGGTCGGCTCGGGGGTCGCCGCCATGCTGTGCGCGCTGACCGTCGCGGTCCTCGACTGGCGACGGGACCGCTCCGAGAACGCCGGACGCTGCCCGCCGGAGACGTCCCACAGCCACACCCACGCGGGTCAGGGCTGAGACGCTCCCGACACGACGGCGAACCGGCCCGGCGCGCTCAGCGGCGCTTGCCGAACTTCCGGAGCATCTGTTGGGCCTGCGCGCGGCGGCGGGGGTCCGAGGCGGCCCGGCGTACCTGCTCCGTCGCCCGGCGGCCCTGCGGGCTGCGCGCGAAGCGCTTGATCCGGTCCAGCATTCCGGCCATGACGTTCCTCCGAGTCGACGAGTGACGTGCTTGTCCGTCCTCCTACCCCGCGGCCCCGCGCTCACCCCGGCGGCCGTCGCCGGGTTTGACCCGGCGGTCACGGGCGACCCGCAGTGCAGGACATCGGAAGCGAATGAACGCCGTGAGGTGAGCAACTGTGGCCGGCAATCAGAAGTCCAAGGCCAAGATGGAACAGGCCAAGGGGAAGGCCAAGGAAGCGGCCGGCCGGGCCGTCGGCAACGAGAGGATGACGGCCGAGGGCCGCGCCGAGCAGTCCAAGGGCGACGCCCGGCAGGCCAAGGAGAAGGGCAAGGACACGTTCCGGCACTGACACCGGGACCGGCACCGACACCGGAACCGATGGCGGCACACGGGCCGCGGAACCCGGCACACGGCCGGTTCCGCGGCCTACGTCGTGCCCGGCGTCGCGGCCAGCCGGCGTGGTGGGCGTCCCCGTACACGTGCCAGGCCGGCGGCGGGTCGAGGTCGAGGTCGCCCGCGGTACAGCCGCGGCTGTCCTCGACGTGCTCGCACTGCGCCTTCCGGTCGAGCGAGGGGTTCTCCGCGCTCGACACCGACCGCATGGCGATCTCCTTCTTCGCCGGGCACCCACCATGCGCGAATCGGTACGGACCGGCGAAGTGGCCGAGGTCGGCGTCCGCGCCCGTCAGGGCACCGGCTGCTCCGCCCAGATGACCTTGCCACCCGGCGTGTAGCGGGTGCCCCAGCGCTCCGCGAGCTGCGCGACGAGGAACAGCCCGCGCCCGCCCTCGTCCGTCATGGCCGCGTAGCGCAGGTGGGGTGAGGTGCTGCTGCTGTCGAACACCTCGCAGATCAGGCTGCGGTCGCGCAGCACCCGGACATGGACGGTCTCGCCGCCGTAGCGGATCGCGTTGGTGACCAGCTCGCTCAGGATCAGCTCCGTCGTGAACGTCAGCTCGTCCAGCCCCCACTCGGCCAGCCGTCGGGTGACCTGGGCGCGTACCTCGCCGACCGCCGCCGGGTCGTTCGGCACCTGCCACTCGGCGACCCGGTCCGGACCGAGCGCGCGGGTGCGGGCGACGAGCAGGGCGATGTCGTCGCCCGGCCGGTCCGGGAGACGGGCGTCCAGGACGGTCCGGCAGGTCTCCTCGGGCGACTCGCCGGCCGTCTCCAGCGCCTGGCGCAGGTGTTCGAGGCCGACGTCGATGTCGTGCTCCCGGTCCTCGACGAGCCCGTCGGTGTACAGGACCAGGCGGCTGCCCTCCGCCAGGCGCAGCTCGGTCGTCTCGAACGGAAGGCCGCCCAGGCCCAGCGGGGGACCGGCGGGCACCTCGGGGAACTCCACACCTCCGTCCGGCCGGATCAGCGCGGGCGGGGGGTGGCCCGCCCGCGCGATCACACAGGAACTGGAGACCGGGTCGTAGATCGCGTAGAGGCAGGTCGCGCCGGTGACCGGGGCGGTGCCGTCGTCGGCCGCCTCGTCCTGGTCGATGCGGCCGACCAGCTCGTCCAGCAGACCGAGCAGCTCGTCGGGCGGCAGGTCGAGGGCGGTGAAGTTGTGCACCGCCGTCCGCAGCCGCCCCATGGTGGCCGCGGCGTGCAGTCCGTGTCCGACGACGTCGCCGACCACGAGCGCCACCCGGGCCCCCGACAGCGGCAGCACGTCGAACCAGTCCCCGCCGACCCCGGCCTGCGCGGGCAGGTACCGGTAGGCGATGTCCAGGGCGTTCTGCTCGGGCATCCTGCGGGGCAGCAGACTGCGCTGGAGGGTCACCGCCATGCTGTGTTCGCGGGTGTAGCGGCGCGCGTTGTCGATGGAGACCGCGGCGCGCGCGACCAGTTCCTCGGCGAGGACCAGCTCGTCCTCGTCGAAGGGCTCGGGCTTCTCCGAACGCCAGAAGCTGACCACCCCGAGCACCAGGGTGCCCGCGCGCAGCGGTGCGGTGATCAGGGAGTGGACGCCGTACTCCACCACCTGCGCCGAGCGTTCGAGGTCCTGCGCCTGCCAGCCCCGGGCCTCGCCGAGGCGGGGCTCCAGCACGGGCCGGCCGGTCTGCAGGGAGCGGCCCTGCGGAGAGGAGGTGACGAAGCGGATCTGCCGCCCCACGGGGTAGAGCGGGACCTCTTCACGGATGCCGCCGAGCGCGGCGCGGCGCAGCGGGGTCACGCCTCCCGGCTGGCCGCCGGCCAGCACGGTGTCGAACAGGTCCACGCTGACGTAGTCCGCGAACCGGGGTACGGCCAGCTCCGCCAGCTCCTCGGCGGTACGGGTGACGTCCAGGCTCGTGCCGATGCCCACGCCGGCGGCGTACAGGATGTCCAGGCGTTCCCGGGCGGTCTCGGCCCGGCCGGACAGGGCGCGCAGCTCCGTGGAGTCGCGGAGCGTGGCGACGCTGCCTGCCGGGCCGCCCCGTACGTCCGTGGGCCGCTGGTTGACCGCCAACAACCGGTCCTTGACCAGGTGCACCTCGTCGGTGGCGACCCGTCCGGAGGCCAGCAGCTCCGCCGTGTCGTCCGGGAGCCCGAGGCCGAGGACGTGCCGTCCCTCCGCGTCGTCGGGCAGGTCGAGCAGGCGCTGTGCCTCGTCGTTGGCGAGCAGCAGTCCGCCCTCGCCGCCGACGATGAGCACGCCCTCCCGGACGCTGTGCAGAACCGCGTCGTGGTGTTCGTACATCCGGGTCATCTCGTGCGGTCCCAGGCCGTGCGTCTGCCGCAGCAGCCGCCGGCTGACGAGCGCCGTGCCCGCCGTCGCCAGGGCCAGTCCGACGCCCGCCACGATCAGCACCAGCGGCAGCTGCCGTTCGGCCGCCCCGCCCACGTTCTCCGTCGTGATGCCGGCCGAGACCAGGCCCACGACCGTCCCGTCGGGCGCCTCGACGGGCACGACGGCCTGGACCAGCGGGCCGATGGTCCCCTCGATCTCCTCCGTCACCGTCTCCCCGGCCAGCGCGGGTGCGGTGTTCCCCACGAACTCCTTGCCGATGCGGTCGGGTTTGGGATGGGTGTAGCGGATGCCGTCGGTGTTCATGACGACGATGAAGTCGACGCCCGTCGCCCTGCGCGCCGCCTCGGCCCGGGGCTGGAGCACCGCCGTGGGGTCGGGACTGCGCAGGGCCTCGCGGATGCCGGGGGAGTTGGCGAACGTCGCGGCCACGGCGACGGACCGGTTGCGGGCCTCGACCGTGCTGTCGTGACGTACCTGGAGCACCAGCGCGACGGCCGCGGCCACCACGAGCAGCAGCACGATGACCACGTTCATGGCGAAGACCTGGCCGGCGACGCTGCGTCCGGACATGGCCGAGCGCAGTGCCGCGGCACGCCGCCGCCGTCCCGCGTCCGCCCCCCGCCGTGACCGGTCCGCGTCTCGCCGGTACCGGGCGAGCGGGCCGCTGGGACGACGGGGTGACCGCTCTCCCGATCGACCCATCAGTCGGACCATGTGCCCATGTCTACACTGCCGGGCCCGAGGAGGCGAGGGGCGCCCCCGGTGACGGAGTGGCCCACCGGGCCCGGGCGTGGAGCGGTCCTCACCGCGGACTTCCGGGCCGGTGGCGGCGCGTGGCGAGCAGCAGGGCGATGTCGTCGGGGCGGTCCGTGGCGTGCCGGGCGGCGACGACGATCCGGTCGGCGACGCCCGCCAGCGAACGGCTTCCCGGCCGTGCGGCGGGCGCACCGGCCCTGGCCAGGGCCAGCCGCAGGGCGGTGATGCCGTCGTCGATGTCGGTGCCGGGCCGCTCCACCAGCCCGTCCGTGTAGAGGGCGAGGACGGCACCGGGCTCGACGCGGAACTCCGTCAGCGGGTACGGCGCGCCGGGGTCCACACCGAGCACCACCCCGCCGGGCAGGTCCAGTGCCTCGGTGCGTCCGTCCGGGTGGCGCAGGAGCGGCGGCGGGTGCCCCGCGCGGGCCGCGCACGCCCGTCCGGTGGCCGGGTCGAGCCGGATGTAGCAGCAGCTCGCGAACAGCCCCGGGTCCAGATCGGTCAGCAGGTGGTTGACGCCGCTCAGCACCTCGTCGGGCGGACGGTCGCCGAGGGCGAAGGCGCGCACGGCGCTGCGCAGTTGCCCCATCGTGGCCGCCGCCTGCACGCCGTGCCCCTGCACGTCGCCGATGACCAGGGCCATGCCGTCCCCCGAGGCGACGACGTCGTACCAGTCGCCGCCCACGTCCATGCCCTGGGTCCCCGGCAGATAGCGCCCCGCGGTCTCCAGCAGGGGATGCGCGGGCAGCCGGCGGGGCAGCAGGGCCCGCTGGAGTCCGCGGGCGAGCGCGGTCTCGGTCTCGTAGCGCCGGGCCTTCTCCATGGCGTGGGCGATCACGCCGGCGAGGGCGGTGAGGACCGCGCGTTCCTCGGTGCCGAAGCCGCGGGCCCGGTCGAAGCCGAGGATGCAGGAGCCGACCGGGCGCCCGGAGGCGATCAGCGGCAGGAAGGCGCGGGCGCCCTCGGTGGCGTCCAGCGGGATGCCCGGGTACGCGGCGGCCAGCGCCTGCATCGAGTCGAAGAAGAGCGGCCGGCCGCTGGTCAGCGTCTCGACCCCGGGCAGCCGGGCATCCAGGGCCACTCCCTCGAAGGGCGCGAGGAAGCCCGGCGGGAAGCCGGTCTCCCACGCCAGGTACAGATGCCGGTCCTGGAGCAGGTAGATGGCGAGTCGCCGGCCGCCGAACGCCGGGAGCAGTTCGCGCACGACCACGGCGGAGACCTGGCGGGCGGTGACCGCCTCGGTCAGGGCCACGGCCAGGACGATGGGGCGGTACACGGGTGCCGTGGCGGCCACGGCAGGGCCGGTGCCGGACGCCGTCTCCGGTGCGCCGTGCTCGGGCGTGAGGCAGGCGGACGCGTCGGCCACCCGGTTGGCGGGGCGGAGCGTGCCCGTCAGGAGGTCCGGCCCGGGATGCACGGAGACGGCGAGCCAGTCCCCCTCGTAGGGCTGCGGCGCGGTCCGCAGGCTGCCGTCGGGCGGGCGCCGGACATGGAAGTGGACCGGCTCGGGGGACAGCAGGGCACCGCGGAGATGATCCTCGTAGGCCACCTGGTCCAGCCAGGGCACGGCCTCCCACAGGGAGTGGCCGAGCAGCCGCGCCCGTGGCCGCCCCAGCAGCGCGGCGGCGCGCGGATTGGCGTAGACGATCGTGCCCAGCCGGTCCACGCAGAACACGCCGTCCGGAAGCAGGTCGGCCGCGGCGTCGGCCACGGCGCCGGCGGACGTGTCGCGTACGACGCCGCGCACCGGGCCGTCGGCGGGCGGCGCGGCCTGTGGTTTCCACAGTTCCACCAGGAGCAGCGCACCGTCGGCGGCACGCACGTACAGGGGCAGCGGAGGCGGCCGGCCGGCGGCCGTCTGGCGCAGCGCCGCGGCGATCCGGTGCCCCTCGTCGGGGGCCAGGGCGTCGGTGAGTGTGCCGAGTGAGGCGGTGGCGGGTCCGTCGGTGGCCGCGGTCACGCCGAGCAGGGCGCACAGCGGCTCGTCGACGGTGACGGCACCGGTGGCCGGGTCCCAGGCGAAACTTCCGGTGCGCGGCGCGTGCCGTTCGGCCGGGGGCGGCCGCAGGCACAGCGGGTCGCCGTCCCACGCGACCGGCGGGGCGTCCCGGTCCTCGTCCAGCCGTTCCAGGGCCGACCCGAGTTCCTGCGCCAGCCGCTCCATCCGGTCGAGGCCGTCCAGCGCCTCGGCGGTGTCGGAGGCGGAGGGACGCAGGACCGTCAGGACGCCGTACGTCCGCGCCGCGCCGGCGACGGGCACGTACAGGGACCCGAACGGGAACGGCAGGCCTGCCGCGAACTGCGGATACCGGCGCATCGTCTCCGTGGCGTTGGGCAGCACCACCCGGACGCCCAGCCGGTAGGCGTCGGCGACCGGGAACGGGCTGTCGGCGTGCAGTCGCCACCAGGGCCGGAAGAGCGGCCCGGGCAGTCCGGCGAGGACGGCCAGCCGCAGCAGGCCGGGGGTGCGGGAGCGCAGGTAGACGCCCCCCGCGTGGCCGCCGGTCGCGCTGATGGCCTGGGCGCAGGCGTCGATCAGCAGCGCCGTCAGCCGCCCGGGCATGCGGTCTGCGTCCTCGGCGCCTGCACTCATCGGCCCCACCTCGTCCGTGCGCCGTCACGCGGGCGACACAGCAAGAATGCGCCACGACACCCGGGTCGCGCACGCGGTCGGGCCGCGCGGGTGACCGCGACGGGCGTTGACCTCGCGGACGGCAGTCCGTAACCTCCTCCGCGACATTCGGAAATAAATCCGAAACTTTCGGAGTTTCCTGCCCTTCCGAACGGCTCCGCACACCGATTCAAGGAACGGGATGACATGCGCATGACTCTGCTACGTCTGTCGAGAGCGGCCACCGCCGGTCTCGTCGCCGCCGCGGCGCTGACGGCCGCGACCCACTCCGCCGACGCCGCCCGAGCCGCCGACACGCTCGGATCCGCGGCGGCAGGCCAGGGCCGCTACTTCGGCACCGCCGTCGCGGCGAGCCACCTCGACGAGGCCGACTACGTCTCCACGCTGAACCGCGAGTTCACCTCGGCGACACCCGAGAACGAGATGAAGTGGGACGCCACCGAGCCCAGCCGGGGCAACTTCACCTTCGGCGCCGCCGACCAGGTCGTGGACCACGCCCGGAGCCAGGGCATGGACGTCCGCGGCCACACCCTCGTCTGGCACTCGCAGCTGCCCTCCTGGGTGGGCGGCCTCGGCGCGGCCGATCTGCGCACCGCCATGAACAACCACATCAACGGCGTGATGGGCCACTACAAGGGCCAGATCCACAGCTGGGACGTCGTCAACGAGGCCTTCCAGGACGGCGGCAGCGGCGCCCGGCGCAGCTCGCCCTTCCAGGACAAGCTGGGCAACGGCTTCATAGAGGAGGCGTTCCGCACCGCCCGCGCCGCCGACCCGGCCGCCAAGCTCTGCTACAACGACTACAACACCGACGGCGTCAACGCGAAGAGCAATGCCGTCTACGACATGGTCAAGGACTTCAAGTCCCGTGGCGTGCCCATCGACTGCGTCGGTTTCCAGGGCCACTTCAACAGTGCCTCCCCGGTCCCCTCCGACTTCCAGGCCAACCTCCAGCGCTTCGCCGACCTCGGCGTCGACGTGCAGATCACCGAACTCGACATCGAGGGCTCCGGCACGGCGCAGGCCAACAGCTACGCCAACGTGGTCGAGGCATGTCTCGCCGTGGACCGCTGTACCGGCATCACCGTCTGGGGCGTCACCGACAAGTACTCGTGGCGCAGTGGCGGCACCCCGCTGCTCTTCGACGGCGACTACCAGGAGAAGCCCGCCTACGGCGCCGTCCTGACCGCCCTGGGCGGTGACGGCGGCGGCGACCCGGGCAACGGCACGGCGAGCTGCACCGCCACGTACACCAGGACCGCCGACTGGAGCAGCGGCTACAACGGCCAGGTCACCATCACCGCGGGCGGCGAACCGATCGCCTCCTGGACGACGACCGTCACCTTCGCCTCGCCGCAGCAGGTCCAGGCCACCTGGAACGCCACGCCGACCTGGGACGGCGGCGGCAACGTCATGACGGCGCGGCCGAGTTGGAACGGCTCCCTGGCGGCCGGCGCGTCGACCAGCTTCGGGTTCACCGTGTCGAAGAACGGGAGCGACGCCACACCCGCGGTCGGAGCCTGCACCGCCTCCTGATCGGGGCCTGTCCGGCGCACCGGGGCGCCCCGAAGTCCACGAGGGCTCGGGGTGACCCGGTGCGCCTCGTCACGAGACCCGGCCGTGCCCGTCGCCGACCGGGACGGCGCCCTTTCCGGCGCACTCGGCCCGAGCCTGTCCGAAAAACGGCGCGTCCGGCGGAAGTTGGGGCAAAGAGATCGTGAAAACCGCCCGGGTGCGTATCGTGAAGGAACAGGGGCATGCGCTCCCCTACTCGGCCCCGGACCGGACGGTGAGGCTCTGTATGACTCCGGCGCACAGACCCGATGCCGCGGACGCCTCGGTCGTGTCCACGGCGGTGGAGTTCAGGGGCGGATCGGCGATGATCCCGGCCTCCCGGGACGTCGTGCACGGCTTCGTCGCGGGACTGGGCGACAAGGGGGTGGACCTGGCCGACAGCTTCCTGGACGCCGCCCGCCTGGTCGCCAGCGAGCTGGTGACGAACGCGCTCCGTCACGCGCCCGGTCCCTGCCGCCTGGAACTGACCCTGCTGGACGACGGAGTGGAGATCGCGGTGTCGGACACGGGGGACGGGTTCCCCACGTTCCTGCCCCGCGATCCCCTGCGGGTCGGCCGGCACGGTCTGGAGATCGTGACGCGCCTGTGCGACGAGGTCATCACCAAGCCGCACGCGACGGGGAAGACGGTGTACGCGCGCCTGCCGCTGCGCTGATCCGCGTCAGGCCGCGAGGGCCTGCTCGACGGTCGGGTAGCAGGCGATGAGTGTGTCCACGCCCACGAGTCGCAGCACGCGCTCGACGGCGTGCTGCGGTGCGGCGAGCCGCAACCAGACGCCGCGGGACTCGGCGGCCCGGTGCGCGGAGATGAGCACGTTTATGCCGCTGGAGTCCAGGAAGACCACCTCGCCGAAGTCGACCACCGTGCCCGGCGCCGTCTGCACACAGGACAGCAGGACGTCGCGGAGCTGACTGCTGCCGTCGAGATCGACTTCTCCGGCGAGCAGGACGAGGCTGACGCCGTCGCCCGTGGTGGTACGGGTGATCAGCAGCCGCTCCGGTACTGCCGCTCCCTCGATGTCCGCCACGCTTCCCTCACTTCTCGCATATGCCCGGCCGTCCTCGGTGGCTCGATGTTATGGCTCTTGGGGGTCCGCGTGGGCGACTTGCGCAGACCGGCGGCGCCCGGACCGCCGGTCAAGGTCTCGACGCGCGCGATGGCGCTCCTCTGACTACGGTCGAGATGTGGTGGCTCACACATTCGAAGAGCTCGTGCACAAGCGTCGCGCGGCGGACCTGGCCCGGCACCGGGTCGAGGAGCTGCGGGACTCGTACGGGCCTCCCACGCAGCATCAGTGGACCCAACGGCAGTCCCACACGTACGAGACCGCCGTACGGGCCTGGCGCGACCTGGACCGGGACGCGCAGTCCGCGATGACGGAGTACGTCAAGGAGGGGGGTCAGTCCCGGCACAAGTTGGAGGCGAAGGTTCGCAAGGCCGTCCAGGACGGAGGGCAGGGCACCTGACCGGTCCCCGGCGGGTCCGGCACCGGACCGGTTTCAGCCCCGCCGGGCGGCCGTGACCTCGTCGACGAGGCCGCGTGCGGCCTCCAGCGCCGCCGCCCGGTCCTCGGGCACCAGCCCGATGCGGGTGCGGCGGTCGAGCAGGTCGGCCTCGTCCAGGGCCCCCTCGTGGCGCAGCGCCCAGAGCAGTTCGGCCCCGGTGACGGGGTGGTCCGGCAGGACGCGCTCGCCGAGCCGGGGGTCCCGGTCGGCGAGCGCCCGCACGGCCGGTGCCTCGGTGCCGTAGCGCTGCACCAGGCGGCGCGGCGCCCGCAGCGCGGCCAGGGTGTGCGGCGCGGCGGCGCCGACCAGTGGCAGCGCGGCGGTGGGGGACGGGCCGGCGCCGAGGCGGCGGGCGGCGACGGCGGCGTCCACGGCGTCCTCGGCCATGCGCCGGTACGTGGTGAGTTTTCCGCCGACCACGGTGATCACGCCCTCCGACGAGGTGAGCACGGCGTGCCGGCGCGAGACGTCCGCCGTGCGGGCCCCGCCGCCGGGGCGGTCGGCGGACGTGGTGTCCAGCAGGGGGCGCAGGCCCGCGAAGGCGCCCACCACGTCCTCGCGGTGGACCGGCACGTCCAGCACGGAGCCGAGCACGTCGAGCAGGAATCCGACGTCGGTCTCGGGCACCTCGGGCACGTCCGGGATCTCCCCTTCTACGGGCTCGTCGGTCAGTCCGACGTAGACGCGGCCGTCGCCCTGGGGCAGGACCAGGACGAAGCGGTTGGTCTCCCCGGGGATCGGCACGTGCAGGCCGGCGGGCAGCGGCCCGAGCCGGTCGGAGCGCAGGACCAGGTGGGTGCCGCGGGAGGGCCGGACCCGGATGCCGTCCACCAGGTCACCGGCCCACACGCCGGAGGCGTTGACCACCGCGCGGGCGCGGATCACGCCCTCCTCGCCGGTGAGCCCGTCGCGTATCCGGGCGCCGGAAGAGGTCAGCTCCAGGGCCCTCACCCGCGTCAGGATCCGGGCACCGCGCGCGGCGGCGGTCCGGGCCAGCGCGGTCACCAGCCGGGCGTCGTCGGTGAGCCGGCCGTCCCAGGACAGCAGCCCGCCGCGCAGCCGGTCGGAACGCAGCGTCGGCGCGAGGTGGCGGGTCTCCACGGCGGACAGCCGGCGCGGCGCGGGCAGCGTGGCCCGGGCCGTGCGCGCCGCCAGCCGCAGGGTGTCGCCGGCCCGGAACCCGGCCCAGGCCAGCGCGGCCTGCCCACGGGAGACCATGGGCGTCAGCGGCAGCACGAAGGGCTGCGCGCGCACCAGATGGGGCGCGGTGCGCTCCATGAGCACACCGCGCTCCACCGCGCTCTCGTGGGCGACGTCGAGCTGGGCGGAGGCGAGGTAGCGCAGGCCGCCGTGGATGAGTTTGGAACTCCAGCGGGAGGTGCCGAAGGCCAGGTCCTGGGCGTCCACGGCGACGACGCTCAGACCGCGGGCCGCGGCGTCCAGGGCGGCGCCGGCACCGGTCGCGCCGAGACCGACGACCAGGACGTCCACGACGGGGCCGCCGACGGCGTCGGTCAGCTCGCGCGAGCGCCGCCCGGCGGACAGGGAGGCCCCGGCGGCGGGGGTGCTGCTGGTGGGGCTCATGGCGTGAGGGTCCTCTCCAGGATGGTGCGCAGCTCCGCGAGGAAGGCCGCGGGGGCCAGCTCGGCGTCGTCCTCGTCGGTCATGGTCCGCAGCGACAGGGCGAAGGACTGGACGATCAGCAGCACGGAGCGGGCCTGCCGACCGGTGTGGGCCGGGCGCACCGACCCGTCGGCGTGGCCCTCGCCGAGCGCGTCGGCCAGCAGCCCCAGCAGCGCCTCCTGGCTCGCCCCGCGCCGGTCGAGGACGTAGGGCAGGAGCAGTTCGGGATCGACGTCGACGATCTTGCGGAAGAGTGGATGGGCGCGGAACGCCTCGACCCCGGTCACGAGCCCTTCGACGATGCGCGGGCGCGTGCCCAGGCCGGGCCGGGGCTCGGGGATGGCGCCGGTGGCCACCGCGATCCACTCCCGGGTCATCAGGTCGCCGACCAGGGTCCGCACGTCCGGATAGCGCCGGTACAGCGTCATCCGGGAGACGCCGGCGCGGCGGGCGACGTCGGTCATCGTCGTACGGCGGACCCCGACGGCCAGTACGCAGTCGCGCACGGCGTCCAGCACGGCGTCGTTGTCCGAGGTGTTCGGTCGGCCCGAGTTGTTGTGACGGTTAGGCGTCATGTGTAACAGTGTAACGCCAGTGGGGCCGTGCGGACCGCGTCCCGATGGCGTTCCGAAGGCACCTCTCCCGAACCGACCGTGAGGACGACAGGCAATGGACATGCTGTGGAACGGCTGGGGCGACCCGGCCCGGGCGACGCCGCTGCCCGACACGGTGACCGGGCTGCTGCGCGAGCTGCTCGGCGTCAAGCCCCGCGACGCCGCGTCCGTCCCGCTGGAGGAGATCGACGTACCCGAGTCGCCGCTGGACGAGGCCGCCCGCCGTGCGCTGGAGGCCGCCGTGGGCGACCGCGCGGACGACGTGTGCACGGACGCGGAGACCCGGATCCGCCGCACCCGCGGCAAGTCCACCCCCGACCTGCTGCGGATGCGGACCGGCGACACCGCCGGCACCCCGGCCGCCGTCGTCCTGCCGGACAGCCACGGCGAGGTGCTCGCCGTCCTGGAGGCCTGCGCCGCGCACGGTCTCGCCCTCGTCCCCTTCGGCGGCGGCACCTCCGTCGTCGGCGGCCTCGCCCCCGGCCGTGACGGCACCTTCGTCGCCCTCGACCTGCGCCGCATGAACCGCCTGCTCGACCTCGACGAGGTCTCCCGGACCGCCACCCTGCAACCAGGCCTGCGCGCCCCCGAGGCAGAGGCGCTCCTCGCCGAGCACGGTTACACCCTCGGCCACTTCCCCCAGTCCTACGAGTGGGCCACCATCGGCGGCTTCGCCGCGACCCGCTCAAGCGGACAGGCCTCCGCCGGTTACGGACGCTTCGACGAGATGGTCCTGGGCCTCACCCTCGCCGCCCCCGAGGGCACCCTCGACACGGGCCGCGCTCCGCGCTCGGCGGCCGGCCCCGACCTGCGCCAGCTCGTACTGGGCTCGGAGGGCGCCTTCGGTGTCATCACGTCCGTCACCGTGCGAGTGAAGCCCGTGCCGAAGGTCCGCCGCTACGAGGGCTGGCGCTTCGCCTCCTTCGACAAGGGCGCCGCGGCCCTGCGCCGGCTCGCCCAGGACGGCCCGCGCCCGACGGTGCTGCGGCTGTCCGACGAGACGGAGACGCTGATCGGCCTCGCCCAGCCCGACGCCATCGGCGCTTCACTCGCGCAGCAGGACGCCGGATGCCTGGCCGTTGTCGGCTTCGAGGGCACCGAGGAGGACACCGCCCACCGCCGCGACGGCGCCGCCGCCGTACTGCGCGAGAGCGGTGGCACCTTCGCCGGCGAGGAACCGGGGGAGCGCTGGGCCCACGGCCGGTACTCGGCGCCGTACCTGCGCGACTCCCTGCTGGACGCCGGGGCGCTCGCCGAGACCCTGGAGACGGCGACCTACTGGTCGCGCGTCCCCGCGCTGTACGCCGCCGTCCGCGACGCGCTCACCGGCACCCTCACCGAGGCCGGCACCCCGCCCCTGGTCATGTGCCACATCTCCCACGTCTACGAGAACGGCGCCTCCCTGTACTTCACCGTCGTCTCGGCCCAGGGTGACGACGCCCTGGCGCACTGGACTCGCGCCAAGCACGCCGCCAACGAGGCGATCCTCGCCGCGGGCGGCACCATCACCCACCACCACGGGGTCGGCACCGACCACCGCGACTGGTACGTCCGGGAGGCGGGCCCCCTCGGCATCGAGGCACTGCGCGCGGTCAAGCGGAGCCTGGATCCCGCCGGAGTGCTCAGCCCGGGCGTCCTGCTGCCCGACGGCTGAATCCCGCACAGCAGCTCGCTCCGACCGCGTGAGACAACAGTCCGGCACCACCCGTCAGCCCGGAGGCACATCGATGCGACAGTTCACCGCCGTCGTCAACCCCACCGCGGGCGGCGCCACCTCGGCCGCCGCGCTGCTCGGGGTCGCCCGGCTGCTGCGGGAGGCGGGGGCGGAGCTGGAGACGGAGTACAGCCGCAGCCTCGCGCACGCCCGGGATCTCGCCCGGCGGGCCGGGCAGCGCGGCCGGGTGGTGCTCGCCGTCGGCGGCGACGGCATGGCCGGCGGGATCGGCGGCGCCCTCAGCGGCACCGGGGCCCTGCTCGGCCTCGTGCCGGCCGGCCGCGGCAACGACTTCGCCCGCGCGCTGGAGCTGCCCACCGAGCCCGCCGCCCTCGCCGAGGTGCTGCTGCGGGGCGAGCCGCGCCCCGTCGACACCATCGAGGTCACCTCGGCCGTCCACGACCGCACCGTCGTGCTCGGCAGCGTCTACGCCGGGGTCGACGCCCTCGCCAACCACCACGCCAACCAGGCGCGCCTGCTGCGCGGCACCGCCTCCTACTACGCCGGCGCGCTGCGCGCGATCACCACCTGGCGCGCGACGCGCTACCGCGTCACCGTCGACGGCGAGGAGCACGCGTTCACCGGCTACACCGCCGTGGCCGCCAACTCCGGCTACTACGGGTCCAACCGCCTCATCGCGCCCTCCGCCCGGGTGGACGACGGCCTGCTGGAGGTCGTGATGATCCACGACGCGCCGCGGCGGCTCTTCTTCGCCCTCATGAACGAACTCGGCTCGGGCGTCCACGTCCGCAGGCCGCAGGTGCGTGTCCTGCGGGGCCGGGAGGTCCGCATCGAGGCCGACCGGGCGATACCCTACGGCGCCGACGGCGAGGTCGAGGCCGTCGTACCCGTCACGGCGAGAGTGCTTCCCGGTGCGCTGAGAGTCCTGTGCTGAACACGCCGCCGGGCCGGGCGCCGAAGACAGCGACCGGCCCGGCGGGTGGGCGGATCAGCCCCGGGGCGTGGTGAAGCGTTCCCACACCCGGTGGGCGCCCATCAGCTCCGTGACCTGCTCCAGGGCGGCGGTGCCGGACGCCGCGACGACCACGCCGGCGGCGTCGGTGGGCACACCCGACGCGTCGAGCGCGGCCTCGCCGCCCGCCCACACGCCGATCGCCTTGCCGTGCCGGTACGCCTCCGACACCATGAGGCTCACCCGGGGGTCGATCGTCCCCGGCCGCGCGGGCGGCGGAGTGGCCTTGTAGTCCCGCGGGGTGTAGGCGTCGCCGCCCATGTCCGGTGTCCCCGCCACCAGGACGGCGTCGAACTCGACGGACCGTGCGGTGACGTAGCTGCGCTGTACGGTCAGTGCCGCGTCGCCCGCGCCGATGGTGCCGCCGGTCGGCGCCACGACGAGCGGCACCATCCCGGCGTTCAGCACCGCCTCCCGTACGGCCGTCACGCCCTCCAGGTCCGCGCCGCCGGTGACGATGCCGACGACCCGGCCGTCGAGGGGCCAGGTCCGGCCGACCTGGGACAGCGCCGGGCTGGGCTCGACGTCGGCCAGCGGCACGGTCGGTTTCGGGGCGGGCAGGCCGAGGCCCTCGGCGACGCCCGCGCACAACTCCGGGTCGATGTTGGCCAGGACCTGAAGTGTCCGCTCCCTGATGGCCTGTTCGTAGCACTTGCCCAGCTCGAAGGTGTAGGCGCCGATGATGTGCTCGCGCTCCACCGGGCTCATGCTCAGCCAGAAGCGGCGGGGCTGGCTGAAGTGGTCCGCGAACGACTCCGGCGCCTCCCGCACCTTGGTCGCCTCCGGGACCCGGACCGGCGCCTCCACGAAGGCGCTCATGTCCGCCCCGGCGGTGAACGGGCAGCCGCCGTCCAGGGAGTTGGGCCGGTAGGGCGCCACGCCCCGGTGCACGGCCGTCTGGTGCATACCGTCACGCAGCATGTCGTTGACCGGCGCCTGGGGACGGTTGATGGGCAGCTGCGGGAAGTTGGGACCGCCCAGACGCGTGATCTGGGTGTCCAGGTACGAGAACAGCCGCCCCGCGAGCAGCGGGTCGTCGGTGACGTCGATGCCCGGGACGAGGTGGCCGACGTGGAAGGCGATCTGCTCGGTCTCGGCGAAGAAGTTCGACGGGTTCCGGTTCAGCGTCAGCAGCCCGACCGGCTGCACCGGCGCCAGCTCCTCCGGGACGATGTTCGTCGGGTCCAGCAGGTCGATGCCCTCGAAGGTCTGCTCCGGGTTGTCCGGGAAGGTCTGGATGCCCAGCTCCCACTGCGGGTACGCGCCCGCCTCGATCGCGTCGGCGAGGTCCCGGCGGTGGAAGTCCGGGTCGATGCCGTTGATCATCTGCGCCTCGTCCCACACCAGGGAGTGCACGCCAAGCTTTGGCTTCCAGTGGAACTTGACCAGCGTGGTCTCGCCCGCGGCGTTCACCAGCCGGAAGGTGTGGACGCCGAAGCCCTCCATCATCCGGTAGGAGCGCGGGATGCCGCGGTCGCCCATGAAGAAGATGGTGTGGTGGGTCGCCTCGGTGTGCAGCGACACGAAGTCCCAGAAGGTGTCGTGCGCGCTCTGCGCCTGCGGGATCTCCCGGTCGGGGTGCGGCTTCGCGGCGTGCACGACGTCCGGGAACTTGATGGCGTCCTGGATGAAGAAGACCGGGATGTTGTTGCCGACCAGGTCGAAGACGCCCTCACTGGTGTAGAACTTCGTCGCGAAACCCCGGGTGTCCCGCACCGTGTCCGACGACCCCCGCGAGCCGACCACCGTGGAGAACCGCGTGAACACCGGTGTCTCCACGTCCGCGGCGAGGAACCCCGCCTTGGTCACGGAGGCCGCCGTGCCGTAGCTCTGGAAGACCCCGTGCGCGCCCGCGCCCCGGGCGTGCACCACGCGCTCCGGGATGCGCTCGTGGTCGAAGTGCATGACCTTCTCGCGCAGGTGATGGTCCTGCAGCAGCACGGGCCCGCGCGGCCCGGCCTTCAGCGAGTGGTCCGTGTCGTACAGCCGCGTGCCCTGAGCGTTCGTCAGATAGCTGCCGGACTGCGCCACCCGGGCCTGGTCGGCTCCCGTGGGCTGACCGGTCGGCGACACGGTGTCCGGGCCGGTCTGGTCCGGCTTCGGGGGCAGCGGCTCCCGGGGCTCGGTGGGTTCGGCGACGGGGGGCGACTCGGGGCCGGGCTTGCCGGGAATCCCCTCTGCCGGTCCGCCACCCTCGCCCTGCAGGCTCTCGGTGACCTTGTGGGCTACCCGCTTGAGGGGGTTGGCCTCGCTCATCAGCCTCTTCTCCGTTCTGGGCGGGCCGCTGCACGCGGCCGGTCGTGTTCGAGTACCGACTGCCGTGGTGGGCCGTGACCGCGTACCCAGCGAGCGGGACTCAAGGCATGGGCGCGAGGGAACGGAGGCGGCCGTCTCAGGTGACGGTCTCCCCGTCGTGCGTGCCGCCCTGACAGCGCTTCGTGAAGGAGCCCGTCCCCGACGACCCGTCCACCGAGATGATGATCACTCCGCCGCCCTGGATGCACTCGGTCGGCGTCACGTCGACCGGTACGTGCTCGGCGCGGGGTACGGCGGCCTGCGCCGGAGCGGCGCACAGTACCGACACGGCCAGGGCCGCGATCACGGTCCACGACGACTTGCGCATGGGGGGCTCCTTCTCACCGGTGCCGTACCAGCGTCACCGGGCCGGGGGCGACGCGCCACCGGAGGCGCGCGCACGGGGGAGGGCCCACGGGGGAGGGCCCCGGCCCGGTGAGGTACCGGTCGGGGCCCTCGCGGGCCGTGGCTCGCCCCGGGACGCCCTAGCTCACCTCGTGCGTCACCCCCACCGGTTCGAACGAGACCCGGGTGCGCCCGCCGCCGTCCGCCCAGACCACCTCGACGCCGGTGTCATCGGCCACGACCTCCGTGACCGCCTCCGCGAGCGGACCGGGACCGGGCTCCCCCGTGAGCGCGGCCAGGCAGGCGTGCAGGGAGGTGCCGCCCGCGTCGCCGGACAGCCGGGGCAGCTCGGCCCACGGAGCGTAGGCGGTGCCCTGCGGGGCGCGGACGGTCTCCGGCTCGGGGCGCCAGCCGTGCAGGCCGTGCAGCGCCGAGACCAGGGGCTCCTCCGGGCCGGTGGCCCACCCGGTGTGTGTGAGGCGGGCCTTGCCGGGTGCCCCGACCACCCGGTGCACCCGCAGCTCGTACGGCCCCCGTGCCACCGTCACGCTCTCCACCCGCAGTCCCGGCACCATCGGGGGCCCGCCGGCGAAGGCGGGCCGGTGCCAGGACGCCGCCCAGCCCCAGCCGTCGCCGTGTCCCGCGCCGAGCGGGTGGACGCGGCGCCGCACGCTGCGCCGGCCGTTCACTTCCACCGAGAGGTGGTTGTCCGCGATGTTCCCGGACGCCGTGGGACCCGTTCGGGTGGAGTAGGCCTGCCGCCCGTAGTGCGGGTCGTCCTCGGCGGCCGACTCGCCCTCGTGCGGCCGGACATGGTCGCTGCCGTGGTTGTGCAGCCGTACGATCCCGTCGCCGCGCGTCGACTGCACCAGCAGCCCAGGCGCGGGCAGGGCCAGCACCCGGTCGGCCTCCTCCACCGGCGCGGCCTCCTCCGTGGCCGTCCACAGCGGGTGGCCGGCGGGGGCGAGGAGGGACACGAACGCCTTGGACGCCCAGTAGGGGGAGGCGGGACCGGAGTAGGTCTGGAGGGTGGCCTCGTGCGGGCCGTGCCAGCCCAGGCTCAGCAGCCCGTCGTCGGTCAGCGCGCCGCGTTCCATGAAGTAGCGCAGACTGCCGCTCGCCAGCCGCCGCGAGGCGCCCGGCGTCAGCGGCGTGTGCCCGGTGACCGCGCCCAGACCCACGGCGGCACCGGCGGCGAACCGGTACGACAGCGAACGGCCGTAGTGCAGCGGCGCCCCGTCCCCGCCGAACATCAGACCGAAGCCTTCGAGGTGCGCGCGCAGCCGGTCGCCGTACCGGGCGGCCTGCCCGGTGTCGCCGGAGAGGTGGGCGTCCAGCACCGGGTACAGGTGCAGCGCCCAGCCGTTGTAGTGGTCGAAGGCGCGTCCGTCGCCGTCGGCGTACCAGCCCTCGCCCCGGTACCAGCCCTCCATCAGCTCCAGCGCCCGCTCCCGGGCCGCGGCCGTCTGGGCGTCACCGCGGCCGACCGACTCCAGGAACCCGGCGACCGTGTACGGGAACAGGTACCAGTTGTTCGGCGCCGGCACGTGCCGCAGCGCCCCGCGCAGCCACTCCTCCACCCGGTCCTGGACCCCGGCGTCGAGGTTCTTCCACAGCCAGGGCGCGGTGAGCCGCAGCCCGAGCGCGACCGACGCCGACTCGACCATGGGCTGGCCCTGCACGTCGTGGTCGAGGATCAGCGGCCAGGACTCGGTGTCGTCGCGGCCGGGGGTGAGGGTGCCCGAGGCCAGGCCGCGCGCGTAGCGCTCCAGCCAGCCGTGCGGGTCCTCGCCGTCGGCGCCCGCGACGCGGAAGGCCGCCGCGAGGAACGTCCGGGCGAACCCCTCCAGCCCGTCGGAGCGCGCGCCCGAGCGCGAAGGGCGCCCCGGCAGGTCGAGCAGGGCGCGGCCCGGGGTGCTCCAGCGCCACGCGGCCCACAGCAGCCCGTCCGCGACGGCCTCCCAGTGCGCCCGGGTGTAACCGGTGTACGGGCTCAGCGCACGGTCCTCGGTGGGCAGTTCGAACGGGATGCTCATGCCAGGAACGCCAGCCTTTCGCGTCGTACGGGGTGGAGGAAGCCGGCACCGGACGCCCAGCGGGTCGTCTCGGCGAGCGCGAGGTCGGCCAGGCGGCGCCACTCGTTGCCCTCGGAACCGGCGAGGTGCGGGGTGATCAGCGCGTTCTCGCACTCCCACAGCGGGTGGTCCGGCGGCAGCACCTCGGGGTCGGTGACGTCCAGCACCGCCCGGATCCGGCCCGCCAGCACCGCGTCGGTGAGCGCCTCCTGCTCGACGACCGCACCGCGGGAGGTGTTGATCAGCACCGCGTCGGCCGGCATGGCGTCGATCAGGGCACGGCTCACCAGCCCGCGCGTCGTGGGCAGCAGCGGGGTGTGCACGCTGACGGTGTCGCAGCGCGCGAACAGCTCCGGCAGCTCGACGCGTTCGACGCCCAGTTCGGCGGCGTCCGCGTCGCTGACGTACGGGTCGTGCAGGAGGACCTCGATGTCGTGCGGCCGCAGCAGCTCGACGACCCGGCGGCCGATCAGCGAGGCCGACAGGATGCCCACCGTGCGGCGGTAGTTGCCGACGCCGCGCGGGGTGCGCAGCCAGTTGCCGCGCGTCCGGGACACCCGGTAGTCGCGGGCCCGCTCCAGCACCCGCTTGCCGGTGAGCAGAATCATGCCGAGCGTGTACTCCGCCACGGGCAGCGCGTTGGCCGCGGCGGCCGAGGAGACCTCGATCCCCCGCTCCCAGCACGCGTCGGTGACATGCCCGCGGACACTGCCGGCCGTGTGCACCACGGCCCGCAGCCGCGGCGCCGCCCGCAGCACCTCCGCGTCCAGCCGGGGGCAGCCCCAGCCGGTGATCAGCAGGTCCACGTCGGCCAGCACGGATCCGGCCCGCGGTGCGGTGAGGTCGTCCAGCACCGGGAACGGCGCCAGCTCGCAGACCCGGCGGAACGCGCCGAGGGTCTGGGGGTCGAGGACGGCCGAGGCGGCGTCCGGGGACATGGCCACGGCGGCACGGGGCCGGAAGCCGGGTCCTGGGGCGTACAGGGTCACTTGACGGCTCCGGCGGTCAGCCCGCTCCGCCAGAAGCGCTGGAGCAGGACGAAGGCGAGGATGAGCGGCAGTACGGCCAGCAGTGAACCCATGATCACCACGGGGTAGTACTCCGGCGAGACGGACGCCGCGCTGTTCCACTGGTACAGGCCGAGACTGACGGGATACAGGTCCTGGTCGGACAGCATCACCATGGGCAGGAAGAAGTTGTTCCAGATCGCGGTGAGCTGGAAGAGGAAGACGGTGATCAGGCCGGGACCGAGCATCCTGAGCGCCACCCGGGCGTACGTGGTCAGCTCGCCCGCCCCGTCCACGCGAGCCGCCTCCAGCACCTCGTCGGGCACGTAGCCCCGCGCGAAGATACGGCCGAGGTAGACGCCGAACGGGTTGAACAGCACCGGGATGAACACCGCCCAGAAGGTGTTGACCAGGCCGGCCTCGGAGGCCATCAGGTACAGCGGCAGCGCGAGGACCGTCTGCGGCACCATGACCGCCGCCAGCACCAGGCCGAACAGCTTCTCCTTGTGCCGGAAGCGGTACTTGTCGAAGGCGTAGCCGCAGGCCACGCTCACCAGCGCGCCGACGGCGGCGCCGAGCACCGCGTACAGCAGGCTGTTGACGTACCAGCGGCCGTACAGCCCGCCGTCCATGGCGAACAGGTCCGTGAGGTTCTGTCCGAAGGAGAAGTCGCTCAGGGACAGCAGGTCGCTGCTGAACAGCGCGTCCCGGGTCTTCGTGGAGGCGAGCACCAGCCACAGCACCGGCAGCAGCGTGTAGAGGACGGAGATCGCGACGACCACGTTGACCGTCGCCCGGCCCAGCAGCCTCGGGCGGAGCAGGGAGCTGTCGGTGGCACTCATCGGGCCTCCTCGGAGTCGGCGCGGCTGGTGAAGCGGGTGACGCCGTAGGACAGGGCGATGGTGCACACCAGCAGGACCACCGAGGCGGCCGCCGCGAGGCTGTAGTTGTTGCGGGTGAAGGCCGCGTCGTAGATGTACATGCTCGGCGAGAAACGGGAGCTGACCATGGGGGAGGACTGGTTGAGCAGCATCGGCTCCGTGAAGAGCTGGAGCGCCCAGATCAGGGTGAAGATGGCGACCATGACGATCGAGGCACGCACCAGCGGCGTCTTCACCTGGAGCGCCGTGCGCACCGGTCCCGCACCGTCGACCACGGACGCCTCGATCACCTCGCGGGGCACGGCCTGCAGGGCGGCGTAGAAGACCACCATGTTGTAGCCGAGGTTGCTCCACAGGGCGATGTTCACGATGGACGGGATGACCGTGTGCACGCCGAGAAAGTCGATCGTGATGTCGCCCTGGGCGAAGAGTTCGATGACCGGGCTGATGCCGGGCGTGTACAGGTACAGCCAGATCAGCGCGGCGATGATGCCGGGCACCGCGTGCGGCAGGAACAGGCCGAGTTGGGCGAAGGCGCGCAGCCGGACCACCCCGGAGTCCAGCAGCAGGGCGAGGGCGAGCGCGCCGACGACCATCAGCGGGATGTAGATCAGGCAGTACAGCGCGACCGTGCCGAGCCCGCCGAGGAAGGTGGGGTCGGTGAGCACGGCAGCGTAGGACCGCAGTCCGACGAAGACCTGGCGCTCGGGGCCGAAGCCGAGGCCGGGCTGGTCGTCACTGAAGAAGCTCAGGTAGACGGCCGTGCCGACGGGGATCAGGAAGACGGTGACCAGCAGGGCGAAGAACGGCGTCATCAGGACGCCGGCGGCGGTCAGTTGCCGCCGCCTTGCCGCTCTGCGGGCGCGCAGGCCGGATACGGAGGGCGCCGGGGCGGTGGCGCGGGACGCGCCGGCCGGCACCCGGGGCTGGGTGGTCGTGGTCATGGGGTGTCACCTGCCTTTCGTCGGCTCAGGTGCTGTGCTGGGTGGTGGACAGGCCGAGGGCCTTGAGATCGGGCATGGTGCCCTCCTGCGCGGTGCGCAGTGACTCGACGAGGGAGCCCTGGCCGGCGCCGACGCGGGCGAAGGAGTCCTGCATGACCTTCTGGGTGGCGCTCATCCGCGGCCCCCACAGCCACTGCTCGCCGATCTTCTCGGCCTCCCGCTCGAACAGGGTGTAGACGTCCTGCCCGCCGTAGTACGACCGGTCGAAGGCGTCGCGCCCCACCGAGACCAGGCCGGGAGCGGCCGGGTACTGGCTGCTGGTGCCGCTGGAGAGCCGGGCGCGCAGGGCGTCGGGGTGGGACACCTGCCACTCGATGAACTCCATCGCGGCCTCGGGGTGGCGGCTGTCCTTGGTGACCGCGAAGGTGGAACCGCCGTGCGTGCCGGCGGCCGGGCTGCCGGTGTCCCACTGCGGCAGCGGGGCGATCCGCCACTGGCCCTTCTGCCCGGGCCGCGCGTTCATCTGGGCGCCGGCGTCCCAGGCGCCGGTGAGCCGGGTGAGGACCAGCCCGTTGCCGATCTGCGCGTCGGCCTGCCTGCTCTCGACGGCGTTCACGAAGACGTCGTGCCGGTCGATGAGTCCCTGCCAGTAGTCCGCGACCCGCCGGGAGGGCGCGTCGGCGAGGGAGACGTTCCAGGCGCCGCGCGAGGTGTCGAACCACTGGGCGCCCGCCTGCCAGGCATAGCAGGCGAACTGCGTCATCCCGTCGGTGGGGAACAGCACCAGCCGCCGGTCGGGCGCCTCGCGGCGCACGGTCGCGGCCTGCTCGGCGAACTCGTCCCAGGTGCGCGCGACCCTCAGCCCGTAATGGTCGAACAGGTCGGCGCGGTAGTGCATCACCATGGGCTCGACGTCCAGCGGCACGCTGAACACCCGGCCCTCGAAGGTGGTCAGCCCGAGCGCCTGCGGCAGCAGCTTGCGGCGCAGGCCGTCGCTGACGAGGTCGGTGATGTCGCGGGCGACGCCGTCGATGGCGTACCCCGGCACCTGTGGATACTCGATGGTGGCGACGTCGGGGGCGTTGCCGGCCCGGGCGGCGTTGCTGAGCTTGGCGTAGCCGCCCTGCCCTCCGGAGGGGATCTGCTGGAACTCCACCCGGATGTTCCGGTGCGTGCGGTTGAAGGCGTCGACCACCTCCTGACTGCCGCGCAGGGCGGACCAGAAGGTGACGCGCGTGGTGGTGCTCGTGCGGGCCGACGAGGCGCCGTTCCCCCCGCTGCAGGCGCTCACGGCTCCTGTCAGGGGTACGGCGGCCATCGCGGCGAGCACGGACCGACGGCTGGGTCGTCCGGGCATGGCGCCTCCCGCGGCTCCTGCGGTCCGCGTGGGTGCGGACACGACTGTTCGGGACACGGGAATCCTGAACGCTCCGACTCAAACGGTCAATAGATCGATCAAAAGAAAATAAAGCGATCAAACGCTCACGCGATCGGGCGGCCGGTCAGGCGGTCGGGCGGGTCGGTCGGGCGGTCGACCCGCGCACCGTCAGCCGCGGCAACAACTCCACCCGTCGGCCCGGCCGGCTGCCGGGCGCCTCGGACAGCCGCTGGAGCAGCAGCTCCGCGGCCGTGCGCCCGACCTCGGTCTTCGGCGGAGACACGGCCGTCAGCGGCGGCGAGCCCAGCCCGGCCACGACATCGTCGTACGCCACGACCGAGCAGTCCTCCGGCACGCGTACCGCTTCCTCCGCCAGCCGCTGGACGATCATCAGCGCGTCCACGTCGCCGTGCAGCACCATGGCCGTCGCGCCCACCTTGCGCATCAGCGCCGGCAACTCGGCCGTCTCGTCCGCCGAGTACGGCCCGTCGGCCCCGGCCTCCGGCGCGACGAGCGTCCACGCCCACTGCTCCACCAGCGGATGCGCCTCGGCGATCTCGGCGAAGGCGGCACGCAGCGAGCGCGCGGTGGGACTGTCGTGGCGCGTGGCGAACACGATGCGCCGGTGACCGAGCCCCACCAGGTGCTCCACGGCCAGATGCGCGCCGTACCAGTGGTCCGAGCACACCGAGTCCAGCGCGTGCAGCGCGCTGCCGCGCCACGGGCGGCGTTCCATCAGCACCGTCGGCACCCCGAGCGCGGCGAGCCACTCGTGGTCGGCCTCCTCCTCGGCCCGGCCGCGCCAGCGGGGGGCGATCAGCAGCCCGTGCGCCCCGTCCGCCAGTGCCCGCTCCACCAGCGGGCGTTCGGCACCGGACGCCTGCGGCGCGAGGTGCAGGGCCATGCGCACCCCGGCGTCCTCCAGGACGGTGCGGGCACCGTGCAGCGCCTCGGTGAGGTACGAGTGCCGCACCGGGACCACCACGGCCACCCGGTCCCCGGCCGCCGCCCCGGCCACGTCGGAGGGTGCCTCCTCGGCGGCCAGGGTGGACCGGACGACACCGTGCCCGCGGCTCAGCCTGCCCTCCCGCGTCAGCTCCTCCACGTCACGGCGCACCGTCACCACGGACACCTGCAACTCGTCGGCGAGATCGCGCACCCGCGCGGTACCGCGCGCCTGGACCGCCGCCAGAATCCGCTGGCGCCTGAGATCGACCGGCTCCCGCATCAGGTCTCCCCACCCGAGAATGTTCGTTTGAGCGATTCGCCGTCATCATAGCGATCGCTTGTCCCGGGTGGGTGCCCCGCCGTCCCGCCCGGCGGGCGGCCGCTACGGTTCCGGGTCCGCCAGGAGCGGTCCCAGCGGGCCCAGATCGAGGTTCAGGTCACTGCGGCTCAGGCCGTGCTGCGCGCACAGGTCGTCCATGCGCTCGTCGAGCAGCATGAGCGCCGTGCCGAGCCGGTCCTCCTGCTCCGTGCTCAGCGTGCCCTCGTCGAAGCGGCGCACGGCCTGGCGTTCCATGAGCTGGCGCAGCAGCTCCACGACGGTGAGGACCAGGGCGGCCAGGTCGTTCGTGACCCGTTCGGGGTCCAGGTCGAGGGCGTGTGCCCGGGGCGCGGTCACAGCGGCCCGCTGTCCGGCCAGGGGGCAGGCACCCGCTCGTTCACCGACGACAGCAGGGCGTGCAGGGAGATCCGCACCAGCGGCACGTCCGCGATCGCCAGGACCAGGTCGCCGCTGACGACGACACCGGTCGCCAGCACCCGGTCGAGGAGGTCGACCAGGGGCACCCCGACCGGTGCGTACGGCTCCGGTCCGCCCCAGGGCACGGGGGCCGGGCCCGGCGTGCGGGTGTCCAGGGAGGTCATGAGCGGGTCTCCTGCTCCATGGGGCGCTGTTCCGCGCGATCCGGTGCGGTGCGGTGCGGTTCCGTGGGGCGCGGCTCCGTGGCGTCCGGGTCCGTGGCGTCCGAGGCCATGACGTCGGGGGCCGCGTCCCAGCGGGCGAAGGAGTACGGGATCCACGGGCCCGAGGCGCTGACCTCGACGGCCGTGTGCCGGCTGTCGGCGGCGAGCCGGGCCAGGGCGCGCTCGAAGGCGGCGGTGTCCGCGTCCTCCACCAGGTAGGCGGCATTGAGCAGTTGCGGGGCACGCCGGCCCGTCAGCCGCTCGCTCTGCGGGCGGTGCCGCGTCGCGTCGACGGCGTACCGCCGCAGCTCCGTGTCGACGGCGTCCGCCTCGGCCAGGGCCCTCCCGTGCGCGTTCTGCCGGTCGCGTCGCCGCGCGCTGGCCCGGCTGAGGTAGGCACGCCCACGCGTTGCCGTGCCGGTACCGGAGTCGGCAGGGGCGCCGGCAGCGGCGGCGGCGTTCGTCGCACCGTCGGAGGCGTGCACCTTCACCGCCCATTCCGTACGGCCCCGGAGACGGTCGAGCAGCGCGCCCAGTACCGCTTCCCGGGCGGCGACGGCCTGCTCCGCGCTCCGGTCGCCGCGGTACAGGGTCGCCATCGGCAGCGGAACGACCGGGCCCCGCCGGGCCGCGGCCTCGACGCCCCGGTGATGGGCACGGGCGCAGCGTTCCAGGTCGTCGGGCCGGTTGAGCCGCTCCGCCAGCGCCTCCTCGTCGAACAACGCCGCGGGGACGTCCTGGACGACCAGGCACAGGCGGCCCGCGCGCAGCACGCGCAGCGGACCGCCCTCCTCGTGGCCGGTCGCCGCGGCCGACGTGGCGAGGTCCGGCGGAGTGCGGGTGACGGCGAACGCGCAGACCAGGACGGGGGCCGCCGGTCCGGCCGGGGGCGCGTTCACCGGGCGGCTCCCGGCGTCTCCTCGGCGGCCCCCTCCAGAGCGTCGAGCCGGGCCCGCAACCGCTCGTTCTCCTCGGCGAGCGCGTCCCGCGCGGCCCTGGACGAAAGCGCCGGGTCGGTCTCCCACCAGTCGATGCCCGCCTTCTTCGCGGTGTCCACCGAGGCGATGAACAGGCGCAGGCGGATGGTGAGCAGTTCGATGTCGAGCAGGTCGATCTTGATGTCGCCGGCGATGACGATGCCCTTGTCGAGGACCCGTTCGAGCAGGTCGGCGAGGTTGCCGGTGACAGGCGCGTAGGGCTGTGTCTCCGGGCTCGCGAACCGGTGGTCGACGTCTGTCACCGCACACTCCCGGCGGCGTCAGCGATGCGGGCGGGCGCGTTCGTCGTCCTCATACGCCTCTTCCTCGTCGTCGTACTCACCTTCCTCGTCCTCGTCGTCGTAGTCGGAGCCTTCGTCGCCGTCCTCGTACTCGGCGTCCTCGTCCTCCTCCTCGTCGTCCTCGTACTCGGCGTCGTCGTCGGAGGCGTTCTCCTCCTCCAGCGCTTCCTCGTGGCTGCGCACGACCTCGCCGTCGCGGATCTCGCCGCGCCAGCCCTCCACCTCCTCGTCGCCCATCAGGGTCACCTGGCGCGCGAAGTGCTTCAGATCAAGGCGCAGCCGCCGCCCCTGGGCGCGCCAGAGGTTGCCGGTCTTCTCGAAGAAGCCCGCCGCGTAGTACTCGACGACCACGACGACCCGGGTGAGCCGGGGCGCCAGTTCGTGGAAGGTGACCGCCCCGCGGGTACTGCCCTTGGCGCCCTCGGAGGTCCAGACGATCCGTTCGTCGGGAACCTGTTCCTGGACGGTCGCCTTCCAACTGCGGCTCGAAGGGCCGACCTTGACGTTCCAGTCGGACGTCACCTCGTCGTTGGCGCTGACGCTGCGGACTCCCTTGGTGAAGCCACTGAAGTCCTGGAGCCGCGTCCACTGGTCGTAGACGGTGCGCAGGGGGACGCCGATGTCGACGGTCTCCATGATGTGCGTCGCCTTGACACTGCCGCCGCTGCTCCCGGAACCGCCCAGACCGCCGGAACCACTCCTGCTGCCGGAACCACCGCCCTCGGCGGATTCGGTCAGACGGTCCGTCAGGCCGCCGATCCGTTCGCCCGCCTTGCCGACGAGGCTGTGCCCCGTGGCGGAGAGGTAGCCGCCGAGAGCGTCCTTGAGATCGCCGAAAGGTGAGGGTCCGCCGTCGCCCTGCCGGTCGGGGGTCATCCGCGCCCACCTCCGTGCCGGCCCGAGCTCATGCTCCTCTTCGTCGGCACGGTCTTCTTGGTCGTCTTCTTCGCGGTCTTCTTCGCAGCCGTCGGGGGAGGCGTTGCCTTGCGCGGGGGAGCCTTCTTGGCCGTCTTCCGGGGCGGCGCCGACGCGGCCCGCCGGGCCTCCGCCCGGTCCTCCTCGTCGAAGTAGGCCTCCTCGTCCGGGCCGTCGTCCTCGTAGTCGTAGTCGCCGTCGTTCCGTCGGCCCGCGCCGGTGAGCGCGTCGGTACGGTCGCGAAGGGTGTCCGCGAGACCGGTGAGTCTGCGGTTCGCCGCGGCGGTGACGGCGGTGCGCCCGGCGGTCAGCAGCTCGCCGCGTACCTGGTCCGTCAGCTCCTGGAGCTGCGGTGTCCGCTGGAGGCCGGCCAGGCCCTGGGACAGCACCTGGCCGGGGGACAGGCCGACGCGCCGGCCCATGAGGTACGAGCCGACCACGAAGGCGAGTTTCGCCTTCTTGGTGCGGCCCAGGAGATACCCGCCCGCCACGGCCGCCGCCATGGCCGCCTTGCTGTCGCTCATACGTGCCTTCTCTGCGCTCGTTCCATGGTTGTGGTGCGGCCGGTGGGCCGGTACGGCCGTTCGAGGAGGGTGAGCAGGCGCTCCTCCTCCCGCTCGAAGGCCGCCTCGTCGATGGCGCCCTCGTCCAGGGCTCGGTTGAGTGCGGCCAGACGCGCCTGGACGGCACGCGGGTCGTGGGCCTGGCGCCGGGCCTCCTGGAGCAGGTGGTCGGCGATCCACGCCGTGCCGCGCACCGGGGCGAGGGGCAGCAGCAGGAGACCGCTCACGATGCCCACCGCGTCACCGCCCGGCCGGCGCGGGACGGGGGTCGACGAAGCTGTAGCACGGCAGGGGCCCGGTCACGCTGAGTGCCAGCCGGTCCCCGCAGTCCCGTGCCCGTACGTCGACCGCCTGCCGGAACCGCCGCTCGTCGGTGGCGCGCAGCAGGAACGACGCGCTCAGCACCTGTTCGTCGTCGGTCGCACCCTGCACCGTGCGGACGGCCAGCGGCGTCAGGTGGTCGAGGACCTCCCGGGCCGCGCGCCGTGCCTCGCGGCGGACCCCGCGGGCGATCGCCTCACCCAGCCGGACGTTGGCCTCGTAGTCCGGACGGCGCCGCGTCCGCAGGGCCAGGTTCCGCAGGCTCTCGTCCCGGCGCACCAGATCGGCGAAGTGGCCGGGCACGACCGTTCCCTTGACGTTGAGTTCGACGCACCCTCGGACCTCGTCGAGCTGCCGTGACAAGTGGGCGGCGTCGGCACGCAGTTGGGAGAGCAGGGCATCCGGCCGGGGACTGAGCACCGCGAACCGCATGGGCAGCAGCGGTCCCTGCTCCGCCAGTGCGTCCAGTACGGCCTGGTGGGCCAACAGGTCACGGCGTCGGGGCCGGAGCCGTGGGGGCGCGGCCGACACCGCCGCGCACAGGCCGGACTCGGTCAGCAGCCGTACGGGGGCGCCGTCGACGCCGGGGAAGCGGGGAGTACGGACCCCGGCGGGGGTGATGCCGTAGACGTACAGGGCCTCCGGGGTGGAGGCGGTGGTGCCGGTGGTGCCGGCGGTGGCGGGCGCGGTCATTCGTCCTCCGTCTCCGTGCGCCGGCGGCTGCGCGGGCGGTCGTCCTCTTCGCGGGGGCGCGCGGTCGGTCGGCCACGTGACCGCTGTGGGCTCCGGCCGCGTGCCGCGCGCTCGCGGCTGTGCTCGCGGGGGAGGGCCTCCTCCTCTTCCGCCGCCTCCTCCTCGGGCGTGAGGACGTCCCGCACCTTGTCGGTCAGTGAGCGCGCCGTCCGCTTGGCGCCCGCCCTGCCTATGGTCTTGGCGACCGGCCCGCCGAACAGCTCGGGAACGGTCTTGGAGCGCACGTCGTGCTCCAGGTCCAGGCGGTTGCACGCCTCGGCGAACCGCAGGTACGTGTCGACGCTCGCGACCACGATGCGGGCGTCCACCTTGAGGATCTCGATGCCGACCAGCGAGACGCGCACGAAGACGTCGATCACCATGCCGCGGTCGAGGATGAGTTCGAGGACGTCGTAGAGGGTGCCGGCGCGAGGCGCGCAGACGACCTCGTCGTCGTAGGTGATCATGCGGTGGTCCTTCCGGGTGCGGGCCGCACGGCCCGGTCACTGGTCCTGGGCACCGCGCCGGTAGCGGGCGACCCTGCGGTACCGGAGCAGGTCGCCCGCCGAATCCAGCTCGACCTCGTAGGTGGCGAGCAGGCTGGTGGTGTCGGGGATACGGGCCACCTCCAGCACGTCCACGTTGACGATCCAGCCGTCGTCCTCGCTCCGGCACACCGCGGAGACCCCCTCCAGGCGGTGCCGGATCAGCTCGGACAGGGCGTCCGCGGCGCGCTGGGCGGCGTCCCGAGCGCCCCGCACGGCACGCTCGCGCGTCCTCGTGGAAGTCGTGCCGCGCCGCCGCTCGCCAGGTTCTGTCATGCTGCCCACTCTGGCCGCGGACCCGGGGCAGCGCGTGCGCAGTTACCCCATCCGGGGCTACGGGGGGCCGACGCTCACGACCGCGACGGCGTACCACCCGCGGGTGGCCGCGTCAGGTGCTCGGTGAGATGGCGGCCCGGCGCCGGCAGTGCAGGAACAGGTGCGGCTCCGGCCGCGCGTCCGGGTGGGCCGGCGTGAACAGGGACGCCTCCCGCGCCAGCACCTCCAGGCCGGCCTCCTCGGCCACGGCGGTGAGCCCCTGCGCGGTGAAGCTGGACACGCGCACCGGCTGACCCATGAAGGTGGCGTCGACGCCGTCCACGTCCAACGGCACGGTGGCCAGCACCATGTACCCCTCCGGCCTCAGCGCCCGTACCAGCAGCCGGACCAGGTCCGCCTGCTCCCGCCGGTCCAGCTGGAGCAGCGAGAAGTACACGCAGACCGCGTCGAACGAGCCGTCCGCGAGCGGTACGTCACGGACGTCGGCGCACTGGAAGGCCGCGGTCGGCACCTGCCGCGTCGCCAGGTCCACCATCACGGGGGAGACGTCGACGCCCAGCACGTCGTGCCCGGCGCCCGCGAGGGTCTCGGCGGTGGGCCGGCCCGTGCCGCTGCCCACGTCCAGCACCTTGCTGCCCGGCGCGAGCCGTCCGAGCAGCCACTCCAGCGAGCGCCGGTGCGTCTTCGAGCCGGCGAACGCCTTCTCGTACTCGGCGCCCAGCGCGTCGAACGCGGCGGCTGCTCGCGGCCGTTGCTGCTCGTCGGTCACGACGGTCCCTTCGGTGGGTGAGCCGGTGCCGTGCGCATCGTTCCACCGGGAGCGAGCCGCCGACAAGGGCCCGCCGGGCGACCGGCCGCCTCCCCCCCCGGCCCTACCGGCCTCCCCACGTCCTACCGGCCTCCCCACGTCCTACCGTCCGCCCGCCGTTCTGCCGGCCCCACCCGTCCTACCGGCCGTCGCCGTCCGGCGCCGTCCCCGGCTCCGCTATCCGGCGGTGTACGGCGGCCTTGACGCGGTCCGGCAGCACCTTGTCGGCCATGCCCTGCGCCTTGGTCTTCGCCGAGCCGGTGACCAGTTTCCCGCGGCCCTTCATGACCGCGTCGTACGCCTGCCGGGCGACCTGCGCGGGGTCGTCCTTGTCCATGGTGCCGACCTTGGTGTCCTGCATCCCGGCCCGCCGGAAGAAGTCGGTCTCCGTCGGGCCCGGCATGAAGGAGGTGACGGTGACCCCGGTGTCCTCGACCTCCTCCTGCAACGCCTGGGCGAAGGACTGCACGAAAGACTTCGAGGCGTTGTACACCGACTGGAAGGAGCCCGGCATCGTCGCCGCCACCGACGACGTGAACATCAGCCGGCCCACGCCGCGCGCCACCATGTCCCGCAGCAGCGGCTTGGCGAGCCGCACGGTCGACGTCACGTTGAGGTCGATGACGGACTGGTCGTCGGTCGGGTCGGTGTCGACGAAGGCGCCGCCCTGCCCCACACCCGCGTTGAGCGCCGCGACGTCCACGGTGAGCCCGGTCAGGGCGGCGACCAGCCGGTCCACGCCCTCGGCGGTGCGGAGATCCGCACGCACGGCCCGTACCTCGGCGCCGGTCTCCCGCAGCCGCTGGGCGGCGTGCTCCAGCCGGTCGTCCTCGGCGTTGACCACGAGGTCGTGGCCGTGTTCTGCGAACAGGGCGGCGAGTTCGTACCCGATTCCGCTGGACGCCCCGGTGACCAGGGCGAGCGGCCTGCTGCCGGCCATGGTTCCTCCGTTCAGCGAAGTGCCTGGTAGACCGATGCCGTGGTGAAGCCGTACACCACATGCGACACGATGTCCGACACCCATGACGGCCGGTCCCACGAGGCCGGGTCGGTCACTCCGAGCACCGTGGCCGGCAGATCGCTGCCCGCCATGGCGGCCGCTCCGAGCAGCGGACCGGCCACCCAGTCGGGCAGCGCGCCGCGCCCGCGCCGCAGCAGCCCGTAGGCCGCCCCGACCCCGAGGCCGGTGACGTAGCCGAGGAGGGCTCCGGCGGCCTGCTCACGGTTGGTCGTGGTCTCCTCGTCGCCCAGATCGACGCCGGCCCGGTTGACGAACCGGTCCGCGGCCTGGGCCGGCATGCCACTGGACCCCCGGCCGCGCAGCAGCATGTCGCCGTACGTGGTGAGGTTCAGCGCGACGGTGCCGGCCGCTCCGGCGACGAGGCCTTTGGTCAGTGACATCCGGTGACTCCCTCGGCGTGGGCGCTGGCGCGCGGGTGTGTACGGCGGGCCCCGGGTTCCCCGAACCCCGGCTCCTAACAGAGCCTCCCGTGCCGCATCGGACCGATCCCCCGGTCCCCTCAGCCCTTGTGTCCGCCCCCCTTCGGCGGTGACAGCAACTGTTCGCGCGGCAGGGTCAGGGCTCGGCGAGCGGGAGGAGGCCGACGCGCGGCCCCCGGCAGCTGTCGGGTGGTCAGCGGCAGCCGCTCGCCATCGCGCGGGCGCTCGCCGTGCAGCCCCGCGTGCTCGTGCTGGTCGAGGCCGTGCCAGCCCCGGACGTGTCGATCCAGGCCCAGATCCTCCCACTCCTCGACTTCGCGTGCGTGCCGTCCGTGCGGGAGCAGGCGGTCTCCGTCCCCGCGCCCAAGGGGCGGCTGGTCGTGGTGGGCCTGACCGACAAGCCGCTCACGGTCACCGACGGGACTCGCTTCAGCTACCTCCAGCAGCGCGTCCTCGGCCACTACGGCTCCGACATGCCGGTGGCGCTGCCCCAGCTCCTGCGGGTGGAGACGAAGGAGGGCGACCCGGTCCGGCTTGATCCTGCGCCCGTGAGGTGAGGGACTCCTGAGAATCCGCGAGGCGTTTGAACGCTCCGGCTCCCGACTCCGTATGGAGCCGGGGGCATTTCATGTCCGAGTCCGCCACGACACAGGAGCACGCCTTGGGACACAACAGGCGCAGACGCCCGACCGGGGCGCGCCGCGCGACCTTCGGGGCATTCGCGCTGATACTGGGAGGCGGCGGCCTGGTGGCCGTGAATGTGTTCGCCTCCGCGACCGAAGCCGGCGACACAGCCGTTCCCCTGGGCGGTTCCGGCGTGGCGGCCACCGTCGACTGCCCCGACCTGAGCGAGCGGCTGACGACGGTGCCGGAGCAGGCGAGGCCGGACGTCGACACGGAACTCGCCCGGCTCGACGAGCAGATCGCCGCGGCCTACCGGCAACTCCAGGAAGCCGCCCGCACCGCGGACGACGCCAAGCTCGACGAGGGCGCCATCCTCGACCCCTTGAAGAAGGAGCGGGCCGGGACGATCGAGCGCATCGCCGCCGTCATCGGCAAGGCCGGCAAACGCCCCGAGGGCCTGGACACCCTGGCGGAGTGCACGCTGCGCCGCACCGAGGTCGCCACGACGGACGCACCTGGCGGCAGCCCCGACCAGCAGCGGCAGCAGCAGAACGGCAAGGGCGAAGAACCCGGGAACACCGGAAACACCGGAAACACCGGGGACGACGGGGACGACGGACAGACCGGTGACGGGCAGCAGCCCGGCAACGGTGGACAGGCGGGCAACGGCCCCGTGGCCGCGGACTACGCCGACATCAACTCCGTCCGGCCGAACGTCGTGCAGGCGCCCCGGCAGAAGAACGCCTCGACCGGCTCCTTCGCCACCAGCTGCGGCGTCAACGCCGAGGGACTGTTCAACTCGGACAACCTGATCGCCGCCCCCGGCGTCAGCAACGGAGCCCACCACTTCCACGACTACGTCGGCAACCAGGCCAACGACGCCTTCTCCAGCGACGAGGACCTGGCCGCCGCCGGCACGAGCTGCGCCGACCAGGGAGACAAGTCCTCGTACTACTGGCCCGTGCTCAGGCTCCAGAACGGCACCGTCGAACAGGACGCCGAGTCACCCGGCGGCGGCATCGAGGGCAACGCCGGCGAGATCGTCACGCCCGCCGAGGTGACACTGAGGTTCGAGGGCAACGAGCGCGGCGAGGTCACGGAGATGCCGCGGTTGCTGCGCATCATCACCGGTGACGCGAAGGCGTTCGTCAACGGCGACACCAACGCGAACGCCTCCTGGAGCTGCACCGGTTTCGAGGACCGGCAGCTGAAGGACAAGTACCCGCTCTGTCCGTCCGGCAGTGACGTGGTGCGCACCTTCACCTTCCAGAGTTGCTGGGACGGCCGCAACATCGACAGCGCCAACCACCGCACCCACGTGGCCTTCGCCGCCGCCGACGGCACCTGTCCCGACGGGTTCCGGGCCATCCCGCGACTGGTCCAGCGCGTCGTGTACGACGTGGACGCGCCCAGCCTCCAGGACGGCGGCAGGACCGTTCCGCTGTTCGCCGTGGACTCCTTTCCCGAGCAGCTGCACAAGCCGGTCACGGACCACAGCGACTTCATCAACGTCTTCGACGAGGACCTGATGCGGGAGATGGCCGACTGCATCAACAGCGGCCGCGAGTGCGGTCCGGACACGCCCCCGGGATCGGAGCCCGGCCAGGGCGAGAACCCGCAGGAGCAGCCGACCGAGAACCCTACGAAGGATCCGCAGGAGCAGCCGACCGAGAACCCTGACGCCTCCGACCCCCCGGCCGAGCGGACCGCCACAGCCTCGGCACCCGCGGTCCCCGGGCAGGACGGCCGGGACGACGGAGAGAGCGAAGGGAAGGGCGGAGGGAGCGGTGCCGGGCGGAACGACGGGCAGGCGTCCGCGCCCCCAGCCCAGGAACGGGACGACGACGCCTCCCCGCGCGCCGAGCCCAGGGCCGCCACGACACCCGCCGACGACACACCGGACGACGCGAGCGGCGCCGCGCCCGCACCCGGGGCGACGCAGGGTACGGGCGGCGGTGAGGACGCCGCGGCCGGGTCGGCGACCGAACCGCAGGCGACGCGCGGCGGCCTCGCGGAGACGGGATCCGGCCTGGGCCTGTGGCCCGCGGCCGCCGGAGGCGTCCTCTTCGCCGGTGGCTGTGTGCTGCTGATCCGCTCCAGGCGGCGCTCCATGTGACACCGGCATGACGCCGTCGTGACGGCGGGCGGGGGCAGGGCCAGGCCTTGTCCGCCCGCCGCACGACCGCATCGAACGCGCCATCGCCGGGCGGGAACTGGCGCATTTCAACTATTGCCATTCCGTTTGCCCGGGCGCAGCCTGTTCTCCAAAAGGCATTGGGAGCGCTCCCAATGGTGGCGCTTCCGATCCTCGACCCTCCATCGCTGTCCCCCCACGCGAAAGAAGGACGTCGTGACTTGTCATGATCGCAACAAGGGAATCCGGCGTGCGTCGACCGTGGCCCTCGGCACCCTGACCGCGGCACTGCTCGCCCTGATCCCCTGGAGTGGCACCGCCGTCGCCCACGGCTCGGTCGTCGACCCCGCCTCCCGGAACTACGGCTGCTGGCAGCGCTGGGGCGGCGACTTCCAGAACCCCGCCATGGCGCAGGAAGACCCCATGTGCTGGCAGGCCTGGCAGGACAACCCCAACGCGATGTGGAACTGGAACGGCCTGTACCGCAACGGCTCCGCGGGCAACTTCGAGGCGGTCGTTCCCGACGGCCAGCTGTGCAGCGGCGGCCGGACCGAGGGCGGGCGCTACAACTCCCTGGACACCGTGGGCGCCTGGCAGACCACGGACGTCACCGACAACTTCACCGTCAAGCTGTACGACCAGGCCAGCCACGGCGCCGACTACTTCAAGGTCTACGTCACCCGGCAGGGCTTCGACCCCGCCACGCAGGCCCTCGGCTGGGACGACCTCCAACTGGTCGCGAGCACCGGCAGCTACGCCCCCAGCCAGAACTACGAGATCCCGGTGAGCACCTCGGGCCTGAGCGGCCGGCACGTCGTCTACACGATCTGGCAGGCGTCGCACATGGACCAGACGTACTTCCTGTGCAGCGACGTCGACTTCGGCTGATCCGCGCCATCCCCGCCCCCCACCCCCGCCGGGCGCAAACGCGTCCGGCGGGGACACCGGTCGGTGCGACCGTCCCGCGAAGTACTTCGTGGCCGTCCCGGAGTGCGGTACACGTCCCCGCATGGACGCATGGACGCATGGACCCCATGGACTACTACGACCTCGGCACCCACGGTCGTCCGGCGGCCGAAGCGGTCTACCGGGCCGACCTGGGCCCGGACGACACCCTGCCCCGCGCCCTGCGGCACCCCGGCAACGCCCGCGCGCGCCGCTTCCACGCCCGCCAGGGCTGGACCGACGAGGGCCCGTTCGACTACGCCGCGCAAGGTCCCGACGGGCCCCTCCCCGTCCCGTGCCACCGGTACGCCAGACGCCTGGGCGGCTGACGGGGCCGGCGCGTCTATACGATGTCGGCTCGGACAGACATCGGACAGGCGTGGGACTGCGGCGGAAGGAGACGGGCCGTGACCGATCACCGGCGTCCGCGGCGGCGGGGGCAGGGCGAGCTGGAGGCGCTGGTGCTGTCGGCGCTGCGCGAGGCGGACGGCCCCGCGACGGCCGGCTGGGTGCAGGAGCGACTGGGCGGCGACCTCGCCTACACCACGGTGATCACGATCCTGACCCGGCTGCTGGAGAAGGGCGCGGTCGGCCGCGAGCGCGCGGGCCGTTCCTTCACCTGGACACCGGCCTCGGACCAGGCGGGCCTGGCCGCGCGGAAGATGCGCAAGGTCCTGGACGGCGAGAGCGACCGGGAAGCGGTGCTGGCCAGCTTCGTCACCGGCCTCGACCCGGAGGACGAGCGGCTGTTGCGCGAACTGCTCGCTCACGCACGCGACGCGGGGGACGGCTGACGCCGCATGGGGGTATTCGTCTTTCTGCCGCTGGTCCTGCCGCTGACGGCATGGCCGATCGCCCGGCTGGCGGAACAGCACCTGCACCCGCGCACCGCGACCCGGCTGCTCACCGCCGTGGCCGCGGTGATGGCCCTGTGCAGCACGGTGTGCCTGGCCCTGGTGATGGTGGTCGGCACCGCGCAGCTGCCGGGCAACCCCCTGCCGGACGGCTGGTCCGACCCGGAGGTGCGGGCGGCGGTGCCGTACGACGAGGTCGTGGGCAAGGCGGCGATCCCCGCGCTGTGCGCGGTGGTCGCGGCCTCGGCACGAGCCCTGTGGCGGCACGGCAGGGTCCGTCGCCGTGCCCACCGCGCGCTGGCCGGCCTGCCGGGCACCGGGGTGGCCGTGCTGCCGGACGACGTGCCCTACGCGTACGCGCTGCCCGGCGGACGCCGGGACCGGGTGGTGGTGACCACGGCCCTGCTCGACTGCCTCGCACCGGCCGAGCGGCGCGCGCTGTTCGCCCATGAGCGGGCTCACCTGACCGGCCGGCACCATCGCTTCCTGCTCGCCGTCCGGCTCGCCGCCCTGGCCAACCCGTTCCTGCGGCCCCTGCGTACCGCCGTCTCCTACACGGCGGAGCGGTGGGCGGACGAGGCGGCCGCGCGGGCGGTCGGCAGCCGCCGCGCGGTGGCGACCGCGATCGGCAAGGCGGCCCTCGTCTCCCGGGGCACCCCGGTCGCCACCCTCGCCGGTCTGGCGGCGCCCGGCCCGGTACCACGCAGGGTGGCGGCCCTGCTGGGCCCCGCTCCCGCGGTCCGCACCTGGCCCTCGGTCTTCACCTCGGTGGGCCTGGCGGCATGGGCCGCGGCCGCCGGAACCGCCGTGTCGGCGATGTCGTCCGCGAACGCCGCCGTCACCATGTTCCTCATCCTCCGCGCCGCGACGCCCCTCTGAGCGTCCTTCGCGCCGCGACGCCCCTCTGAGCGTCCTTCGCGCCGCGACGCCCCTCTGAGCGTCCTTCGCCGCTGAAGAAGACCCCAGGTCGCAGGCGTACTTGCGAAATATCTTCGCTCGATCGGGTGGTCGGCCAATCCAGAGCCGGACCGGCTCCGGATTCCCCATGTGAGGGAAGAACCGAGGACACACCGATACCGATACCGGCCCGCCCGCCCGCGCACCCTGCCGTCCATACGCGCGGGGCGGCTCGACCCCCACACGCCCGCGCCGGGCCCCCGGCCGAGCGGGGCCACCCCCGCGGCGAGCGCGGGACCTTCGAGCGTGTTCGCCGCGACGAGTGATGCCGACCGGGACCGGCGCGGGTCCGACGACTGACGACGAGCGGGGCCGCGCACCCCTTCGACCGACCACCACTTCACCGCCGTAACGGCAATCCGCACCAACGCAGCCTTCGTGCTGCCCCTTTATCCGGGAGAACCCATGAACGCCCGTATTCGCCGCTCCGCCGTCGCCGTCGCCGCGGCCGCCATCCTGCCCCTGGCCCTGGTCGCCTGCTCCGACGACGGCGACAGCGGCTCGTCGGACTCCGCCCAGGCGGCCTCCTCGGCCCCCGCGGCAGCCGACGACCAGTCCGCCGACGCCGACGCCGACGCCGACGCGGACGCCGGCGGCGACACGGTCGGCACGGACGAGCCGTTCGGTCCGGCGTGTTCGTCGGTGCCGAAGGACGGTGCCGGTTCCTTCGACGGCATGGCCAAGGCCCCGGTCGCCACCGCCGCCTCGAACAACCCGGCGCTGTCCACGCTGGTGACGGCGGTGAAGAAGGCCGGTCTGGTCGACACGCTGAACAACGCCGAGAACATCACGGTGTTCGCGCCGACCAACGACGCCTTCGCCAAGATCCCGAAGGCGGACCTGGACAAGGTCCTGGGCGACAAGGCGATGCTCACCGACATCCTGACCTACCACGTCGTGGGCCAGAAGCTCGCCCCCACGGTCCTGGAGAACGGCTCCTTCGAGACGCTGCAGAAGTCCAAGCTGACGACGTCCGGCTCGGACGAGTCCTACACGGTCAACGACTCGGCCAAGGTCGTCTGCGGCAACGTCAAGACCGCCAACGCCAACGTGTACATCATCGACACCGTCCTGATGCCCAAGAGCTGACGGGCGAGCGGGCGGACGGTGCCGGGGGCGGTCGGGCAGAGGGCCGCCCCCGGCACCGTGCGGTGGGTCGCCATCCCGGCCCGCACCGTCCTCGAACCCGAGGAGGCCCCGGTGGGCGTGGTGACCTCCCTGATCGGCGGGGCCCCCGAGCCGGCCCCGGCTCGTCGGGGTGGCCGAGAACGACCGCTGGCCGAGAACGACCGTATTGCTTGAGTAACGCAAGCGACGGCTAAAATGGCGCGCATGCCCAAGCCGCCGTTCGCCCCCGCGGCCCCGGCCGACCCGTACGCGCGCGAGTCCCGCGGCGGGGGATCCGCACGCCGTGCGGGCGTGCCGCACGTCCTGCTCACCGTCGGTGACGACCGCACCGCGGAGCTGCTGCGGAGTACGCTGCGGCTGGCGGGCTACCGGGTCGTCCTGGCGCGGGGCGGCGCCCAGGCCATGGCCCGACTGACCGAGCGGTGCTTCGATCTGGTCGTCCTCGACGTGACGCTGCCGGACCTGCACCGGCTCGGGGGCCGGACCGGCAGCCTCGCCGAGCCCGTCCGTCCGCCCGTGCTCCTGCTCGCCGGCGGCGAGTTCCTCGGCAGCATGCGGTCCGGCGCCGGGGGCGGACCGGTGCAGACGGCGGAGATCCTCGCCACCGCAGAGCGGCTGGTCCGGGCCGCCGAGCCGGCCGGACCGGCCCCCGCCCTGCGCTACGACGATCTGGTCCTGGACGAGGCGTCCCGCCGGGCGCGGCGCGGACGGCGCCCCATCGCGCTCACCCCCAGCGAGTACCGCCTGCTGCGCTGCCTCCTCCAGCACGCGGAACGGGTGCTGTCCAAGGAGCAGCTCGGCCGTCACGTGTGGTCCGACCTGCCGACCTCCGGCGCCGTGGAACGGCTCGTCTCGCGGCTGCGCCGCAAGGTCGACGAGGAGGGAGACACGCTGATCCACACCCGCCGGGGATTCGGCTACTGGCTGGGGCGGCCCGCCCGTCTCTGACCGTCCCCGACCCTGTGACGTGCACCACGTCCGGTCGTCGACGGCCGACTGTCAGGGAGTTGTCCGACTGGTTCGCTTGACTGTGCGCGACCGGCACCGCCCGCAGAGAGGAACCAGGACGCGCATGTCCGCCCCCCACGCCTCACCCCTCACTCCCGGCCCCCACGAGCTGGGCTTCGACCCGGAAGCCCTGCGTGCCAAGTACCGCGCGGAGCGCGACCGCAGGGTCCGCCCGGACGGCAACTCCCAGTACCGGCGCACCACCGGCGCCTTCGACTCCTTCGACACCGACCCCCACGCCGACCCCGAGTACACCAGGCCGCCCCTGGCCGACCGCGTCGAGGCACTCGTCATCGGCGGCGGATTCGGCGGTCTGCTCGCCGGGTCGCGGCTGCGTCAGGCCGGCGTGGGCTCGATCCGGGTGATCGAGCAGGGCGGCGACTTCGGCGGTACCTGGTACTGGAACCGCTACCCGGGCATCCACTGCGACATCGAGTCGTACGTCTATCTGCCCCTGCTGGAGGAGATCGGCTACGTCCCGAAGTGGAAGTACGCGCCGGGGGAGGAGATCCGGCAGCACGCGCAGGCGATCGCACGGCACTTCGGCCTCTACGACGACGCCTGCTTCCAGACCCGGGCCACCGGCCTGCACTGGGACGAGACCGAGGCGGAGTGGACCGTCACCACCGACCGCGGCGACCGGATCAGGGCCCGCTGGGTGGTGGTCGCCAGCGGCACCCTCAGCCAGGCCAAACTCCCCGGCATTCCCGGCATCGAGACGTTCAAGGGCCACGTCTTCCACACCAGCCGCTGGGACTACGACTACACCGGCGGGGACGCGAGCGGCGGCCTGCACGGCCTCGCGGACAAGCGTGTCGCCCTCGTCGGCACCGGCGCCACGGCCATCCAGGCGGTCCCGCACCTCGGAGCGGACGCCCAGCACCTGTACGTGTTCCAGCGCACGCCCTCCTCTGTCGACGTCCGGGGCAACGGCCCCACCGACCCGGAGTGGGCGAAGTCCCTGGAGCCGGGCTGGCAGCGGCGCCGCCGGGACAACTTCCTGGAGATCGTCACCGGCGTCGGGACGGACGAGGACATGGTCGGCGACGCCTGGACCAGTACCGCCCGCCTCCAGCAGAAGCTGATCCCGACCGACGGCTACGCGGACCTCCCGCCCGAGGAACGCGAACTCGCCTACGAGATCGCCGACTTCCAGAAGATGAACGAGCTGCGGGACCGTGTGGACGCCGTCGTCCAGGACCCGGCGACGGCCGAGAGGCTCAAGCCCTGGTACCGCTACATGTGCAAGCGGCCCACCTTCAGCGACCACTACCTCCAGACCTTCAACCGCCCTAACGTCACCCTCGTCGACACCGCCGACAGCCACGGCGTGGAGCGGATCACCGAGCACGCCGTCGTGACCGGGGGAGTGGAGTACGAGGTCGACTGCGTCATCTTCTCCACCGGATTCGAGACCGGGGTCTCCGGCGTCCTGTCCGGCAGGCTCCCGGTGTACGGCAGGGGAGGCGTGCCGCTGCTGGAGGCCTGGAAGAGCGGCCCGAAGACGCTCCACGGCTTCTACAGCCACGGCTTCCCCAACTTGTTCCAGCTCGGACCGCTGCAGAACGCCAGCGCGGTCAACTACGTCCACATCCTCGACGAACAGGCCACCCACGTCGCCGAGATCGTCGCGCAGGCCCGGGGGCGCCGCGCCCGGTACGTCGAACCGACCGCCGAGGCCCAGGACGCCTGGGTCGCCACCATCCGCGAGAAGGCGGCCGACCTGTACGCCTTCCAGGCCGAGTGCACCCCCGGCTACTACAACAACGAGGGCAGGCCACGGGAGCACAGCCAGGCGTACGGCGACGGCCCGGTCGCCTTCCACGAACTCCTCCGCCGCTGGCGCGCGGACGGCGGCATGGCCGAGGTCATCGTCGAGGACGGGCAGCGGTGACGGCCGCGCCCAGCCGCTTCGACCCGACCGGCCACCACCGCGTCACCAGCCCGCGCCGGCGGGTGAGCCGCCTCAACCGGCCCAACCGGCTCTGGGGTTCCAACGGTGTCGCGTTCGGCCCCGACGGTCGGCTGTACGTCGCCCAGTTCCTCGCCGGGCAGATCAGCGCCGTCGACCCCGCGACCGGCGACGTCGACGTGGTCGTGCCGATGGACGGCCCGATCCAGTCGCCGGACGACCTCGCCTTCGGCGCGGACGGTTCGATGTACGTCGCCGACCTGGTGCCCGGCCGGGTGTGGCGCCGCGACCCCGCCGGCGAGTACAGCCTCGTCTCCGCGGCCGTGACCAACCCCAACGGCATCACCTGCGTCGGCGACCGGCTCTTCGTCAACGAGATGAAACCCGACGGCCGCCTCCTGGAACTCTTCCCCGACGGTGGCGACCCGGCCGTGCTCACCGGCGGACTCGCGCTCGGCAACGCCATGCAGCTCGGCCCGGACGGTCACCTGTACTACCCGCACATGATCACGAACCAGGTCTGGCGCATCCCGCCCGACGGCGGCGTGCCCGAGGTGGTCGCCGAGAACGTGCACGAACCGGTCGCCGTCCGCTTCGACCAGGGCGGCGTCCTCCACGTCCTCTCCCGGGGCGTGGAGGGCATCGTGACCCGTGTCGACCTGCACGGCACCGGCTCCCGCACCCTCGTCACCAGCGGACTGACCGGTCTGGACAACGCCGCGTTCGACGCGGAGAACCGCATGTTCGTCTCCAGCTACGCCAGCGGCGGCGTCACCGAGCTGCACCCCGACGGCCGGACCCGCGACATCGTGCCGCGCGGACTCGACGGACCGTACGGCGTCACGATCGACCTGGGCGGCACGGTGCACGCGGCCGACCACTACCGGGTGGCGAGCCCGGAGCCGTCCGGCGAAGGCACCGGCGGTGACGTGACGACCCTCGCCCTGCTCACCTTCGCCCACGGCGTCACCGCCGACGGCGACCTGCTGCACCTCACCTCGCAGTACGGCACCGTCGTCACGTACGACCCCGCGCGCCGGAGTTCCCGGACACGTGCGACCGGGCTCGACCGGCCCCTCGGCATCGCGGTCGGGCCGGACGGCTCCCTCGTCGTCGCGGAGGCGGGGGCAGGCCGGGTCGTGGCCATCGACTCCGGGGACGCGGTCACCGTGGTGGCGGAAGGGCTCGACCACCCGGTCGACGTGGCGTTCGACGAGGCGGGCCGCTGCTACGTGAGCGACGAACGGGCCGGATCGGTGCTCCGCGTCGACCATGGCGACGGCGACGGCGGCGAAGGCCGGACGGTGACCCTCGCGACCCTCGCGGACGGGCTGGGCGCACCGCAGGGCCTGGCAGCCCTCGGCGACGACCTGTTCACGGTGGAGACCGCCCACCGCACGCTCCGGGCCATCTCGCTCACCACCAAAGAGACCCGCGTCGAGGCGGAGCACCTGCCCGTGGGACCGCCCCCGGGCGTCGCCCCCCGCATCGAGCCCGCGCTGTTCGCGGGCGGCATGCCGGGCCTGGCGCCCCGCTTCGCCGGACTCGCCGCGGCCCCGGACGGCTCACTCCTGCTGTCGGCCAACGGGGAGGGGACGGTCCTGCGCCTGTCTCGGGCGCCGGCCGACGACTGACGGGGGCGGGGCGCGTCAGCGTCCCTGCCCGCCTCCCCGCGTCCGGGGCCTTCGACCCGCTCCGAGGCCCGCCCCGGCCGCCCGCCCGTGGCCGCCCGCCCCCGGCCGCCGTGCGCGACGGACGGGCGAACCGCAGGACAGGCGCCGGGCCGGTCAGTCCATCAGCCCGGCGGCGAGCGTGGCCCCCAGTTCCCAGCAGGCCTCCAGATCGTCCTTGCCGGGCCCACCGGCCACGCTCACCGCCGGCGCCGCGCGCTGCCAGGCGAGGCCCGTCGTGACCGACTCGATGGCGCGCACCGCGCCGGTGGTGTCGCTGCCGCCGTGCACGTAGTAGCCGAAGGGCCGGCCCCGGGTCTGGTCCAGGCAGGGGTAGTAGACCTGGTCGAAGAAGTGCTTCAGGGCCCCGGACATGTAGCCGAGGTTCGCCGGGGTGCCCAGCAGGTATCCGTCGGCCTCCAGCACGTCGACGGCGGTGGCCGCCAGCGCCGCGCGCCGGACCACCCGCACCCCCTCGATCTCCGGCGCGGTCGCCCCGGACACGACG
The DNA here is from genome assembly GCF_042744565.1 of Streptomyces sp. NPDC058812. NCBI lineage: Bacteria > Bacillati > Actinomycetota > Actinomycetes > Kitasatosporales > Streptomycetaceae > Streptomyces > Streptomyces sp. NPDC058812. The sequence goes on from NZ_JBHYOB010000005.1 coordinate 47,450, forward strand.
GCTTCCAGCATCGCCTGGCAGTTCGGCGACGGCGTGTGATGCACGATCAGCAAAGTGGCCACACCCGAAGCCTGCCGTCCGGCACCCACCGGCCGCAAGAAACACCACCGGGCCGGCAGTGGCAGGCGGCGTCCGACGGGCGCCGGACAGCATGTAGCCCCCGCCGGCCCGGGCGAGTGGGCAGCGTCCGCGCAGGCCCGGTGGCCGGGGGTACAGTCGGCTCGCCGCCCTGCCCGTGCCGGACCGGGTGCCGCGGCCCGACGTTTCCTCGTCGTGATCCGGCCAGGGAATGCCATGACCAGTACGCAGGAGCCGCCCGAAATGCCCCCGCCGGCCCCGGAGGCGCCGGGGACGGCCTCCGCCACCGCCTCGGCCGACGCCCGCGTCACGCGGATACGGCGGCGTCTGGAACGGCTGATCGGGATCGCGGCGACCGAGGGCAACGCGCTCACCGCTCTGCGCAACGGGGACGAGATCTTCGCCGCGATGCTGGCCGGTATCCGCCGTGCCGAGCACACGGTGGACATGATGACGTTCGTGTACTGGAAGGGCGACATCGCCCGCCGGTTCGCCGAGGCCCTCGCGGAGCGGGCCCGTGCCGGGGTACGGGTTCGGCTGCTGCTGGACGGGTTCGGCAGCAGGCTGATCGAGGCCGAGCAGCTGCGGACGATGGAGCGGGCCGGGGTGCAGGTGGCGTGGTTCCGCAAGCCGCTGTACCTGTCGCCCTTCAAGCAGAACCACCGATGTCATCGCAAGGTCCTCGTCGTCGACGAGGAGACCGCCTTCACCGGCGGGGTGGGGATCGCCGAGGAGTGGTGCGGTGACGCGCGCAACCCGCACGAGTGGCGTGACACCCACGTCGAGGTCCGGGGGCCCGCGGTGGACGGCGTCGCCGCGGCCTTCGCGCAGAACTGGGCGGAGTGCCACGACGAACTCTTCGACGACCGGGACCGGTTCGTCACGCACCCACGCCCGGGCGACGCGGTCGTTCAGGTGGTGCGCGGTTCGGCGAGCTTCGGCTGGCAGGACATGCAGACCCTGATCCGCGTGATGCTGGAGTCGGCCGAGGAGCGCGTCCGCCTGGCCACCGCGTACTTCTCACCGGACGCGTACTTCGTCGAGCTGCTGTGCGCCGCCGCTCGCCGTGGGGTCGAGGTGGAGATCGTGCTGCCCGGGCCGCACACCGACAAGCGGGTCTGCCAGTTGGCCGGGCAGCACTACTACGAGGACCTCATCGCGTGCGGGGTGAAGATCTACCAGTACCAGCCGACGATGATGCACGCCAAAGTCATCACCGTCGACCGCGTCGCCGCCCTGATCGGCTCGACCAACTTCAACCGCCGCTCTCTCGACCACGACGAGGAGGTCATGCTGGCCGTGCTGAACCCGGAGTTCACCGCGACACTGGACGAGCACTTCGAGGCGGACATCGCGGCCAGCACACTGATCAGGGCGGGCCGGTGGAAGAGACGCTCCGCCGTCCAGCGGGTGCGTGAGGCCGCCGTCCGGCCCGCCCGCCGGTTCCTGTGAGCCCGGGCTACGACCGGTCGTCCAGCCGGCTCATCCTGTGCCCGTAGAGCACACGCTGGCAGTAGTCCGTACCCGCCGGATCGGCGGAATCCCGGTTCGCCGTGCAGTCGGACGCCACCCCCGGGCGGTGTTCGGAGACGGACCACAGCCGTCCCGCGCCGCGCTCGACGTAGAGGTCCTCGGCGCCCCGGGCGGTCTTGACGGCCTGGCCGTCCTGGACCAGCCGGCCGTCGCTCCAGCGGTAGCGCCACAGGTTGCCCGGCTCGTCCGTGCCCTTGGACTCGTTCACGTACAGCGTGCCGTTGTACGCCGCCGCGCCCTGGCCGCCGCCGTCGGTCATCGGCAGGTAGTTGGCCCAGCCTTCCGCGGTCACGTCCGCGGAGCGCCCCTCCAGGGCCGCGACCGGGTACGAGGCGATGCGGCCGGTGGAGGGACGGCCGCTCTCCGGACGGCAGTACTCACCCATGATCAGGCGGTCCGGGACGGTGCTGCGGTCCAGTGAGATGTAGGAGGCCTTCGGGGCGCCGGTGGCGACACAGGCGTAGGAACCCTTGGGGTTGCTCTGCGTCGCCTTGAACTTCCACGCGGCCACCTGCGGCATCACGTAGCGGTAACCGAAGCTGTACCAGACGTTGTTGTGCCGGCCGACCTTCGTCTTGTCCTGGACGTTGGCGGTGGTCTTCACACCGTCGGTGTCGGATCCCATCGCGTCATGTGTGCTGGGGTTGCTGTCCGGATCCAGGTCCATGATGTAGCGCATGTCGAAGACGCGCAGGCCGTTGCGGGTGTCCGCGACGTAGAGGTAGTTGCCGTACCACACGATCCCGCCGGCGTGGACGCCTTTCTGGATCGGGTACTCGGCGGCGTGCAGCCCGTCGAAGGAGACGTGGTCGGCGGAGTTCACATAGGTCCAGCCCAGCAGGACGTGCCGGTACTTGATCTCGGGGCTGCCCGTGGCCGGGTTGGTCCGGCTCTGCACGAAGGTGATGCGGACGCCCTTCTGATTGCAGGCGTCGTTGGCCTCCGCCTCGCTCGCGGTGCAGTCACCGGTCGACGGGTCCGGGTCGTCCTCCCGGCCCGGGTCCCAGCCGTCGTAGGAGGCGAACAACTGGATGTCGCCGGCTTCGCCCCACAACTCGTTGTCCTTGGCGTCGGAGACGCCGGTGAAGCCCTGCGGGACCCACTCCCGGGAGACGGAGTCGTCGTTCTGCAGGCAGTACTTGATGTCGGGGTCCGGGGCGGTGCCGAACGAGTCGCGTGAGCACCACGGCTGGACGGTGCGGTTCGCCCCGGCCAGCAGGTTCTGCACGCCGGATTTGGGCAGCACCGAGTCCAGGCGGGTGACCCGGGTGGTGGTCTCGGCGTTCATCCTGCCGGGCGACAGCGTGAAGTCACCGGGTGAGGCCGCGCCACCGGGAGCGGTCCAGGCGCGAGCGCCGTACGGCGAAGGGGTGCCCTCCGTCGCGCGGGGTTCCTGGATCCAGGACTCCGGTACATCCGGCGGAAGGTCCTCCGCCTGGGCCGGCGCCGCAAGGCCGGTGAACGCGAGCGCGGCCGCGGCGGCTGCCGTGAACAGAGCGCGGCGTATTCGGCGTTCGGGCATGTGGGGGTCCCTCCGCTACTCGTGCGACAACTGAGTCGAACGGAGGTTTGCAGAACGCTTATGCGAGACGCAAGCCCATTTGTTTCGCCAACCGCCCCGAACCACAACGCCGTTGGGGAGGATGCCAGCATGTCCCACCCGCCCTGGCGGGCGGGCATGCCGGCCTACTCGTCCCGGCCGGGCGTCCCGTACGCGTCACTCGGCCGGGCCCCGCCCTCGGGCCGGTCCGCGCCGGTGCTGAAGGAGATCCAGACATCCGGTGGCAGGTCCGGGCGGTGGGGCACCGGCCTGCGCTCCTCGGCCCATGCCTCACCCGCGATCTCGGCGGCGACGTGGCGCCAGAAACGCGCCGCGGCCGGGTTGGCGTCCTGGAAGGCGACTTCCCACCGCCCCGGGTGCCTGGCCACGATCTCCTGGACGGCCCGCAGCCCGATCCCTCTCCTGCGCCCCCCGCGGACGACGAAGAAGCTGTTCAGCACGCGGACCCGGCCGGTCAGGTTGCGCACGAACGCGAAACCGGCGGGGCGGTTTCCACTCGTCAACAGGTACGGCGCCCAGTCGGCGTCGGTGAAGGCCGCCCGGAGCCGATCGGCGCGGAAGGTTCCGTCCGGGTCGGGCAGCAGGCCGTCCGTCTCCGACATGTCATGGCGGAACATCAGCCACAACCGTTCCACTGTGGGACGGTCGGCAGCGGTCGCGGGGCGTACAACGACTGGCATGGGACTCCTTCGCGGTGACTGATCGGCCGGCGGGCGGCCGTACCCGCGTCAGCGGTGGCCGGCGGCGGCGAAAATCCTCCAGGGCATGAAAAAAGCCTCCCCGGCGGATACGTGTCCGAGCCCGGGAAGGCGTCACTTCTCTGATGATCTTAACAGGCGCGGTCACTCGCGAGCGACGACCACGAGGCCCTGGCGCAGGACCGGAGGTTCGACGGCCGAAGTGGCGAGCGTGAAGAGCGGGGAGGGGGACGTCTCGGGGGCCACCAGATGGGCGACGGCCGAGGCAGCGGGGCGGTGCCAGCCGTCGTGGTGGCGGAGCATGGCGTGGTCGCCGTTCTCCACGATCAGCATGCCGGCCCGGGCACCGGCGGTGCGGGCGCGGGCGACGTACGCGGCGGATTCCCCGGGACCGGTGATCCGGTCACGGCTGCCGTGCACCCTCACTTCCCCGTCGACGGCGCCTACCGCATGCGGCTGCCACTGCCGGCCGACTGCCTCGACCCGACCGTACGACTCGACCGGCCCGGAGCCCGGCCGTTCACCGCGACAGTCCGAGGCGTCCGGCGCGAGCCGACCGGGGCACTGCTGCGCCTCGCACTGCGGCACCCCTTCTCGACCCTCGCGGTGTCGGCCGGTATCCGCAGGCACGGCATCCGCCTCTACCTGCGCGGTCTGCCCGTCCAGGCGGCCTCGTACGGCCCCGGCCCGATGACGGCCCCGGCCTGGACCGGGGCCGCCGTACGGGCCGTCGGTCTGGGCTTCGAGGCGGTCGGGGACGCCCAGCTGGCCCGGTTCAAGGCGGACCCGGCCAACCGGGGCCGCATCATGGACCGCGGCCTGTGGAGCTGGGCCCGCCACCCCAACTACTTCGGTGACCTCCTCGTCTGGTGGGGCCTCTTCCTGATCGCATGGCCGGCCGCCCCGGCTGGGCGGAGTACGCGGCACGCACCAGCGGCTTCTTCCCGCGCCCGCCGCGCCGGAACCCGTAGAGGGTCTCTGGAGGGTGGGGGCCCACGCGGGCCCCCACCCGGTTCACGCCGGCATGTTCAGCAGCGCCATCGGCGTGGTGGTCGGCTGCTCCGAGCCACCCGCCGGCTCCACGGTGATGCCGACGCCCGCCGCGCCGTCCACGTCACCCTCCATCAGCACCGCCTGGCTGCCGCGACCGGGGTCCATCAGGCCCGCCGACCGCATCGTGCCGTGGTCGTCGAACCAGAGCTGGTAGACCTTGCCGGCCGGCGGCTCGGCCATGCCCGAGGCCAGGAACACGGCGCGGTCCTGACGGTCGGAGACGACCAGCGTCCCGCTCGCCCCGCCGCCCAGGCGCACGGTGCGCGAGGCGGCGTCGGGCGCGGCCAGCACCCCGGCCAGTTCCTCGGCCTGCTGCTGTGCCCGCGCGGCCCGGTTCCCGGCGTCCTGCGCCCGTTCGTACTGCCACACCGCCGTGCCGCCGAGCCCGGCCGCCGCGGCCACACACGCCGCCAGCGCCCACCGGGCCAGGCCACGCCCCCGGGGCACGACGCGACGCGCCCGCTCCACGGTCCCGCCGCCCGGCGGCACCTGGCGCACGGTGGTGATGCGGTGCAGCACCCGGTCCTTGAGCACGGGACCGGGCGAGACCGTGGCGGCCAGCCCCAGCCGCGCCGCCGCGGCGGCGAACTCCAGGCTCTCCTGCTCGCAGGAGCCGCAGCCCGTCAGATGGCGTTCGAAGGCCGCCCGCTCGTCGTCGGGCAACGCGTGCAGGGCATAGGCGCCCGTCAGGCTGTGCAGGTCCTCGGCGCGCATCACGCGCTCACCCCCAGGCAGTCACGGAGCCGGATGAGACCGTCGCGCAGTCGCGTCTTGACGGTGCCGAGCGGCAGCGCGAGCGCCTCGGCGACCTGCCGGTAGGTCAGGCCGCGGTAGTAGGCCAGGGTGACGGACTGGCGCTGGATCTCGGTCAGGGTGCGCAGACAGCGCCGCACCTGCTCCCGTTCCAGCCGTGTCTCCACCTGTTCGGTCACTTCGTCGTACTCGGGCGTACGGTCGAGCAGTGCGGCCTTGTGGTCGCGGGCCGCCGCCGCCTCCACCGAACGCACCCGGTCCACGGCCCGCCGGTGGGCCAGGGTCAGGATCCAGTTGACCACCGTGCCGCGCTCGGGCCGGTAGCGGGGCGCCGTGCGCCACACCTCCACCAGCACCTCCTGTGCGACCTCCTCCGACTGCGCCTGGTCCCGCAGCACCGCCCGGGCGACCCCGAGAACGGGCCCCGCCACGGCGTCGTAGACCGCGGCGAAGGAGTCCTGATCGCCCAGGGCCACCTCATGGATGAGCTTTTGCAGATCTGGCTGGGCCGATGGATTTCTGCCGATGTGCACGGCTTCCTTCACGACGGTTTCTCCAAAAGAACGCGACGGGCGGGGATGTCCCCACGTAATCCGAGGCCGCGTGGCCCGCGGATTGGTCGGGATGCCGCCCGGAGGCGCCGGTGTCCTCGCCCGTGGGCCGGGCACGGTGTCCCTTACGACGCGTCGGCTCCCCACCCTCCCATGCGGGCCGTCGCACCGGCCGTCCGTTCCCGGCCCCGACGGCCGGTGCTCCCCGCCGACTGTTGCCTGACCTGCCGTATTACCAGTTGTTTGCGGTCCGGCCCCGGGGCAACCCGGATGCGGATACCGGACCGCTGTACTGGAGGCGCCATGGTGCTCACCCGTGGGAGAACCGCCCGTTCCGCCGCCGCTGCCGTGCTGGCCGCGACGGCTCTGGCGGTGAGCGGCTGCGGTGGGGACGACAGTTTCGAACCGCAGGACTGGCACGCGCCCGGCCAGAACGCGAGCGTCGGCCCCGTCCTGATCCGCTACGCCCACGTGGCGGAGCCCAAGGGAAACCCGTGGCAGCCCGGTGCCGACGTGCCGGCCTACGTCTGGCTCATGAACGAGGGCGACAAGGCCGACCGGCTGGTGGGCGCGAGCAGCCCCAACGCCGAGTCGGTGAGCATCGTGGACGCGGACGGCAAGACCCTGCCGGACGGGGTGGAACTGCCGCCGAACAAGTTGCGGCAACTGGAGCCGACCAACGACCACCTGCTCCTGCGCGACGTACGCGAGGTCGTCCGCGGCGGTGACTTCATGAAGATCACCCTGAACTTCGAGAGGGCGGGCTCCGTCACCTTCAACATCCAATCGCAGGTCCCCGTCTACGACTCCAGCCCTTCCCCCAGCGAGTGAGCCCGCCCGTGCCCCCAGGGTCTGGTACGGAGTAGGCTGATGCCGTTCGCGTTCGATCAGGACCGAGAAGACCAGGACGAAAGGGAGGTGAGGTCGATGACCGTGCTCGAAGCCGCGCTTCGCGGTGCCCGGGTCTCCCTCGCGTCCCGGGCCATGGCCTGACCCAGTCGAACGCAACCCCGGAAACGGATCCTCACACCGTCATGACCCACACCTGGAACACGCGCGCCGAGACCGGCGCCGACGTCCCCGTCATCCGTGACATCGTCCGCACCGCCTTTCCCACGCCGGAGGAGGCCGCCCTCGTCGACGCCCTGCGCGCCGACCCCGGGGCCTGGATCGACGGCCTGTCCATCGTCGCGGTGGACGACGACGACCGCCCCGTGGGCCACGCCCTGCTGACCCGCTGCCACATCGGGGACAGCCCGGCGCTCTGCCTGGCACCCGTCGCCGTCCGGCCCGATCGGCAGAACGGCGGCGCCGGCGCGGCGGCCGTCCGGGCGGCGCTCGCCGCGGCCGAGCGTCTGGGCGAGCACCATGTCGTCGTCCTCGGGCACCCGGAGTACTACCCGCGGTTCGGCTTCGGCCGGGCCTCCGCCCACGGCATCGGCCTGACCATCGACGTCCCGGACGAGGCGCTCATGGCCCTCACCCTGGACGCCGCCCACCCGCTGCCCGCCGGCACGGTCCGCTACGCGGCACCGTTCGGCATCTGACGGCAGCGGGCCCCCACGCCGTACGGCAGCAGGGCCCACCACGCCGGACGGGCGGCGGGGCTTCCTCCCGCCGCCCGTCGAACTCGGCCCGGGACTCGGCGCCGGTGGCGTGCTCGACACCCGCAGTGCCGCACCGGAGAACGGCCGCGCGGCCTCGCCGTCCTTCGGCACGGACGGCAGCGTCCCCTACATGATCTAGAGGCGGGGGAGCGCCTGGGCCGGTTGATCGCGGTGGCCCGCGGCTGAGACGGGCCGCACACTCCGACGGGGCCGCCCACCGATCGCGGTGGGCGGCCCCGTCGGTGCGCGCGGGTACTGCCTGCCGGCGGTCAGCCGACCGGCGCCGCCGGGCCCTTGCCGGCCGGAACGGCGGCGGCTTCGCCGGACTCCTCGGCGAGGCGCTCCATGCCGCTGGTGGTCTTCAACGGCTTCTCCTTCAGGAACACGACGGCGACCAGCGCCAGCAGCGCGAACGGCGTGGCGACGAGGAACAGGTCGGCCGTGGCGACACCGTAGGCGTGCTCGACGATGGACCGCATCGGGGCGGGCAGCGTGGACATGTCCGGGACGCTGCCCTCGCCCGTGCCCTCACCGCCGGGCACGGTGATGCCCGCGTCGCTGAGCCCCTTGGTCATCTCACTGGCGACCCGGTTGGCGAGGATCGCGCCGAGGACGCTGACGCCGATGGTGCCGCCCATGCTGCGGAAGAAGGACAGCACGGAGGTCGCGGCGCCCAGGTCGGCGGCGGGCACGTCGTTCTGCGCGGCCAGCACCAGATTCTGCATCAGCATGCCGACGCCGACTCCGAGGATCGCCATGTAGAGGCTGAGCAGCCCGAAGTGCGTCTTCGCGTCGATCGTGGCGAGCAGCGCGAGGCCGACGGCCATGAGGGCCGCGCCCGCCACCAGGTACCGCTTCCACTTGCCGGTCCGGCTGATCACCTGCCCGGCGACGGTGGACGACACCAGCAGGCCGAGGATCATGGGCAGGCTCATCAGACCCGCGACGGTCGGCGACTTGCCCAGGGAGACCTGGAAGTACTGCGAGAGGAAGACGGTCCCGCCGAACATGGCGACACCGACCAGGAGGCTGGCGACGGTGGTCAGCGTGACCGTGCGGTTGCGGAAGATGTCGAGCGGGATGACCGGCTCGGGGGTACGGCCTTCGACGAAGACCGCGGCGACCAGCAGCAGCACGCCACCGCCGGCGAGCGCACCGGTCTGCCAGGACGCCCAGTCGAACTCGTTGCCGGCCAGCGTCACCCAGATGAGCAGCGCGCAGACACCGGCGACGATCAGGAAGGCGCCGAGCCAGTCGATGCGCACCTTGCGCGACACGGTGGGCAGCCGCAGCGTGCGCTGCAGCAGCGCGATGGCGAGCAGCGCGAACGGCACGCCGATGAAGAAGCACCAGCGCCAGCCCAGCCACGAGGTGTCCACCAGGACGCCGCCGATCAGCGGACCGGCCACGGTGCCCACGGCGAAGACGGCACCGAAGATGCCGGCGTACTTGCCCAGTTGGCGGGGCGGGATGACGGAGGCCATCACGACCTGTGCGAGGGCGGTCAGACCACCCGCGCCGATGCCCTGCACGACCCGGCTGAAGATCAGCAGCCCGACACCGTGGGAGAAGCCGGCCAGCAGCGAACCGACCACGAACATGGCCAGCGAGAGCTGCAGCAGGAGCTTCTTGTTGAAGAGGTCGGACAGCTTGCCCCACAGGGGCACCGTCGCGGTCATCGCCAGCAGTTCGGCGGTGACGACCCAGGTGTAGGAGGACTGGCTGGCCCCCAGATCGGCGATGATCGTGGGCAGCGCGTTGGAGACGACGGTGCCGGCCAGGATGGCGACGAACATGCCGGCCATCAGGCCGGACATGGCCTGGAGTATCTGCCGTTGGGTCATGGCGGTGGGAGGCGCGTCGGCGGGCGCCTGGGATGCGGTCACAGCATCTCTTTCGGTGGTGGTCTGATGGGTCGCGCGAGCCCGGCGCGGAGGCTACGCGGGAGGTGCCGGGAGACCGGCGGCGAGGAGGGCGAACACCTCGTGGAACACGTCGAGGAAGGCCGCGTCCTCCTGATGGGCGGACCAGTGGTCCATGCTGGTCCGCACCGCGGCGTTCGCCACCGAGGCCAGCAGCCGCGGGTAGAGGCCCGGCGCCGTGCGCCGTTCCCCGCCGCCCCCGAGCCCGGAACCGGGCCGATCGCCGCCCCCGGCGCCGTGGAGGCGTTCGGCGATGGCTTCGGCCAGGTCCGCCTCGGCCGCCATGTGCGCCCCGACGCCGCGTGCCAGGAGGTGCGGTGAGGCATGCAGCACCTCGGCGTGCAGCCGCCACAGCTCGTGGTGCTGCTCCGCCTCGGCGAGCTCGGCCGCCAAGGCTTCGCGCAGGGCTTCCAGCGGGGAGAGACCGGCCGGTGCGTCGAGTACGGCGTGCCGCAGGCGTACACCCGCGTCGACGTCGATGACGACGAAGGCGTCGTCGCGGGTGTCGAAGTAGTTGAAGAAGGTTCGCACCGACACACCGGCCGCGGCGCTGATCGCCTCGACGGTGACCTTCTCCGCTCCGTGTTCGGCGGCGAGGCGTACCGCGGCCTCGGTGAGGGCGGCACGCGTGGCCCGCTTCTTCCGCTCCCGCAGACCGCCTCCCGCGGCACTCTTCTCCGACATAAATTGCATGGTATGCAAAGATGCATGTCGTGCAAAATTAGGCGCCTCGGCCCTCCAGCAGCGCCAGCGTCTCCTCGAACGGGACGGCGCCCTTCGCGGGCCGGTTGCGCGGGAGCCTGGCCAGCACGGCGGCCATGCCGCAGGTGTTGGTCACGCCCGAGAAGACCAGGCCCGCGCCGATCGCGCCGGACAGCCAGTGCCCGGGACGCCAGACGCGGCCCGCCAGGAAGCCGGCGGCGACGAGCGACCCGGCGGCGAGGCGCACCTGCCGGTCCATGGGCCACGGCGTGCGGGCCCCGGCCGGACGCTCGACCGGGTGGCCGGCCGCCGCCCACGCGCCGGTGCCGCCCTGAAGGGTGGCCGCCTCGACGCCGCGCGCCGCCAGCCGCGCGCAGCCCTTGGCGGACCGCGCCCCGGAGGCGCACACGAGCAGCAGCGGCCCGCGTGCCGCGGCCGCCGTCAGGGCGCCCGCGGCCTCGTCGAGCCGCTCCAGCGGAACGTTGTGCGCGCCGGGGAGGTGACCGCCGGCGTACTCGCCGGGGGAGCGGACGTCGACGACGGTGAACTCGCCGAGGCGGTCCACGGTCTGGTCGGTGCTCAGGGTGGTGGCCGGTGCGGTGGGGGTGATCACGGAGGGGGACCTTTCTCGTTGCTGCCCTTGTGCGCGGTAGGATACCCGCGGGGGTATGCGGGCAAGGTGAACTTCGTGGAGGAGCGGGCGTGGAACTCGACATGTCGGCCGACGAACTGAAGTCGGCGCTCAACCGGCTGCGGCGCGCCCAGGGGCAGCTCGCGGGAGTCATCCGGATGATCGAGGAAGGGCGCGACTGCGAAGACGTGGTCACCCAGCTCGCCGCCGTCTCCCGGGCTCTGGACCGGGCCGGTTTCTCGATCATCGCCACGGGTCTGCAGCAGTGCATGACCAGCGACGACCCCGAGGTGCGGGATTCGGCGCAGATGCGGGCCCGGCTGGAGAAGCTCTTCCTCTCCCGGGCCTGACCCGCCGTTCGCTCACAGCACCGCCGTGGCGCCCATCGCCAGGGTGACGGCGAGCAGCACGGCGCCGAAGACGCGCCGCAGCGTGGCCGCGGTTGCCCAGTCCCTCGGTCTCCAGGACGTCGACAAAGAACACGGCGCACTCTCCTTCCGGCATTACCCCCGGGGTATCTCTGTCGTCCCCACCGTGACTGAGATACCCCGGGGGGTATAGGGGCGAGGGTGCGGGCCCGCGGGAGAGCCGCCGCAGAGTCATCCGTCGCGCAGCGCGTCGCGTCGGCGACGGACTCGACGCCCCCGTGCGCGGTGAGCCCACCGTCGACCGGGACCTCCGCGCCGGGACCCCGGTGCGGCCGCAGGCACACGGTGTCGCGGCCCGCCCCCGGGCAGCCCTGGCGCGCCGCCGTCCCGTGCTCCGGTCACGGGACACGAGCAACTCCTGCGTGCAGCAGAGAAGTTGGGGTAAACGGTGCGTCAGCACGGTCGGCACCGGAGTCGGCGCCGGTGACGGCCGTGCTGCTCGTGTCACGCACCGCCCTCCCGGTACGGGGCCCGGCCCCCTGTCAGTGCGGCCGCCATCGACGCCGGGGCACCTCGGCGGTCCACAGGCGCCGTCCGTGCCGAGCCGCGCGGGGACGCCGGACCGGGCCCGCGCTCGGTGGCCGGGCCCGCCCGCACCACGGTGGCCGACCCGCTCTTCCGGGCGGCCCGGGTACGCGGCCGACGCCTGACGGTCGGCGGCCCCCGTTCGGGAACCGACGTGACCCGAACGGCCCTGTCGGGTACCCGACAGGCCTGCGCGGGGTTGGGATGTGCACGGGGCACTCGTGCCCACCCGGCCCGACCGCTGCCCCGACACGGAAAGGACCACCGATGTCCGCCGACACGCAGCAGGCGCCCTCCGGGCTCACGGACGAGGAGCTCGCCGGTCTGGACGCCCACTGGCGCGCCGCGAACTACCTCTCCGTCGGCCAGATCTATCTGATGGCCAATCCCCTGCTGACCGAGCCACTGCGCCCCGAGCACGTCAAGCCCCGGCTGCTCGGCCACTGGGGCACCTCACCCGGTCTCAACCTGATCCACACCCATCTCAACCGGGTGATCAAGGCCCGGGACCTCGACGCCCTGTGCGTCTGGGGCCCCGGTCACGGCGGGCCCGCCGTCCTGGCCAACTCGTGGCTGGAGGGCTCGTACACCGAGACCTACCCGGACATCACCCGGGACGCGAGCGGAATGGGCCGGCTGTTCAAGCAGTTCTCGTTCCCGGGCGGCGTGCCGAGCCATGTCGCGCCCGAGACGCCGGGCTCCATCCACGAGGGCGGCGAGCTGGGCTACTCGCTCTCGCACGCCTACGGCGCCGCCTTCGACCACCCCGGCCTGGTGGTCGCCTGCGTGATCGGCGACGGCGAGGCGGAGACCGGCCCGCTGGCGACGTCCTGGCACTCCAACAAGTTCCTCGACCCCGTGAACGACGGCGCCGTCCTGCCGATCCTGCACCTCAACGGCTACAAGATCGCCAACCCGACGGTGCTCGCCCGCCTCCCCGAGGCCGAACTCGACGAACTCCTGCGCGGCTACGGCCACGACCCGATCCACGTCACCGGCGACGAACCGGCCGCCGTCCACCGCACGATGGCCCACGCCATGGACACCGCCCTCGACCGCGTCGCCGCCGTCCAGCGCGCCGCCCGTGAGGGGGGCGCGGGCGACCGTCCCCGCTGGCCGGTGATCGTGCTGCGCACCCCCAAGGGCTGGACCGGCCCGGCCGAGGTCGACGGCCTGCCCGTGGAGAACACCTGGCGCGCCCACCAGGTGCCCCTGTCCGCCGTACGGACCAATCCGGAGCACCTCGCGCAGCTGGAGCAGTGGCTGCGCTCCTACCGGCCCGAGGAACTGTTCGACGAGGCCGGGGCACCGCGGCCCGCGGTCCTCGCCGCCGTCCCGGAGGGGGCACGCCGACTGGGCGCCACCCCCTTCGCCAACGGCGGACTCCTGCTGCGCGAGCTGCCCCTGCCGCCACTGGAGAAGTACGCCGTCCCCGTCGATAAACCCGGCGCGAGCATGCACGAACCCACCCAGGTCCTGGGCGATCTGCTGGCGGACGTCATGGCCGCCACCGCCGACCGGCGCGACTTCCGTCTCGTCGGCCCCGACGAGACCGCCTCCAACCGCCTCCAGGCCGTCTACGCCGCCAGCGGCAAGGCATGGCAGGAACGCACGCTGCCCGTCGACCAGAACCTCGACCGGCACGGCCGCGTGATGGAGATCCTCTCCGAACACACCTGCCAGGGCTGGCTGGAGGGCTACCTCCTCACCGGCCGGCACGGCCTCTTCTCCTGCTACGAGGCCTTCGTCCACATCGTCGACTCGATGGTCAACCAGCACGTCAAATGGCTGCGCGTGACCCGCCGCCTGCCCTGGCGCGCCCCCATCGCCTCCCTCAACTACCTGCTCACCTCCCATGTGTGGCGCCAGGACCACAACGGCTTCTCCCACCAGGACCCCGGCTTCGTCGACCACATTCTCAACAAGAGCCCCGAGGCCGTACGGGTCTACCTGCCGCCGGACGCCAACACCCTGCTCTCCGTCGCCGACCACGCCCTGCGCAGCCGCGACTACGTCAACGTGATCGTCGCCGGCAAGCAGCCCTGCTTCGACTGGCTGTCCATGGAACAGGCGAGGACGCACTGCGCGCGCGGCGCCGGGATCTGGGACTGGGCCGGCACCGAGGACGGCAGCCGCGATCCCGACGTGGTGCTCGCCTGCGCGGGCGACGTCCCGACCCAGGAGGTACTGGCCGCCGCCCAGCTCCTCCGCCGCCACCTGCCGGAACTCGCCGTACGGGTGGTCAACGTCGTCGACATCGCCCGGCTGCTGCCCAGCGAGGAACACCCGCACGGCATGAGCGACTTCGAGTACGACGGCCTGTTCACCGCCGACAAGCCGGTCATCTTCGCCTACCACGGATACCCCTGGCTGATCCACCGCCTCGCCTACCGGCGCACCGGCCACGCGCATCTGCACGTGCGCGGCTACAAGGAGATCGGGACCACGACCACACCCTTCGACATGGTCGTCGGCAACGACATGGACCGCTACCGCCTCGTCATGGACGTCATCGACCGCGTACCCGGTCTCGCCGTGCGCGCGGCGGCCGTACGGCAGCGGATGGAGGACACCAGGCTGCGCCACCACGACTGGATCCGCGAACACGGAGTGGACCTGCCCGAGGTCGCCGACTGGTCCTGGGAGGGCTCGCAGTGACGGTGACGCCCACGACCTGGGACTACGACCACTACGACCCCGCTCAGGAGCGGCTGCGCGAGTCGCTGTGCACGCTCGGCAACGGCTACTTCGCCACCCGGGGCGCGCTGCCCGAGTGCGTCGCGGACGACGTGCACTACCCGGGCACCTACGCGGCCGGCTGCTACAACCGGCTCACCTCCACCGTCGCCGGACGCGACGTAGAGAACGAGGACGTGGTCAACCTCCCGAACTGGCTGCCGCTGCGCTTCCGGGTCGCCGGAGGGGACTGGCTCACGCCGGACACCGCCGAGGTCCTCGACCACCGCCAGACCGTGCACCTGGACTCCGGCGTACTGGAGCGCCGCACCCACTTCGGGCTCGGCGGGGGACGCGTGCTGTCCGTGCGCCAGCTCCGCCTGGTGCACATGGCCGATCCCCACCTGGCCGCGATGCGCACTCAGTTCACGATCGACGCGGGCACGGCGGACCTCGACGTTGAGGCGGCCCTCGACGGCGGTGTCACCAACGGCGGGGTGCCGCGCTACCGGGACCTGGAGGGCCGCCACCTGACCCACGTGCACACCGGCAGCGCCGACGACGGCACGGTGTGGCTGCGCTGCCGCACCCGCACCTCGGACATCCGGGTCGGCCTGGCGGCCCGCACGACGGCCGACGCGCCGGTCACACCGGCACGGGAACACCTGCGGGTCACCCAGCGCACGACCCTGCGTGCGAAGCCGGGCCGCACCGTCACCGTCGACAAGATCGTGGCCCTGCACACCTCGCGCGACCCGGCGATCAGCGACCCGCTGCAGGCCGCCGTCGACCGGGTGGCCGCCGCCCCCGGCTTCGACGAACTGCTGGTGTCGCACCGGACGGCCTGGGGCCAGCTGTGGCGCCGCGCGGAACTCGACGTACCCGGCGAGGCGGGCAGCATCCTGCGCCTGCACCTCTTCCACGTGCTGCAGACCCTCTCCCCGCACACCGCCGACCTCGACGTGGGCGTGCCGGCCCGCGGACTGCACGGCGAGGCGTACCGGGGACACGTCTTCTGGGACGAGCTGTTCGTCCTGCCCTACCTCAACCTGCACTTCCCCGAGGTGTCCCGGGCCCTGCTCCACTACCGGCACCGCCGCCTGGAACGGGCCCGCGCCGCGGCCCGCGCGATCGGCAGGCGCGGCGCGCTGTACCCGTGGCAGAGCGGCAGCGACGGACGCGAGGAGACCCAGCAGCTCCACCTCAACCCGCACTCGGGCCGCTGGCTGCCGGACCACTCGCACCTCCAGCACCATGTGGGGTCGGCGATCGCGTACAACGTGTGGCAGTACTGCGAGGCGAGCGGCGACGAGGAGTTCCTGCACACCAAGGGCGCCGAGATGCTGCTGCAGATCGCGCGCTTCTGGGCGGACTCCGCCACCTGGGACGAGCACCTGGGGAGGCACCGCATCAGGGGCGTCGTCGGCCCCGACGAGTACCACGAGGCCTACCCCGGCGCCGTGCAACCGGGCCTCGACGACAACGCGTACACCAACGTCACCGCCGCCTGGGTCCTGACCCGCACCCTGGAGGTCCTGGCGGACCTGCCCGAGCCCCGCCGCCGCGAACTCGTCGAGCGCACCGCCCTGGACGACGGCGAACTCGAACAGTGGGAGGACGTCTCCCGCACCCTCCACGTCCCCTTCCACGAGGGCGTCGTCAGTCAGTTCGACGGGTACGGCGACCTGGCCGAACTCGACTGGGAGGGCCTGCGCGAGCGGCACGGCGACATCCGGCGCCTCGACCGCGTCCTGGAGGCCGAGGACGACAGCGTCAACAACTACCAGGCGTCCAAGCAGGCCGACGTACTGATGCTGGGCTACCTCTTCTCCCCGGCCGAACTCCGCTCGCTCTTCGAGCGGTTGGGATACCGCCTGGACGACGAGACATGGCAGCGCACCGTCGACTACTACCTGGCCCGCACCAGCCACGGCTCCACCCTCAGCGGGCTCGTCCACGGCTGGATCCTGGCCCGGGCCCGCCGCGCCGAGGCCTGGACGTTCTGCCAGGAGGCACTCAAGGGCGACGTCGCCGACCTCCAGGGCGGCACCACCGGCGAGGGCATCCACCTCGGCGCCATGGCGGGCACCCTGGACCTCGTCCAGCGCGGCCTGACCGGACTGGAGACCCGCGCGGGCGCCCTGTGGCTGGACCCGGTGCCGCTGCCGGAGCTGTCGTCGTACGGGTTCTCCATCCGCTACCTGGGCCACTGGGGCGTACGGCTCCGGCTGGAGCACAGCAGCCTCGAGATCGCCGTGCCGGAGTCCGGCAGCCTGCCGTTCGACGTCCGGCTGCCGGACCGCGCGGTGCGCCTCCAGCCGGGGGACACCTGCCGGCTCGCGCTCCCGGACTGACCGCCCGGACCGTCAGGCCCACAGGGAGTAGGTCACGACGCGGGGGGCTCCGTCCGGCCTGCCGTCGGTGTAGGTCAGCGTCATCCGCGTGTAGTGCCGCTCGCCCGGGTCCTTCTCCCAGGCCCGCGGCTGGTCGAGCCGGACGGTCACGGGATACGAGTGGAACGTGCCCGCGGCGCAGTAGGGGTCGCAGTCGTTGATGGCGTTGGTGCCCCGGCCCACCGCGGCGTTCGCGTCCCACCGGAACCAGTGCAGCGACACCAGGCGGCTGTTGCCGTCACCGCAGGCGAGCAGGAACGCCTCGGGCCGTACCTCCGGCTGCCAGGAGCAGTCGACCAGCACGGGGTCCCGCGTCTGCTGTGTCGATGTCGCCCGTTCCGCCGGCGGTGCGGCGGAGGCCGTGCCCAGGGGTACTGCGAGCGCGGCGGCGGCACAGAGCGTGACCGCTGCCCTCATCGGGTTCCTGCCCATGTCTGCTCCCGGCCGTCTCGGGGTCGCTTGGCTCCGCTCTCCGTCTCCCCGTACCGACCGTACGGCCGTGTCGGGTGACGCACCACTCGTACGGAGCAGCGCCCGCCACGGCTCCCCGTCCCGGGCGCTGCTCCGGTGCGTCGAGCGGCCCGGTCACCAGATGGCGCGCGTAGGCGTCGTCGAGCCGTCCTGGGCGGAACAGAACGCGGTACATGGGCGCGGGGACGCCTACCGGCTGGCGCCCGTGCCGGGCGCTCGGTGCGATAAGGCGCCGATTGCATCCACCGTGTGGTCCTCGGGCCGGTCCGCAACCACCGTCGCCGCCCCGGTGTCTCTTGCCGTCAAGAACGGCGACCCACCAAGTGGAGGACCGCGGTATGCACACGATGACTGCCCCGACTGCCCCGACTGCCCCGACTGCCGCCGACCAGGCGCGCTCGCGCTCCCGCGACGCCCAGGGCGACTTCCTGCTCCAGCCGCCCGACCCGGCCGAACGCGTCCCCAGCCGCATCGACCCCGTCGACCTGCGCCGCCTGGACCTGCTCGCGATCCTGACCGCGGCGGGCATCGCGCCCTCCGCCGGGGACCGTGCCGCCATCGCACAGCTCAGCGAGCTGCCCGGCAGCGTGCACACGGCACTGCACCGGTGGCTGGAGCAGGCGTACGGGTTCTGCCGGTGACGCGTGGTGGGGTGCCCGCGGGACCGGGTGCGGGTCAGAAGTCGACGGGGTCCCGTACCAGCGGGCACGTCATGCAGTGCCCCCCGCCGCGGCCCCGGCCCAGTTCCGCGCCCACGATGGTGACGACCTCGATGCGGGCCTCGCGCAGCAGGGCGTTGGTGAGGGTGTTGCGGTCATAGGTGAACACCACGCCGGGTTCCACGGCGACGGCGTTGTTGCCGCTGTCCCACTGCTGGCGTTCGGAGGCGTAGGCGTCGCCGCCCGTCTCCACCACCCGCAGCGAGGACAGCCCGAGCGCCTTGGCGACGACGTCCACGAAGGGGGTGGTGCCCTCGTCGATGATGTCGAAGCCGGGTGCCCGGTCTCCGGGACGCAGGGAGAAGGTGTGCACCCCGTCCATGATCCGGGGGTAGAGGGTGACCACGTCCCGGTCGGCGAAGGTGAACACCGTGTCCAGGTGCATGGCGGACCGCAGCTTCGGCATCCCGGCGACGACCACGTGCTGCGCGGCGCCGCTGCGGAACAGCGCGGCGGCCACCTGGGTGATGGCCTGACGCGAGGTGCGCTCGCTCATGCCCATGAGGACGACGCCGTTGCCCACCGGCATGATGTCGCCGCCCTCGAAGGTGGCCTGGCCCCAGTCGAGTTCGGGGTCGCCCCACCACACCGTCGAGCCCCTGAAGTCGGGGTGGAAGGTGTAGATCGCCTTCATCAGCAGCGTCTCGTCGTGCCGCGCGGGCCAGTACAGCGGATTGAGGGTGAGCCCGCCGTACAGCCAGCAGGTCGTGTCGCGGGTGTACAGCGTGTTGGGCAGGGGCGGCATCAGGTACTCGCGCGCGCCGGTGGATTCGCGGGCCAGTGTGAGGTGGGGGGAGCGGAAGTCCTCGGGCAGGTCGCCGGTGGCGAGCCCGCCGACGAGGTACTCGGCCAGTTCCCTGGGCGACAGGGTCTCCAGGTAGGCGCGGGTCGCGTCGATGAGGCCGATGCCGACCTGGTTGGCGGTGATCTTCCGGTCCAGGAGCCACGCCTTCGCCTCCGGGATCGCCATGATCTGCGCCAGCAGGTCGTGCAGCTCCACCACCTCCACCCCGCGCCGGCGCAGCTCGCCGACGAACGCGGCATGGTCGCGCTGGGCGTTCTCCACCCACATCACGTCGTCGAAGAGCAGGTCGTCGGAGTTGGTCGGAGTGAGCCGCCGGTGCGCCAGGCCGGGGGAGCACACCAGGACCTTGCGCAGCCGGCCGACCTCGGAGTGGACGCCGAGCGCGGGCATCGCGGCGCTCTCGTTGCTGTTCACACGGCCTCCTTGAAGGATGCGGGACGAGGCGGGGGAAGGGGGGAGACGACGGGGATGCGGTTCACAGGCTGATCCATCCGGCCGCCAGGGCCACGATGCCGAGCACCGCGCCGACCACGGAGACGGCCAGCACGACGAGTTCCCCGGGCGAGAACAGCCGCCGGCCCTGTTCGCGGCGGGCCATCACGAACAGGGCGGTCGCCGGGGCGTAGAGGATGAAGGAGACCAGCACGAACTTCAGGCCGGCCGCGTACAGCAGGAACGCGGTGTACAGCGTGGCGACGACACCGACGACCAGCTCGCGCCGGGAGGTGCGGCCGCCCGCCGTGAGCGGGTCGGCACGGGCCCCGATCCGCACCGCGAACCCCGCCGCCAGCAGATACGGGATCAGCGAGAGCGCGCTGGTCAGGTTGAGCGCGAAGTTGAAGGCGTCGTCCGAGAAACTGGTGGCGATCAGGACCACCTGGGTGAGCAGGGAGGTCATCAGCAGCGCCGGCACGGGCACGTCGACGGCGTTGGCACGGCGCAGGAAGCGCGGCATGTCGTCGTCCTTGGCCGCGACGAAGAGCACCTCCGCCGCCATCAGCGTCCACGCCAGATAGGCACCCAGCACCGAGACGATCAGGCCGACGCTGATGAACACCCGGCCCCAGGTGCCGACGGCCTCCTCCAGGACGCCCGCCATGGACGGCTGGCGCAGGCCGGCGATCTCGGCCATCGGCATGATGCCGTACGACACGATGGTCACCGACGCGAAGACGGCGAACACGCTGAGGAAACCGAGCACCGTCGCCCTGCCCACGTCCGACCGGCGCTTGGCGTGCCGCGAGTAGACGCTGGCGCCCTCCACGCCGAGGAAGACGAACACGGTGGCCAGCATGGTGCCGCGCACCTGCGAGAACAGGGAACCGGCGTAGTCCGCGCCGCCGAAGTTGTCGGCGAACACACTCGGCCGGAAGTACACCAGGGCCAGGATGACGAAGATCACGATGGGTACGAGCTTGGCCACCGTGACGACCTTGTTGATGGCGGTGGCTTCCTTCACACCGCGCCGGATCATCCAGAAGAACGCCCACAGCCCGATCGAGGACAGGACGACCGCGAGGGCGGTGTCCCCGGCGCCGAGGCCCGGCCAGATCGAGCCGATGGTCGACATGATGAGGACCCAGTACGTCACGTTGCCGACACAGGTGCTGGCCCAGTAGCCGAAGGCGGCGAAGAAGCCCAGGTACTCACCGAAGCCGGCCTTGGCGTACGCGTACACACCGGCGTCGAGGTCGGGTCGGCGTACGGCGAGCGACTGGAAGACGAAGGCCAGCATCAGCATGCCCGTGCCGGCGATCGCCCAGGCGATCAGCGCCCCCGCGACGCCGGTCTCCTCGGCGAACCGCCCCGGCAGCGAGAACACCCCGGCGCCCACCATCGACCCGACGACCATGGCCGTCAGGGTGAACAGCGGCAGCTTGGCGGCCGGCGGGGACACCCCGTCGGTGTCGGAAGCAGCGGCCTGTGACATGCCGTCCCTCTGGGTCGCCGAGCGATTGCGACCACTGTGCATCACGTGGTGGCTTCGGGCATCTTGTTCGCTTCCACCACCTCCAGGTGCGCACACACCTGTTTCCCCGGATGCGTCCGTGCCCGGACGTCAGCCGTGCAGCGCGAGATACGGGGCGAGCGCGAACAGGGTCCCGATCAGGGCGTACTTCAGATGACGGGTGGGCAGCGCCTGGGCGATGCGCCGGCCCAGCAGCACCCCGGCCGGCTCCGGCACGCCGACCAGCGCCGCCGGCGGCCAGTCGACGGCCCCGTGGGCCACGTAACCCAGCGTTCCGACACCGGCGATGACGACGGACTGGGCCTGGGCCGAGGCGAGGAACTCCAGTACGGGTACGCCGAGGGCGACCAGCAGGGGGACGGTGAGCATCGGGCAGCCGATGCCGCCGGTGCCGACGCCCCCGGCCGCCACGGCCACCGCGCAACCCAGCCCGGCCACCACCACCGTCGGAGGGCGCGCCCGAGGCGACGCCGGTGGGCGGCGCTCGCGGAACCACACCAAGGCGGCCGCACCCGCCACGAACACCCCGAGCACCAGCCCGAACACCCGGCTCGGCACGACGCGCTCACCGCCCGGTGCGCAGGTCGATGCCGCGCCGGGCGAGGGTGATCACACCCACGACGATCAGGGCGACGCCGAGCAACTGCGGCACGACCCACCAGCCGGCGCGCACGTCCTCCTGGTAGAGGACGACGCCGAGCAGGAGGCTCACCGCGGCGTCCCCCAGGGTGAGGGCGGGCTGGGAGGCGACGAGGGGGCCGCCCTGCATGGCGTGCTCCAGCAGGAGCACGGCACCCACACCGGCCGCGGCGAAGCCGTACGTCTGCCACGTGGTCAGGAAGCCGACCACGCCATCGGTGTCCAGGACGCGCATCGAGTCCTTCATCAGAGCGGCCGTCAGGGCGTAGCTCACCGCGGTGGCCGCGCCGAGACAACCGGCGCGGGCCTTGCCGACCGGGCGCTTCAGACCGGCCGCGGTCAGCAGTAAGGCCGCCACGGCACAGGCCACCAGCGCGGGCACCCACCGATCCAGGGGCACGTCGGCCTCGCCGCCGTCCGGCGCGGCCGACGCCAGCGCGACACCGAGTCCGACGACGACCCCGCCCACGGCGAGCCACATGACGTGGGTCATGTGGCGGCCGGTCATCAGCGAGGCCAGCAGCAGGGCCGCCGGAAGCTCCAGCACGAACAACGGCTGTACGAGTGACAGCGGCCCCGTCGCCAGAGCCACCGCCTGCCCCACACCGGCGACGACGACGGCCACCATGCCGCCGATCCAGACCGGCCGCCGCAACAGGTCGAGCACCAGCCCCGGGCGGAAGCCCTGGGTCTGCGGCACACTCAGCGCGGCACGCCGCTGGAGTACGGTGGCCAGCGCGTTGCTGAACGCGGCGAGGAGTGCGAAGAGCACCGGCAGTACAACACCCATCCACCGATCCTCACCCCGTTTCCCCCCGACCGCGCGCCGCGCCACGACGGGGGAGGACGGTGCGACCGTGCGCCGGTACCGGGCGCGGGCGCCGTCAGTTGTCGCTCTGCGCGGACGGCTTCTCCGTTCCCGCGTCCTGCTTCTGCTTCGCCTCCGGCGCCTCGGTGGCGGTGTAATAGACCGAGGTGCCCTGCTTGGAACGCTGGGCCTGGTTCTTGGCGACGAGTCCCTCGAGGGTGGTGCGGACGACCGTGGTCTTGATGGTGCGTCCGGAGTTGGCCTGACCGAGCGCCGTGGTGACCTCGGCGGCGGAGCGCGGCTCACTCTGTTCGACGAGGTGGTTGCGCACCAGCTCGACCAGCGTGGGCCGGTCGGCGGCCGGCGACGACGCCTTCTTCGCCGCCGGCTTCTTGGCTGCCTTGGTGGCCGGCTTGGTGGCAGGCGCGGCGTCGGTCTTCGAGACCGGCTTGGCACCCGGCTTCGGGGCGGCGGCACGCTTGGGCGTGGTTGCGGCCTTCCTGCTCCGCGTCCGCTTTCCGGCGGCCGGCTCCGTGGCGGCACTGTCCCGGGGAGCGGGGACGGCGGCCGTGTCGGTCGCGGGCTGGGTCGGCGGGGAGGTGATACCGAGCGCCTGCTGCATGTTCACCAGCAGGGCGTGGTCGTGCTGCAGTGCGGCCAGCTGCTGCTGCAGAGCGGTGATCTCCGCGCTGATGCGTTCCTGCTCCTTGACGTTGCGCTCCAGGTCGTCGGTCACCTGGACGCTGTACTGCGATGCCAGTTGGGTGGCGGCCTGCATCGTGCTCTCGGACATGGTGTTGACTCTCCTCGATTCGCGGCCGTGAAGGCTCGTGAGGAACGGCGGGACATCAGGCGCGGGACATGGGGACCATGTCCGATCGGCGCCCGGCAGCGGAGAACTGGAGACTGCCACCGGCTGTGCTGACACACAGATAGTACGGACGGACGGCGCCTGTTGTTCCCCTGTTTGCTGCCGGGCCGGTATACCACGTATGGCCGCCAACGTGGTATGCGCCGCGGGTTCCTCGCGCGCGTGTTCGGAGCGAGGACGCCCGGTACTCACTCGCCGTCGGGCACCTCGACGATGTTTCCGTCCTTGTCGACGGTGTGAGTCTGCCAGTAGGTGTCCCACTTGTCGCCGACGTGCTCGGGGACCTTGCCCTCGGGGTAGCGGGTGTAACCCTCGGGCGGTTCCTCGTCGTTGGGAACGCAGGCACTGCCGGTGCTGCCGATG
Source organism: Streptomyces sp. NPDC058812 (assembly GCF_042744565.1). NCBI lineage: Bacteria > Bacillati > Actinomycetota > Actinomycetes > Kitasatosporales > Streptomycetaceae > Streptomyces > Streptomyces sp. NPDC058812. Next base: position 71,206 of record NZ_JBHYOB010000005.1, read on the forward strand.
GTCATGACCGGGTACTCGCCGCCGCCGCAGGTCGCGTCCCGCATGGAGCAGCCGGTCAGGAACGCGGCGACGGTCACGCAGGCCAGGGCGAGCCCCGGGGCGGACCGCGTCGTGCGGTTGACGCGCAGGGGCGACGGGCGGTGAACTCGGCCGGTGGTGCGCACGGTTGGCTCCCTCTGGGTGGCTGGTACGGCAAGCCTCCCCCGGCGGGGGGAAACATCTCATGAGTACGAGTACTCAATCGCTGGGCCGTACTACCTGACACGGCCGGCCAAACGGTCAACCTCGCGGGCGGTCTCATGTGCCTCCCGCTCGGCCCGGGACAGCGCGTCGGCGGCCGTACGCCTCCGCTCCTCGGCTTTCCACCGCTCCCGCTCGGCCCGGTCGAGCCCCTCGTGCGCCTGCCCCAGGCGTTGCTCCGCGGCGGACACCTCCTCGCGTGCCCGGTCGTGTTCCTCGTCGGTCCGCCGCAGGGAGGCCTCGGCGTCGGCCTCTTCCGCGCGTCTGTCACTGAGCTGCCGCGCGGCCTTCTCCGCGGCCTGTTCGGCCCGGGCGAGTTCCTCCTGCCGTTCGCGGCGCCGCTCGGCGAGTTCGTCCCGCGTCCGGCCCGCGGGCGCGGGACGACGGGTGTCCGGCCGGGGCCGCTCGCGCGGTACGGGTTCGGCCGGCGCGGTGCCCGAGGGGAACGCCGACGGCGGGGTGAGGGAGCCCTCCAGGCGTCCCCTTGCCCACTGGTCGGCCGCGTCCGGGTCCGCGAGGACCGCGCGCAGGGTCGACTCGACCTCCCGCTGCGCCGCTTGCGACAGTGGGTGCCCGGCCTCGCGGGAGAGCTGGGCGGCCTGCCGGGACAGGGCGGAGACGATGTGCCGACGTTGCGCGGAGAGTTCCTTGAGGCCGGTCGCGTCCAGGGTGCGATGTGCCTCGCGCAGCGCCTGCCCCAGCTCCAGGAACCGCCGGCTCTCCTCCGGTTGGGAGCGCCTCAGCAGGTTCGCCGCCCAGGCCGCCAGCGTGGGCCGACGGGCGGCGTGGATGTGGCGGGCGTCCTCCTTGCGGCCTGCCGTTCTGGCGGCCGCGGCGTGTTCCTCACGACGGGTGACGAAGTCGGACGGCGGCGTCGCGTAGAGCTCGTCGAGGACCGACTCGACCGGCTCCACGTCGTGTTCGCCGGTCTCCCGACGACGCCCGCCCTTGCGCTGCATGTCCGCTGCCTCCGCCTCGCCTCTACGACCGTCCCGACCTCGACGCGGCCGGCTTCGCCGCCGCCTCCTGGTCGTCGTAGACGAGGAGGCCGTCCGACCGCAGTCGGGCACCAGGGGTGGGGGAGTGGGCGGTCAGGCGGCCGTCGTGCATGAGGTGGTCCACGGGCGTGCCGCGGGCCAGGACGGCGAAGTCGGCGATGACGCGCCGGTGGCACCGCCACCACACCGCTTCGCCGCACATGACCGCGGTGCGTTCCCGCGCCGCCTGGTCCAGTAGCTCGTCCATGGCGGTGACGAACTCCGGTGTGCGGGTGTGGCCGGCGTACCCGCGGAACGAGGTGTTGCGCCAGATGACGTCGGGCGAGTCCGGCACCGGCTTGCGGAAGCCGCCCAGGCGCTGCTCCCACCGGTAGGCGAGGCCCTCCTCGGGCATCCACCCGGCGAGCCGGTCCCGCAGCAGGTCGGGGTCGCGGCGGCTGCCGGGCGCCGTCCTGACGTCGACCACGGCGGCGACATCGGCGCCACGCAGCAGTTCGGCCAGCGCGGCGCGGCCCGCGGTGCCGTGCCCGAACGTGACCAGGTGAGGCTGGGACATGTCGTCGGGGTCCCCTCGCTGCCTGCGGCTCATGCGTCCTGTGTACGGTCACGCGGACCGCCCCGCGACCCGGAGACGGGACTCCTGGGGGCGTCCCGCCGGTCCTGGTGCTCAACCGGCGGCGGTCGGCCCCATGTGGGCCGGTAGGCGTGCGGGCTGACTCCGGCGGTGCGTTCGCAGCGGTCACGGAAGGCGGTGGGCGAGCCGAAGCCGATCTGGGAGGCGATGTCGCAGAGGGCGAGGCAGCGGGCCGGATTCTCCCTGGCCGGGTGAGCAGGGGTTCCATCGCGGAGCCCCTGGGTGCGGGGGCGGTCGTGGACGATGGACTGGGCCTGACCGCCTCGACCCCCGCCTTCGATCATTGCGGGGCCCTGGCCGTGCGCCGCGGCACGCCTGTCATGCGATCACCTTGTCGACGAAGGCGGCGAGGTTCGCCACGGTCCGCCGGATCTTCTCCTCCTGCGTGATCGTTTCGTGCAGTCGCGCGCCGGCGCCGGCCTCCCGCTTGCCCCGCACGTACAGCGAACAGGCCAGGTCGCTGCATATGTAGGCGCCCACCGAGTTGCCCTGCTGCCCGGCCTTGCCCGCCTTCGGCGCGACCATCAGGGAAACGCCGCCGGAATGGGTGGTCAGGCACATCGAGCACATGCTGCGGCGCGCCTGCCAGGAGGCGGCGCCGGAGGAGCGCAGCGCGAGTGCCGTCGGACGGCCGCCCAGTTCGGTCACGAGGTAGGCGCGGTCCGGCGCCTGGGGATCCCGCCAGCCGAAGTAGTCCAGGTCGTCCCACGGGCGGTCGGCCAGGTCGTGGGGTATGGACAGGCGCTTGGCCGCGCCCTTGGTGCAGTTCACGAAGGCGGCGCGGATCTCTTTGTCGGTCAGCGGTTTCATACACATCAGGCTAAGTTGCCTAAAAGCTTTAGGCAAGTGCATAATCGAGTCAGGTAACCGAGAGGATGATTATGGTGCGGGTGGGGCTGACCACGGAACGCCTGGTCCGGGCGGGCGCGGAACTGGCCGACGACGTCGGCTTCGACCAGGTGACGGTCTCCGCGCTGGCCAGACACTTCGACGTCAAGGTCGCGAGTCTCTACTCGCACGTGAGGAACTCCCAGGACCTGAAGACCCGGATCGCCCTGCTGGCCCTCGCCGAACTCGCCGACCGGGGCGCCACGGCGCTCGCCGGGCGGGCCGGCAAGGACGCCCTCGCCGCCTTCGCGGACGTCTACCGCGACTACGCCCGGGAACACCCCGGCCGGTACGCCGCGGCCCAGCTGCGGCTCGACCCGGAGACGGCGGCGGCCAGCGCGGGCGTCCGCCACGCACAGATGACCCGGGCCATCCTGCGCGGCTACGACCTGGCGGAACCGGACCAGACCCACGCCGTCCGGCTCCTGGGCAGCGTCTTCCACGGCTACGTCAGCCTGGAGATGGGCGGCGGCTTCAGCCACAGCGCCCCCGACACCCAGGAGACGTGGACGCGGATCGTGGACGCCCTCGACGCCCTGCTGCGCAACTGGCCCGCAGCGTGAACCACTCCGCCCCCGCGGGCGAACACACCACCACAGCCGGAGACGACATGCGCACCACGGACGACTGGATCACCACGCCGATCACCCGGGACCTCCTACGCGGCGCCCTCGACCTCGAGCGCACCGAGCGGGGCCTGCTGCCGCACCGGCTGCCCGCCCGGGCCCGCGCCCGGAACACCGACGGACAGCTGGCCATGGCCGAGTCCCAGCCCTCCGGCGTACGCCTGGCCCTGCGCACCCGGGCCACCGCCCTCGAACTGGACACCCTGCCCACCAAGCGGGTCTACGTCGGCGTCCCGCCGCGCCCGGACGGCGTGTACGACCTGCTCGTCGACGGCCGCCCGGCGGGCCGGGGCAGTGTCGCGGGCGGCGACACCCTGACCATCGACATGACCACCGGCACGGCGGCCGTCGAACCGGGCCCCGTCGGCACCCTCCGCTTCGCGGGCCTGCCCGAGGGCGGCAAGGACATCGAGATCTGGCTGCCGCACAACGAGACCACCGAACTCGTGGCCCTGCGCACGAACGCCCCCGTCGAGCCCGCCCCGGACCCGGGCCGCAGGGTCTGGCTGCACCACGGCAGCTCGATCAGCCACGGCTCCGACGCCGCGAGCCCCACCACCACCTGGCCCGCGCTCGCGGCCTCCCTCGGCGGCGTCGAACTCGTCAACCTGGGCCTGGCAGGCAGCGCCCTGCTCGACCCCTTCACCGCGCAGGCCCTGCGCGACACCCCCGCCGACCTGATCAGCCTCAAGATCGGCATCAACATCGTCAACGCGGACGTCATGCGCCTGCGCGCCTTCGGCCCCGCCGTCCACGGCTTCCTCGACACCGTCCGCGACGGCCACCCCACCACCCCGCTGCTGGTCGTCTCGCCCATCCTGTGCCCCATCCACGAGGACACCCCCGGCCCCAGCGCCCCCGACTTCTCCCACGTCGCCGAGGGGCGTCTGCGCTTCACGGCCATGGGCGACCCGGCGGAACGCGCGAGCGGCAAACTGACTCTGAACGTCGTCCGGGAGGAGCTGGCCCGGATCGTCGAGCAGCGGGCGGCCGACGACCCGAACCTGCACTACCTCGACGGCCGCGACCTGTACGGCCAGGCCGACTCCGCCGAGCTGCCCCTGCCCGACGACCTCCACCCGGACGCGGCCACCCACCGCCGCATCGGCGAACGCTTCGCCAAGCTGGTCTTCACCGACCACGGCGTGTTCACGGGCTGACTCACGACCCCGCCGACCCTCCCGGCCTCCGACGCTCCCGGCCCCTCATGTCCCGACGACCGCGGCGAAGCGCCGGGCGACCGCGCGCCAGACCGCTTCGGCCGCGGCTTCGTCGCGTTCCGCCCGGCGGGAGAGTTCCGCCGGGTCCAGGCCCTTGGCCCGTATCCGCTCCGGAGCCCACGACCGGACCCGGTCCGCGCCCGCCTCGGGGTGGAACTGCACCCCCCATGCCCGGTCGCCGACCCGGAACGCCTGGTACGGGCACCGCTCGCTCTCCATCAGCCAGGCGGCGCCCGGGGGCAGGGCGGTGACGGCGTCCACATGGTGCTCGACCGCCGTCACCCGCTCCGGCAGCCCTCGGAAGAGCGGATCGCTCCCGGTCTCCGCCCGCAGGGTGAGCGGCGTGCTGCCGAACTCGGGTTCGCCGTGGTCGGCCCGGACCGTTCCGCCCGCGACATGGGCGAGGAGCTGCCCGCCGAGGCAGATCCCGAACACGGGGGCGCCTCGCTCCACCGCCTCGGCGACCAGTGCCCGGGTGGGCGCGAGCCAGGGCGCGCGGACGTCGTCGTCGGGCAGATAGCCGCCGCCGAGCACCATGACGCCCTCGTGCGCCGGGCGCCGGGGGAGCGGCGCACCGGTGTACGCGTGGACCACGTCCAGTGCCAGCCCGTCCGAGGCCAGCCAGTCACCGAACCGGCCCGGCCCGCCGTCCGGACCGTTCTGCACCACCAGCAGCCGCGACATCGCCCACTCCTCGCTTCACACCCCTCGGACACCGTCCCACTGCCCAGGCCGGGGCGGGCCCCAACCCTCCGGCCGGGTCACAGGCTCGCGGCGCGATGCGTCGGGTCGCCGTCGAGGACGGTCAACAGCACCGGTACGTCGGCCAGTTCGGTGGCCGGTACGGTGAGCGGGTCGGCGGCGAGGACCGTCAGGTCGGCGCGGTGCCCGACGGCGATCCGGCCGGCCTCGCCCTCCTCGCCCGCCGCGTACGCCGCGTTGACGGTCATGCCGCGCAGCGCCTCCAGTGCCGTCAGCGCCTGTTCCGGGCCGTGCGGGTCCCGGCCGAGGTCGCGGGTCGGCCGGCGGTGACGGGCGCCCGCCATGACGCCCAGCGGCGGGTAGGAGGCGATGGGCCAGTCGGAGCCGAGGACCACGACGGCACCGGAGTCGTGCAGGTCGCGGCAGCGCCAGGCCCGCGAGGCGCGCGGCTCGCCCAGCCGGCGGGACCAGTTGTCGGTGTGGTCGGCCCGGGTGAAGTCGCAGCAGTGGGTGGGCTGCATGGACGCCACGACACCGAGCTCGGCGAACCGGCGCAGGGTGTCGTCCGGGACGGTCTCGATGTGCTCGACCCGGTGCCGTACCCCGCGTCCGCCCCCGGTCTGCGCCTTCTCGACGGCGTCGAGCACATGACGTACGGCGGCGTCGCCGATCGCGTGGGTGGCCGTGGGCACCCCGGCCCGGTGCAGCTCGCCGATGACCCGGGTGTACTCCTCCGGGTCCGGCCAGAAGGCGTGCCGGGACTCGCCGTGGCAGTCCGGCTGCTCCAGCCAGGCGGTGCCGTTGTCGACCGTCCCGTCCATGAAGATCTTGACGCCGGCGGTCCGCCACAGCCGCCCGCCCGCACCCTGCTGCCCGATGAGCGTGCGCACACCCTCGGCGTCGGTGCCGGGCTGGCACCACGGCGCCACCCGCAGCCGCAGCGGCAGCCGACCCGCCTCGTCCAGCTCGCCGTAGAAGGCGAGGCTGTCGCCGTTCGCGTCCATGACATGACCGCCCGTCAGGCCGGCGGCGGCCATGGCGCGCAGGGCCGCGGCGAGCCGGTCGCGGCGCTCCTCGCGGGTGGGCTGCGGAGCGATCCGCTCCACCAGCTCGCACGCGGCGTCCTCCAGCAGCAGGCCGGTGGGCCTGCCGTCCGCGTCGCACACCACCTCCGCCGTGGCCTGGTCGAAGGTGCGCGGCCCGTCCACCCCGGCCAGCTCCAGCGCGCGCCGGCTGGCGAGCATGGAGTGCGCGTCGAAGAGCAGCAACAGCGCGGGCACCCCGTCGAGTACCGCGTCGAAGGGTGCCGTCTCGACGGGGCGGCCGTCGAAGACGTTGGGGTCGAGGCCCCAGGCGTGCAGCCACGCGCCGGGGGCGAGGCCCCGTGCCGCGCGGGCCAGCGCCTCGCGCACCTGGCCGACGTCGGTGCAGCCCGACAGGTCGAGACCGTGGGTCAGTTCGGCCCCCGAGACGGGGTGGATGTGCCCGTCGACCAAGCCGGGCGTCACCACGGCCCCCTTGAGGTCGACCACCGTGGTCGAGGCGTCCGCGAGTGCGCGGATCTCCCGGTCGTCACCGAGGGCGGAGATCCGCCCGTCGGCCGCGGCCAGCGCCGTCTGCGGCAGGAACTCCCCGCTGACCGGGTCGAGCAGCCGGGCCGAGAGCAGGATGAGAGAGGTGCGCACGGTCACTCCTTGGGAGCGGGTCGGTTCGGGGTTTCGGGGGCCGTCAAGGTGCCTGCGGGCAGGCCGAGTTCGCGTTCCGCGGTGGTGACGGGCATCAGCCGGACCGCGGGCGGATCGTCCGTGGGGTCGACGCTGTTGACGAGCATGCCGAGACCGTCGAGGACGACCAGGATCTGGACGGCGGCCAGCAGCGGGTCGTCGGTGCGGAACTCGCCCCGCCGCACGCCTTCGCGGATGAGCGCCTCGAGCCGGTCGCGCCAGGCGGTCTCCTGGACGGCGACACGGTCGCGCAGCGTGGGCCGGTAGCGGCTCAGGTGCCGGGCGTTGAGCCAGAGCCGGCTGATGTCGTCGAACGCCGCTCCGGTCGCCCGGGCGAAGAACCGCGCCAGATGCCGCGTCGGCGTCGCACCGGCCAGGTCGGCAGGGAGGAGTGCCTCCAACTCGGCATCCGCGGCGTCGCCGTAGGCCTCGGCCACCAGGTCCTCCACCGCGGGGAAGTAGTGACTGATCAGCCCGGGGCGGACGTCGAGTTCCTCGGCGATCCGTCTCAGGGTGATGCACTCCAGTCCTTCGGTCAGTGCGACACCGGAGGCTGCGGCAACGATTTCCGCACGTCTGGCCGCTGGAGATTTGCGGATTCGCTTGTTCGGGACGCTTGACGGCATGGAATCAATGTTATTGAGTGTGCGACCAACAAGCAAGCAGGTGGGATACCAGCACCCCGGAGGAGCCTCATGGCGTCCACGATCCCCGACCCGCACCCCGGCTCCGGCGCCGCGCGTCAGGAGGCTCCGCCACCCCGGCCCCCGTCGGAACGGGCGGGCCGCGTCGAGGCCCACGGCATCGACCACATCCCCGACCACGAACGACACGGCAGCCCGAGGCAACTCTTCTCCGTCTGGGCGGCGGCCAACGTCACCTACCTCAGCCTGGTGACCGGCGGCGCCCTGATCCTCATGGGCCTGACCCTGTGGCAGGCCCTCGCGGTGATCGTGGTGGGCAACCTGTTCTGGCTGCTCACCGGCCTGCTTGCCATATCCGGCCCGGCGGCGGGCGCGCCGAGCGAGGTCGTCACGCGGGCGATGTACGGAGTCCGCGGCAACCGCGTGAACAACGCGGTCGTCGGCTGGCTCATCTCCGTCTGCTACTTCGCCCTCAACCTGGCCGCCGCCGCGACCGCCGCCTTCGCCCTCGTCGAGATGGCCGGCATCACCGCGACCACCGGCGTCAAGGTCACCGTGGTGATGGTGATCGCCGCCCTCACCCTGACCATCGGGGTCTACGGCCACGGCATGATCATGAAGCTGTACCTCCCGATCACGCTCACCCTGACGGCCGCCTTCGCCGTCGTCGCGGTCGGCGTGTTCCGGCACACCGACTTCGCGTACGTACCGGCCGAACCACTCACCGGCACCGACCTGTGGGCGGTGCTGATCGCCGGCGTCACCCTCATCGGATCCGGCCCGCTGTCGTACACCACGAGCGCCGACTTCTCCCGCTACCTGCCCCGCACGACGCCGGCCAGGGCGATCGCCGGCTGGACCGCCCTGGGCGGCTTCCTGCCCGGCGTGCTCGTCTGCTCCCTCGGCGCCCTCGCCGCGACCGCCGTCGACATGACGGACCCGCAGGCCGGTCTGCGGCAGCTCCTGCCCGGCTGGTTCGGCCCGGTACTCCTGCTCGCCCTGGTCCTCGGCACCATCGCCATCAACGCGCTGACCGCCTACAGCGCGGGCCTCGCCCTCCAGGCCGTCGGCATCCGCATCCGCCGCTCCCTCAGCGTGCTCGCCGACGGCACCGCGGCCGTCGCCCTCACCCTGTACGGGCTCCTCGCCTCCGACTTCCTCGACACCGTCAGCAACGTCCTCCAGCTCACCGTCGTCCTCCTCGGCCCCGCCATGGCCGTCTACGCCACGGACATCGTGCTGCGCCGCAACCGCTACGACGGCCGGGCCCTGATGGACGAGACGCCCGGCAGCGCCTTCTGGTACACCGCCGGAGTCAACCCGGCGGGCGCGCTGGCCCTCGCCGGAGGCGTCACCGTGGCGGCCCTGTGCGTCAACACCCTCTACACCGGGCCGATCGCACACGCCCTGGGCGGCCTGGACCTCGCCCTGCCGGCGGGCATCGTCGTCGCCTCGCTGCTGTACGCGGTCCTGGCGCGCGGCGGAAAATCACGGGCGCCGGCGGCCTGACGAGCGGTACGGTCCCTCGCATGTCTGATGAGGACGGCTGCTTCGGGGAAAGCGTCGCCGCGCACTACGACGAGTCGGCGGCGGACAGGTTCACACCCGAGGCGGTGAACCCCGCCGTCGACCTGCTGACCGAACTGGCGGGCACCGGCCGGGCACTCGAGTTCGGCGTCGGCACCGGCCGGATCGCGCTGCCCCTGGCGGGCCGCGGAGTCCCGGTGCACGGCATCGACATGTCCCGGGCCATGACCGCCCGGCTGAGTGCCAAGCCGGGCGGCGACACAGTCGGGGTGACCATCGGCGACTTCGCGACGACCCGGGTACCGGGCACCTTCACGGTCGCCTACCTCGTCTTCAACACCATCAACAACCTGACGACGCAGGACGCCCAGGTCGACTGCTTCCGCAACGCGGCCGACCATCTGGAGCCCGGCGGCTGCTTCGTCATCGAGGTGGGCGTGCCGGAGCTGCGCCGACTGCCCCCGGGACAGACCGCCGTGCCGTTCCGCATCGGCCCGACCGGGTGGGCGTTCGACATCTACGACACCGCCACCCAGGCGATGAGTTCGAACTACGTCACCATGGTGGACGGACGTCCCGAGTACGAGAGCTACCCCTTCCGGTACGTCTGGCCCTCCGAACTCGATCTGATGGCCCGGCTCGCCGGACTGCGGCTGCGTGACCGCTGGGAGGGGTGGACCCGGAAGCCGTTCACCCACGAGAGCGGCGGCCACGTGTCGGTCTGGGAGAAGCCCGCCGACTGACCGGGCGGGTCCGGGCCGCTCCGGGCCGCTCCGAGCCACTCCGGGACGGCTCAGCGCCGCGCCATGTACAGGCCCAGGGCCTTGTGCAGCAGCTTGTTGAGCGGATAGTCCCACTCGCCGAGGTACTCCACGGCCTCACCGCCTGCTCCGACCTTGAACCGCAGCAGTCCCAGCAGGTGGTCGTCCTCGTCCAGGGTGTCGGTGATGCCGCGGAAGTCGTAGACGGCCGCGCCGAGTTCATGGGCGTCGCACATCATCCGCCACTGGAGCGCGTTGTTGGGCCGCACCTCGCGCCGGCGGCTCGTGGAAGCACCGTAGGAGTACCAGACATGCTCGCCGACGGTCAGCATCGTGGCACCGGCGAGCACCTCCCCGTCGTGATGGGCGAGGTAGAGGCGCATGCGGTCCGGGTCCTCGGCCGTCAGCGCGGTCCACATCCGCTGGAAGTAGGCGAGGGGGCGCGGGACGAACCGGTCCCGTTCGGCGGTCTCGACGTAGAGCTCGTAGAAGGCCGGGAGGTCCTCGTGGTCGCCCCGGACGACTTTGACGCCGGCCTTCTCGGACTTCTTGATGTTGCGGCGCCACTGCTGGTTGAAGCCGTTCTGGAGCTGCTCCAGCGACCGCCCGGCGAGCGGTACCTGGCACACGTAGCGCGGCTGGCCCGCGGCGAAGCCGTCCTCGCCGCCCGGCGCGGTCTGCCGCCAGCCCATCCGGCGCAGCCGCTCGGCGACGCCGTCGGCCCCGGGCTCGCGCACGGTGGCCTCCACGTCCCCCAGCCGCCGGGCCCCCGGGTCGGCGATCGCGGCCTTGACCGCCTCGGCACTCCAGCGCCGGGCCACCACGGGCGGACCCATCCGCACCGAGAAGGCGCCCCGCTTCTTCAGGTACGCGAGCATCGGCTCCAGCCACCGCTCCAGATCCGCCGCACCCCAGTCGATGACCGGGCCCTCGGGCAGATAGGCCAGATACCGCTTCAGCTTCGGCAACGGCCGCAGCAGCACCAGCCCCGCGCCCACGAGGCCGCCGCCCTCGTCGAACCAGCCCAGGCTCTCCGCCCGCCAGTCCGGCTTCACGTCGCCCCACGAGGGCGTCTGCAGGTGACTCACGGAGGGCCGGGACGTGACGAAGCGCAGATGTTCCTCGCGGGTGATCGCCTTCAGGTGACAGCTCATGGGTCGGGGTCCCTTTGGTCGACGTTGTCCGTCTTCGTCCGACGGGGGGAGCGGAGAGGGCGGAGCGCGTTTGCCGTCCCGCACCTCACAGGAAATACCGACTGGGGCCGATGCGCGCGCTGTCACCCGGCTGTTGACCCGTGTGCGCCGTCCGGCGCGCACGATCGTGCCCGGGGTGTGAGCGTGGTGGGGTTGGGCGGAGCGGGCAGGACGGACGGAGCGGACGGCCATGGCACGGGCGATCTGGACAGGTGTGATCACGTTCGGGCTGGTCTCGGTGCCCGTCGGTCTGTTCACGGCGACCCAGGACCACACGGTCCACTTCCACCAGCTGCAGCGCGGCACCTCGGACCGGATCCGCAACCGGCGGGTCAACGAGCGCACCGGCAAGGAAGTCGGCCCCGGTGACATCGTCAAGGGCTACGAGGTCGGCGAGGGCGAGTACGTCGTCGTCGAGCCGGAGGAACTGGACGAGATCGCGCCGGGCCGCTCCCAGACCCTGGAGATCACCGACTTCGTCGACCTCGACCGCATCGCACCGGTCTACTTCGGCCGCACCTACTACGTCGCCCCGCGCGGCAAGGAGTACCTCAAGGTCTACGAGCTGCTCCGCACCGCCCTCGCCGAGGCCGGCAAGGTCGGCGTCGCCACGTTCGTCATGCGCAACCGGCAGTACCTGACCGCGCTCCGCGCCGAGGACAAGGTCCTGATGCTCCAGACGCTGCACTGGGCCGACGAGGTCCGCGACCCGGTCGAGGAGTTGCCCGAGCTGCCGGAGGGCCGGGCGGACCGGGGCAAGGAACTGGACATGGCGATGCGCCTCGTCGACGCTCTCAGCGGCCCCTGGGACCCTGCCCGCTACCACGACTCCTACCAGGAGAAGGTCCGCGAGCTGGTCCGGGCCAAGGCCGAGGGCAAGGAGGTCGCCGTCGCCGAGGAAGCGCCCCGGGCCACCAACGTCGTCGACCTGATGGAGGTCCTGCAAGGCAGCCTGGAACAGGCGAAGGGCACCGGCGGCAAACAGGCACCCGCGAAGGCGAAGGGCACCGGAGGCAAGCAGCCCTCGGCACCGCGGAAGAAGGCCACCGCACCCTCCCGCAAGGCGCCGCCCAAGCGGGGCGAGCTGCGGGAGCTGAGCAAGGCGGAGCTCTACCAGCGGGCCACCGACCAGGGCATCGCCGGACGGTCGAAGATGAGCCGCGAACAGCTCATCGACGCCCTCACCGGTGCCGGCGGCGGCCGGAAGAAGAAGACGGCCGCCGCCTGAGACGCCACTCAGTGGGTGCTGAGCATGCCTTCCCGCAGGCGGGCCAGCAGGCGCGAGATCAGGCGGGACACGTGCATCTGCGAGACCCCGAGGCGTTCACCGATGTCCTTCTGGGTGAGCTCCTCGACGAACCGCCAGTGGATGATCTGCCGGTCGCGCTCGTTCAGCTCGGCGATCATCGGGGCCAGGGCGTGGAAGTCGTCCACGAGCGCCAGCGCCGAGTCGTCCGCGCCGATGAAGTCGGCCAGCGCCGATTCGCCGTCCTCGCTGCCGTTGATGGCCGCGTCCAGGGAGGCGGAGTTGTAGCCGTTGGCCGCCAGGCGGGCCTCGACGACCTCGTCCTCCGGGAGGCTCATCAGCTCGGACAGTTCCTTGGTGGTGGGGTTGCGGCCCAGTCGGCTGCGCAGCTCCTCGGTGGCCCGGGCCAGCTGGACACGGGCCTCCTGGAGCCGCCGGGGCACGTGCACGGCCCACGAGGTGTCACGGAAGAACCGCTTGATCTCGCCGACGATGTACGGCACGGCGAAGGAGGTGAACTCGACCTCGCGGGTCAGCTCGAACCGGTCGATGGCCTTGATCAGGCCGATCATGCCGACCTGGACGATGTCCTCCATCTCCTCCGGTCCACGGCTGCGGAACCGGCCGGCCGCGAAGCGGACCAGGGACATGTTCATCTCGATCAGCGTGTTGCGCGCGTACTGGTATTCGGGCGTGCCCTCTTCGAGCACCGTCAGCTGCTTGAAGAACAGCTTCGACAACTCCCGCGCGTCCTTGGGCGCCACCTTGGACGGGTCCGCTACCTCCGGCATGCCCGTGGTGGTGTGCTCGGTGATCTGTGCGGTCGTCGTCGCCATGATGTGCCCTCCCAGTCGATCGGCCCCCGTCGCTGTCAGCTTGTCGGCCGACGACAGAGCGCCTACCCCGGGTCAAGGCACCCACACATGCTTCCGCGGTCGGCGTGGCGCGTGAACGGATTCCGACACCGTTTCAGAGGCCGACGTAGAAGCGGACGGTGGTGCCGTCGTCCGACGTGTGCACCCGCACCAGATCAGCGACGTAATGGACGAGCAGCAGGCCACGGCCGCCGATCTGCCCGCGCTCCGGGGGCCGGCGGCCGGCCAGCGGATCCGTGAGGCGTCCCGTGTCGCGGACCTCGAACACCACTTGCCCGGCATCGGACCAGATCGCCAGCGTCCCGTGACCGCCGCCGTGGACCACGCTGTTGGTGGTGAGCTCCGCCACCGCCAACTCCGCGTCCTGAAGGCGCTGCTCGGCCAGCCCGAGCGACGCGGCCCGGCCGACGGCGAAGTGCCTCGCCTCGGGCAGCTCCCGTGCACCGAAGGCGAGGACGTCGGCGTCCGGCGCGGGACCCAGGGGCTCGTTGTAGCGGGCGACGACCGCGGGCCAGTCGTAGGCCCCGCTGGCCCGCTCACGGCCTCCGGCGATGACCGTCGGATGGGTGACGAAGGCGTCGGCCAGGACGTCCGCGTCCAGCCCGGCCTCGTCGTACGGGCACAGGATCGTCGCGGAACGGCCCGCGAAGGCCGCGTTGATCAGTGCCTCGTGCTGGGCGCACGCCGGGTACTCCGCCGTGCTGCGCCCGGCCCAGACGGGCTCGCCGATGATGCGCACCCGTCCGTGCGTGTGCGCGTCGGCGAACGCCCTGAGCACTCCGGGGATGATCCGCCCCGGGTTGCGTCCGGCCTCCGTCATGTCCAGGAAGGAGACGTCCCGCGCGTCCGCTCCCAGCCCGTCCCTGATCAGCTCCAGGTTGGGGGCGGGCACGGCCACCGCCACGGGTTCGCCCGCGGCCAGTCCCTCCCGCACGAACGTCACCGTCCGGTCGGCGTACTCGCGCTCCGAGCGGTAGAACAGCGCCGGATGCGCGAACGCCTCCTCGTGGGTCACCGTGCTCATCGCGGCGCCACCTCGATACGGTGCAGGGACGGCCAGAACAGCTCGAGCACCCGGGGCAGTTGCGGCGGAGGCTGCTCCACCACGACCCGCCCGCCGGGCAGGTTCATGGCAGTGACGGCGAGTGCCGCGACCCCGGCCACATCGACGAACCGCACGCCGGACAGTTCCAGGTAGGACACGTCCGTGTGCTGCCTGGACAGTTCCGTGAGGGCCTTCTCCCAGGACGGGCGGGTGGTCACGCTGATCTCTCCGCTGGCCCGGAGGCCGGGACGGCCGGGCAGCGGGCGGACCTCCAGCACGGCCCCGCTGCGCACCCGGGGCGGTCCGCCCGTGGGGCCTGTGGCATCCACACTCGATCTCCTTCGGAAATTCGCCGGGTGTCCGTCCACACCCAGAGCACCCTCGTCCCGGCCAGGCAGCCTATCGCGATGAGCTGCCGTACGCCGGTGTGGGACAGAACGTGCGAGGGAGACGCGAAGCGGGGAACAAGACAGTGAGCGTCCTCGGAAGGGAAGAACCATGTTTGAAGCAGACAACATTCGTGACTGGCGTGGACATGACGTCGTCGACGGTGACGGCCGTAAGATCGGGGCTCTCGAGTCCATCTACTTCGACACCGCCACCGACCGGCCCGCGTTCGCCGCGGTCATCATCGGTCTGCCGACCCGCCGGCGTCTGGTGTTCGTCCCGGTGGACAAGGCCACCGTCGGACCGGGCTACCTGAAGGTGGGCTACGACAAGAGCCTGGTCAAGGACGCGCCCGGCATCGACCCGGACGGTGAACTCGCGGCCGAGGACGAGGGCGCCGTCTTCGCCCACTACCAGCTGCCCTACGAGCAGGGCAGCCGCGGCGAGCGCCGGCTCGGCCGACGCTGAACCGTCCGACGAGCCTCTTCGAGGGGAGACGATCTTGAGCCTGTTCCTCCTGCTGTTGCTGGTGGCGCTCGTCCTCGGCGTGATCGGGCTGGCCGCCGAGGGGCTGTTCTACCTCTTCGTCGTCGGCGCCGTGGTCCTGGTCGCCGACCTGGTCATCGCCGGGGTACTCATCGGACGCCGAGGACGACCCGCACGCTGAGCGGCACACCGGGCGGGCACGCGCCGGGGGCCGACCGCGCCGTCCCCGGCACGATCGGCCCACCCGGGCGGACCAGGGACGGGCCCTGGCTAGGCCAGTTCCGCGCCGCGGTCCGCGGCCTCCGTCTCGGACGTCGCGCCGCCCGTCGCCAGGGTGCCTCCGGAGCTCTCCAGATGGGCCCGCACGAACCACTGGAACTGCTCCAGGTCCCGGAGCTGACCGATCAGGAGATCCTCCGTGGCGGGATCGATGTCGCCCGCCTCCTTCACCGCCCCGCGCACACCCTCGATCACGCCGGTGTACACGACATCGAGCGCGCCGAGATGGGCGATGGCGTCGGCCCGGCCGATGGAGTAGTCGTCCCAGGGCCGCTCGGCCACCAGGGCCCCGGGCGTGCCCTGCGCCACCCCGCCGAGTGCGGCGATGCGCTCCGCGACGTCGTCGGCCATCTCGCGCACCTGGTCGACCTGCGGGTCGATCATCTCGTGCACGGCGATGAAGTGCGGTCCCACGACGTTCCAGTGCACGTGCTTGAGGGTCAGATGCAGGTCGTTGAGGGCGTGCAGGCGCATCCGCAGCACGCCGATCAGCCGGCCGGCGGCCTCGCGCTCGATGCCGGGGACCGTGTACTTCGGGGTCAGGTCGTGCGTCATGGCGGACACCAGCTCCTCATGCGTTCGGTACGTCGTTGCACGTGCACGACTGCCCCGCATCGGCGACGGCAGACATGCACGGGCGGTGTGCCTTGAGGAGGACGGGTCTCCCCCGGGCGGGGGAGTCAACCCTCGGGACGTCCTTCCGGCGCCGCGTCGCGGACCGTACCCGGGAGCGACGCCGGCGCGGCGGCCCGCCGACAGGATGAAGTGCATGACCACGACACCACGGCATCCCGCCCCCGCCCGCTGGGCGGTCCTCGCCGCTCACGCCGTCGCGCTCCTCACCCTGCCGACCGGACTCTGGCGCCTCCTGCTGGCGGCGGGGCAGCCGGCCGGGTACACCGAGGCGGGCTACGAGGCGATGGGCGTCGACGGATGGGGCGTGGTGTACGTGGTCGGACTGAGCGTGGTGAGCGAGGCGCTGGCCCTGCTCACGCTCGGCCTGGTCCGGCCCTGGGGCGAGGTGGTCCCGCGCTGGGTCCCGCTGCTCGGCGGGCGGCCGGTCCCGGTGCCGGCGGCGGTCCTCCCGGCAGGCCTGGGCGCCGTCGTGCTGACCGCCCTGTGGACCCCGTTCGCCTGGTGGTGGGCCACCCCCCACCCCGACCTGACGCCGCTCGGCGACATGCTCCTCGGCTTCGCCTACCTGCCCCTGGTGGCATGGGGCCCGCTGCTCGGCGCCGTCACCGTCTCCTATTACCGCCGACGCCGTCCCGCGGTGGCCGGTTCCGAGCGTGCGCCGATCGCGGGGTTCGAGGGCGCCGGCCCGTGACGGATGACCCGGATTCCCCCGACAGCGTGCCCCTGTGGCGCGACCAGCGCTTCGTGCCGCTCCTGGGCGCACGCGTCATTTCGGTACTGGGCAACGGCTTCGCCCGGGTGGCGCTGGCGTTCGCGGCACTCGCTCTGCCGGGGGCCGGCGCGGGCCGGCTGTCACTGGTGCTGGCGTGCCAGGCGTTGCCGCAGCTCCTGTTCATTCCGATCGGCGGCGTCATCGCGGACCGGATGTCCAGGTCGCGGCTGATGGTCACGGCCGACGTGCTGGGGTGCGGGGCGTACCCGGGCCTGGCCGCCATGGTGCTCACCGGCCACGCGCCGCTCGTGGCGATGTGTGTACTGGCGGTGGTGGCGGGGACGGCGACGACCCTGTTCGCCCCGGCCATGGACGGCCTCGTGCCGCTGCTCGTGCCGGCCGGCCGGCGGCAACGGGCCAACGGTCTGCTGCGGATGAGCAGCAACAGCGCCCTGCTGCTCGGACTGGCCCTGTCCGGCGTCACGGTGGCCCTCGTGGGCGCCGGCTGGGCGCTCGCCCTCAACGCCACGTCCTTCGCCGTCAGCGCCGCATTGACGCTCCGGCTGCGGGTGCCGGCGCGGGTCCGGAAGAGGGCGTCGGGGTGGGCCGACCTGGGCCGGCAGGAGTTCGCCGGACGGCGGTGGCTGTGGGTCGTGGTCGCGCAGTACGCGGTCGTCGTCGCCGCGCCCAACGCCAACGCCGGTGTCCTCGGCCCGCTGATGGCCGACCAGCACCTGGGCGGGGCGCGGACGTGGTCGGTGATCGTGGGCGCGCAGGGGCGTCGGCACCATCGCGGGCGCCGGGCTCGCCGCCCGCGTCCGGGTGCGCCGGCCCGTGCCGGTGTTGCTGTGCACGTTTCCCGGTGCCGTGCCGATCACCCTGCTCAGTGTGCGGGCCCCGGTACGGCTGATCGCCGCGGCCATGTTCGGCGCCGGCGTCGCGAGCGACGTCTTCGGTGTCCTGCGCGCCACGACGATCCAACGGCAGGTACCCGAACAGGCGCTCTCCCGGGTCAGCTCCTACGATTGGTTCGGCTCCCTCGCCTTCGCCCCGCTCGGCCTGCTCGTCGCCTGGCCCGTGGCGGCGGCCGTGGGCACCGCCCGCGCGCTGGCCGGCTGCGCGGCTCCGATCGTCCTGGCCACCGCGGCGGCCCTGCTCTCCCCGCGGGTACGCATGCTGCGCGCCGACGACGTCAGGACGGCGGAGCGGGCAGGGGCATCGCGCTGAGCGCACGCGCCGCGTGGACGAGATTGGACGCCATGGCCCGGCCGGTCGAGGTCGACCAGTCGTGGCCGCGGTCGTCGTCGAGGTAGTCGGGTCCGGGCCCGGGACCCAGGTGCCAGTAGGTCCAGGCCTGACCCGGAATGGTGTAGCCGATGTCCGAGAGCCCGCCGCTGATCTCACTGATGACGTGGTGGGCGCCGTCCTCGTTCCCGGTGACCAGGACCCCGGCGACGCGGTTGTAGGCGACGGGGCGCTCCTCGTCGTCGGTCTCGGCCAGCATGGCGTCCATGCGTTCGAGGACCCGCTGGGCCACCGAGGACGGGCGGCCGAGCCAGGTCGGCGAGGCGATGATCAGGATCTGCGACGCCAGCAGTTTCTCGTGCACGCCCGGCCAGTCGTCACCGTCGCCCATGTCGGTCTC
This sequence comes from Streptomyces sp. NPDC058812, assembly GCF_042744565.1. Taxonomy (NCBI): domain Bacteria; kingdom Bacillati; phylum Actinomycetota; class Actinomycetes; order Kitasatosporales; family Streptomycetaceae; genus Streptomyces; species Streptomyces sp. NPDC058812. Next base: position 89,674 of record NZ_JBHYOB010000005.1, read on the forward strand.
GACCCCCGGTTTCAGGTTCAGGTCCACGGCCCGTACGACATCCACCTCCGCCCCGTGGCCTTTGAGGGCCGCGATGACCGTGGCGGCGAGCGCCTCGGTGTTCGACGGCTGGGGGGAGGGCTTGAGAGTGCAGTTGATGACGAGTGCGCGCATGCCTACCCCTCTTCCCCGGGCGGCGGCTTTCGATCGTCCGGGCGCGGGACCGTTCACCCGCCCGGACGTGCGGCGGCCGGGGGGCGGGCGGACGGCGGCCCTGCGGTGTCCGCTCAGGGCAGGGCGATGCCGTCCAGTCTGCCCTGCTTGGCGTCGTCGACCAGCGACGAGAACTGGTCGGCGCTCATCTGTACGCGCTGGCCGAAGTCGTCGGTCAGGACGATCCGTTGCTCCGCCGGGGCGTGGGGGTCGACGAACAGCTGGGGGCAGCCGCAGTCGCAGTCTCCGCAGAACGTCGCTACGGGCTCCAGGCCGTGAGGATCGGTCATACCGGTGCACCTTCCGTGGGATACGGGCGACCGCGCCGGTGTCCGCACCGGCGGTCGTGGGGGAACTGACTGGGGGATACCCGGCGCGGCGGCCGTGGACGCGTGCCTCCGCCGGGCGCGGAGGCACGGCGGACGGCCCTCGTGCGCCGGCGCTCCCGCGTCCGCTTCCGCTGCTCCGGTTCGGCGGGGACGGCCGGGAACCGGACGAGCCTTTCGTCCGACCGAATGTGTGTGAAGTGCGGTGTGGATGTGGTGTGGATCACGCGCGTCGTGTTGAGCGGGGGGCCGGGCCGGAATCCGTACCCACCGGTGATCACGGGAGCCCGGATGCGAGGATGAGGCCGCCATGACTGCAGGATGGTGTTCCCGCACGGTACGGGCCGCGGTGTTCGCGGCCGTCTGCGTGCTGCTTGCCGCCCTGGGCCACATCCTGATGTCCGGGACCGCGGTGCCCTGGTGGGCCATGGCGGCGGGCGCGTCGGCGACGGGCGGCGCCGCCTGGTGGCTCGCCGACCGGGAACGCGGACCGCTCGCCGTCGTCTGTGTCGCCGTGGCCGCCCAGACCGTACTGCACACGTCCTTCTCGCTCGCCCAGGCGACGAAGCGGCCGCGGTCCCCGGGCGGCGAGTCCCTCGTGCGCCGTTGGCTGGACATCCTGCTGTGCCGGATGCCGTCCGGCCCGGGCGGGGAGCACGGCCCCATGCCGACGCCGATGAACGCCGCGGACCACGGCCCCCACGCCGGCCACTCCATGGACGCCATGGACGCCATGGACCCCGCGGGCCACGCCATGGGCGGCATGTCCTCGACCGGCATGCTCACCGCCCACCTGGTGGCCGCGCTGCTGTGCGGCCTCTGGCTCGCCCACGGCGAACGCGCCGCCTTCCGCATCCTGCGGTGCCTCGCCACCCGGCTCGTCGCGCCCCTGCGCCTGCTGCTCCGGCTGCCCGCGCCCCCGCACCGCCCGCGCGTCCGGGCCCGCCGAGCGGCCTCGGACCGGGCACCGCGCCGTCTTCTCCTCGCCCATGCGATCACTTCTCGGGGCCCGCCCGCCGGGGTCGCTGTCGTCTGACGGCAGCAGGTTCCCCGAGGCCGCCGGCGAATCCGCCGAGCCGTCGAGCCGCCGGCGTCGTACCTCGGGCACACCGGCCGTGCGCTCCCGCGCCCGGCCGCCCACCCCTTAGCCGGTCCCGCCGTGCCGTCGGCCCGTCCCGCACGGGCCGGCCCCGCCCGGAGACCGGAACCCTGATCCCGAGAAGGACAGACACAGGTGATCACTCCTGCCCTGCCCCCACCACGCCGGCAGTCGGGTACGTCCGCGAAGGAGGCGTCCATCACGGCCTGGGCACTCGCCGCGCGCACCGGCGACCCCGTCGCCGTCGACCGCTTCGTACGCGCCCTGCACCGGGACGTCCGCCACTACGTGACCTTCCTCGGTGCCGATCCGCAGAGCGCCGAGGACCTGACCCAGGACACCTTCCTGCGGGCCCTCGGCAGCCTCCACCGCTTCGAAGGCCGCTCCTCGGCCCGCACCTGGCTGCTCGCCATCGCCCGCCGCGCGGTGGTCGACAGCATCCGTTACGACTCCTCCCGGCCCCGCCTGGCGGCCACGGACGACTGGGAGTCGGCCGCGGAGCACACCCAGCCGCGCGGTCTGCCCGGCTTCGACGACGGCATCGCCCTCGCCGAACTGCTGGCCGCGCTGCCCGACGACCGCCGCGAGGCGTTCGTCCTCACCCAGATGCTGGGGCTGCCCTACGCGGAGGCGGCCGACGTCAGCGAGTGCCCGATAGGGACGGTGCGTTCACGGGTCGCCCGCGCCCGTACCTCCCTGATCGAGTGGCTGAACGAGGCCGAGCGCCCCGTGCCGGTGGCCGCCGCCGCGTGACGGCCGGCCCTGACGGCGGTGGGCCGGATCACCGAGTGGCCCGAGCCCACCTCCGGACGGCGGTGGGCCGGATCACCTGGTGACCCGGGCCTGCGGCTGACGAGGACCGGCCCTGCGACGGCCTGCCGCTGACGCCGCCCGCGTGTCCTCGGGCCGGTCCCGGCCCGGGGACTTCGCGGAAGGCTTCGGCTACCGTCGGCCGCATGGCTGACGAGTGCTTCCGGCATCCACGGCTGGCCGCGGTGTACGACGCCCTCGACCCCGATCGCGGCGACCTCGACGCGTACGTGCGCATGGCCGAGGAGTTCGGCGCGCGGCGGGTGCTGGACATCGGCTGTGGAACAGGCGTGTTCGCCCTGCTGCTGGCCGGCCGCGGCGTGGAGGTCGTCGGCGTCGACCCCGCCCGGGCCTCCCTCGAGGTGGCTCGGGGCAAGGCGGGCGGCGACCGGGTGCGCTGGATCGAGGGCGACGCCACCTCACTGCCCGCGCTGCGGGTGGACCTGGCGACCATGACGGCGAACGCCCCCCAGGAGATCACGGACACGCGGATGTGGCACCGGACGCTGAAGGGCGCCTACGAAGCCCTGCGCCCCGGCGGACATCTCGTGTTCGAGACGCGGGACCCGGACCGGCGCGCCTGGGAGGAGTGGAACCGGCATCGGACCCACCGGGTCACGGAGATCCCCGGCGTGGGCGCGGTCGAGAGCTGGTGCCGGTTGGTGGAGGTGAGGTGGCCGCTGGTCTCCTTCCGCTGGACCTACGTCTTCGGCTCGGACGGCGAAGTGCTGACCTCCGACTCGACGTTGCGCTTCCGCGGGCGGCAGGAGGTCGAGGCGGACCTGGACGCTCAGGGCTACGTGGTGGAGGAGGTGCGCGACGCACCCGACCGTGAGGGCGGGGAGTTCGTCTTCGTCGCACGACGCCCTGCGGACGACCGGCCGTTCACCGGTCGCCCGATTCCACGGCAGGCCGGGTGAACCAGGAGCGAGCGGCCCGCCGGAAAGCGGCAACCGACTTCGTCCCCTCACTGCCGGGCCGCACCCGCGACCCGGCGCCCCCGGGCGTCCATCCTTGGCCCCATGGCCCGCCTCCAGCACACCGTGACGCTCGCCCCCCTGCCCCGCCGCTGGCTCGAGTCGTGCGTCACCACGCTCCACGACCTCGCGGAAGGCCTCGACGTCGAGGGAGCGTGCCTGCGCCTGCCCGACGGGCGACCGCTGCCCGGCCTGGTCCTGTCCGAGGGGCGTCACCTGCGGCCGGGCGCCCGCTACCGGCCGGTGAACGAGGAGGACGGGCAACCGGACGCCGGCCAGGCGGTCACCGTCCTCGCCTGGGACCGTCACCGCGAGACGGCACTGGAAGCCGTCACCCTCGACGACGACCCGGCACATCGAGCCCAGTTGACCTGCGTACTCCGGCTCGTGAGCGCCGCACGGCCACGAGAGGCGTGGTTCTCGGCGACGCTGCGGACCAGCGGGGACAAACGGGCGAAGTACCTCGGCGGCACCGTACGACTGCACCTCGATCTCGGCGGATGGTGGCCGTCGGCGGCGGGCCGAGGTCGCCGCCCCCTGGCCGCGCCCCTGAGCGGCACCCTCACACACGCACTCGCCCGCGCCACCGTGACGGTCGTACCGCGCCCGGCCCCCGATGGACGCTGGCGGGTGACGGTGAAGGCGCGGGTCAAAGGCCGTTCCTTCGCCCGGCCCCTGCTCCCTGTCGCGATGGCCGTCATGGGGCGGCGCGCACACAGGGCATTCGCCGAGGCGCTGGACGACGCGGCGCGGGAGTGGAACGGGCGGCTGCCCGCGCTGGTCCGCAAGGAAGGAGAGGAACTGCGTGCGGAGTTGACCGGGGCACTGCTCGCCCCTTGAGGCATCAGCACGCCCCGTGCTTCCCGCCGGGTGACAGCCCGTTAGGGTCCCGGAATGGACTCCACAACCGTGCGCGGCGCCACGATCCACTACGACGACCTCGGCCCCTCGACAGGGCTCCCGATCCTCCTGATCCACGGGCACCCCTTCAACCGCACCCTGTGGGCGCCCCAGGTGACGGCACTGACGGAAGCCGGCTACCGGGTCGTCACCCCCGACCTGCGCGGCTACGGCCGCAGCAGCGTGAGTGCCGGCAAGGTTCTGCTCGCCGACTTCGCCGACGACCTCGCCGCGCTCCTGGACCACTTGGGCATCGAGCGCGCGGTGGTCGGCGGCGTCTCCATGGGCGGCCAGATCGCCATGGAGTTGCAGTTGCGTCACCCGGGGCGGGTACGGGCCCTCGTCCTGTCCGACACCTCCGCGCCCGCCGAGACCGCCGAGGGCAGGCGGTTCCGCAACCGGCTGGCCGACAGGCTCCTCGCGGAGGGCATGGACGGTTACGCGCACGAGGTCATCGACAAGATGCTCGCCGCCTACAACGTCACCGCGATGCCGGACGTGGCCGCCCGCGTTCTGGAGATGATGTGCGCCACCGACCCGCGGGGCGCCGCGGCGGCACTGCGCGGACGTGCCGAACGCCCCGACTACCGGGACGTCCTGGCCGCCGTCGAGGCGCCGGTCCTGATCGTCGTGGGCGCGGACGACGTCTACACCCCCGTGGCGGAGGCCGAGTCCATCCGGCGCCTCGTCCCGCACTCCACCCTGGCCGTCATCGACGAGGCCGGTCACCTGCCGGGTGCCGAGCAACCCGAGCGCTTCAACGCCGTGCTGCTGGAATTCCTGGCCGCGCGGATGTGATGGGTGCGAGCCCCGCCCGGGGTGTCAAGGTTTCCTTGACAAGATCCATGCTGTCAAGGAAACCTTGACAGCATGCACACTTCGACGCGCTCTTCCCCAGCCGTGCCCACGGTCGCCACCGGCATGCCCGCCGTGGTGACCGCCCTGATCGCACTGGCGATCCCACTCGTCGACGACCTCGGCACCCCGGCCCTCCTCGTCCTGGTGGCCGCGAACCTCCTGGCCCTCCTCGTGGCGAAGGGCGCGCGGCGGTGAGCGGGACCGAACTGCTCACCGAGGCGGAGATCCTGCGCATCAGGGAGGGCATCGCGGCCGCCGTTCTCGATGCCCCGGACGGACTGGTCGAGTCACTGGAGGACGATCCCGAGGGCTATCTCCGCCTGGTGGCCGCCAGCCGCGTCGGTGCCGAGGAGGCGAGCAGGCTGCTCCGCGAAGCGGTCCAGGGTGCGCGAGCCGCGGGGCAGAGCTGGGACACCGTGGGCGGTGTCCTCGGCGTGAGCCGGCAGGCCGCGCAGCAGAGGTTCGCCGACCGGGGGCGCCCCGGTCCGGACGCGTCCGGCGCGGTGGAACGGCGGGTGCTGACCCCGCTGACCGCGTTCGACGAGATGCAGGCGCTCGCCGAAGCCGGCGCGGACGGCTGGCACGTGGTCGACTTCGGCCCGTTCTTCCATGTCGTCGAGAAGTCCGACCGCCCCTGGGAGCACCGAAGGGTTCCCTTCGCGGTCGGCCCCCGGCACCGTCGGATGGAGGAACAGGGGTGGACACAGGTCGGCTCCGGGGTGTTCCCGTGGCGCTACTACAAGCGCCCTGTCCAGCGCGCGCAGGGCGCACCTGGTGCATGAGTGAGCCCTGTACGCGCCCCCGCGGCGGTACGGACAATGCGCAGTGGCCGTGATCACGCGGCGGGAGGCGCGGGTCGTCCACCGTCGCCTTCCCGGGAAAGCAGGTCGATCGCCATGCTGTTGCGTCTGCCCACGTCCGTGTCCGAAGCGCAGGAGTGCATGGCCGAGGGAGCGGTGCCCATCGGCGGTGCCACCCTCGTGTGGGCCACCTGGCAGCGGGACGGCTTCCCGGAACTGGCCATGTCGCTGCGGAACCTGCCCGAGGCGACCGCGGTCGCACCCGAGGCGCTGGGGGCGGCCGTGGTGCTGCACCGCATGGACGAGCGCGTCCCCGAGGTGCTGCGAAGGGCGGCCGGCACGGTGGGCACCGGAGCGGTACGCCGGACGGCCACGGTCGGTGGCAACCTCGTCGGCAGCAGCCTGCGCTGCCTGCTGCCCGCGGCCCTCGTCCTGGACGCCCGCGCCACGGTGCTGGGGCCGGACCGGGCCTACGAGACCGACCTCGCCGAGGTCATGGCGAAGCGTCACCTGCTGCTGAGCCTCGGGTGGCGCACCCCGACAGCCAGCGGCTACCGCAAGCAGCCCGCCGAAGCCGGCGGGCCGCCGCCCCTGGTCGTCGCCACCGCCGTGCACGCCGACGGCGAGGGGCGGCACCACCTGCGGATCGCCGTCCGCGACGGCTACGAGGTCGTGAGCGAGAGCGCACCGTGCGACGCGGGCGCCGACGAGGTACTCGGTGCTCTGGAACGTACGGACGTCGGCGCCCTGCCTCCCGGGGCCCGGGACGTGGTGCGTGAGCAGGTCGCCGACATCCTGGGCTCTCTCACCGATCGCTGAGCCACGGACGGCCGGCGGCCCAGCCCGGCGGTCCGCGTCAGCCGTTGGCCAGCGCCTTGACGCGATCGAGCGTCCCGTTGAACTTGTCGTGGTCCCCGACGGTCGGCCCGGAGGAGGTGTACTGCCACATCGTGTGGACGTCCCAGCCGGCCGGGAGGGGACCCACGGTCGAGGCGTACCGGGCGATCCACAGCGGATTGGCGGAGCCGAAGCCGCTGTAGTCCCCGGTGCACTGCTTCCACCAGTTGGTGGAGGTGTAGATGACGGCCTGGCGGCCGGTGCGCTCCTCGTACCGGTCGAGGAAGTCCCGGATCCAGCCGACCATCTGACTCGACGTCCTGCCGTAGCAGGTGTCCCCGTACGGGTTGTACTCGATGTCGAGCACGCCCGGCAGTGTCCTGCCGTCCTTCGACCAGCCGCCTCCGTGATCGACGAAGTAGTCGGCCTGGGCGGCGCCCCCGGCGCCGTCCGGGATGGCGAAGTGGTAGGCACCGCGGATCATGCCGACGTCGTACGAACCGTCGTACTGCTGGGAGTAGTAGGGATTGCGGTACGACGTTCCCTCGGTGGCCTTCGTGTAGGCCCACTTCACCCCGCTGTTCCAGAGGGTCGCCCAGGCGACGTTGCCCTGATGGCTGGAGACGTCCACGCCCTCCGTCTGGGCGGCGCGGGTGTCGGTGGGCCGCCCCTGGACGCCCTCGTGGGCGAGAACGCCACTGCCCATGTAGGCGGTACCGCGGACGGGCGTCCGCGCGTCGTCGGCCGACGCGGGGGCCGCGGACAGGGTGAGCAGGAGTGACTGGGAGGCGAGGAGGACGCCCGACGTGAGCAGGCGGCGTGAGTGGCTGGACGCCACGGCTATGGGTCTGCGCATGGCACCCATCCGATCCGCTGTCACGCCCGACCGCATCCCACGGGCGCCCAGACGGTGTTGGGCGGTCGGCTCCCGGGGGCCGGGGCCTCGCCGTCCTGCGCATTTGAACGTGTTCAAATATGGGATAGGGTCGATCGCACGAAGACATGAGGCGGAGGAGGGAGCGTCCGATGAAGATCGTGATCCCCGGGGGGACCGGGCAGGTCGGTACGGTGCTGAAGCGTGCGTGGACCGCCGCCGGCCATGACGTCGTGGTGCTCACCCGGCGGCCGCGGCGGCCGGGCGAAGTCGGATGGGACGGCCGGACGCCGGGGGAGTGGGTCGAGGAGGTCGACGGCAGCGACGTGGTCGTCAACCTGGCCGGCCGCAGCGTGAGCTGCCGCTACACCCCCGGCAATCTGAAGGCGATGATGGACTCACGCGTGGACTCCGCGCGTGTGGTCGGCGAGGCGATCTCGGCCGCCGCCGTGCCGCCCCGCGTCTGGCTGCAGATGAGCACCGCCACCGTCTACGCCCATCGCTTCGACGCCCCCAACGACGAGGCCACCGGCCTGCTCGGCGGAGCCGAAACCGGAGTTCCGGACTACTGGTCCTACAGCGTCGACATCGCCAGGGCGTGGGAGCGCGAACAGGAGCAGGCCGACACCCCGCACACCCGCAAGGTGGCCCTGCGCTCCGCCATGGTGATGAGCCCGGACCGGGGCGGTGTCCTGGACGTCCTGCTGCGGCTGGCGCGACTGGGGCTGGGCGGCTCCGTCGCGGGCGGTGCACAGTACGTGTCCTGGATCCACGACCAGGACTTCGTCCGCGCGGTCGACTTCCTCGTCGGCCGCGACGACATCACCGGCCCCGTGAACCTCGCCGCGCCGGCTCCGCTGCCCCAGCGCGCGTTCATGCGCGCACTGCGGAAGGCGTGGGGCATGCCGGTGGGTCTGCCCGCGACGCGGTGGATGGCCGAACTCGGCGCCCTCGTCCTGCGCTCGGACACCGAGCTGCTCCTCAAGAGCCGGCGCGTCGTCCCCGGCCGGCTGCGCGAGGCGGGGTTCGCCTTCGACCACCCCGAGTGGCCCGAAGCCGCCGACGACCTCGTACGGCGGGTGCGCGGGGGCCGGCGAGGAGGGCGGCGTCCCGGACGACAGGACCGGCGCACGCCGCTGCCGGAAGCCGGCGGACCGGCCTCCTGAGAAGAGGGGCGCCCCGAAAGGCACCCCTCTGTGCCGAGCCGAGGCCGTCAGCGTCCCCGTTCACCGCGGCGCGCCTCCCGGGCCCCGCGCCCCAGGACGGCCAGGGAACCCGCGGCCACCACGAGGGCGAGCACGCCCATCGGCGACGGCGGCGCCGACGTCCCGTCGAAGAGCAGGAACACCGCACCCAGGGCGATGAACACCGCCCCGCCGAGCAGTGACGTGGAGTGCGGCCGCAACGGGCCCAGTCGTACCGGCCGGCCACGCAGCCAGTGTCGCCTGGCCCAGGTCGAACCGGTCCCACAACGCCGCCGACCCGAACATCGGCACGGCCATGCCCACTACCGCAGGCGGCGCGAACCGAACCCCGGGCCCAGCAGTCGCGCCACCCCGAGGGCGATGACGAGCCAGCCGCCCGCCGTGACCAGCAGGTCGCGCTGCCCGTAGAAGAGGCGCCCGGCCGGCGAGCCCGCCACACCCAGCGGCACCATGGTCAGGCACAGCCCGGCGTAGAAGAGCGCGGTGCGTCCGAGCAGCCGGGTGCGGCTGGTGGACGAGTAGGCGAAGAACGCGGGCAGCAGAAGTGCCGAGCACGGGCTGAGCGGCGCCAGCAGTCCACCGAGGAAGGCGACCACGAAGCCCGGGTCACTCATCGGTGCCGCCCTGTGCGCGCGCCCCCGCGGCTGCCGCGGCTGCCTCGGCCGCCTCGATCGCTTCGGCGAAGACGCCCGTCGGCTGGGCGCCCGAGCCGGCCGAGGCGACTAAGGGATGGGCACCGCCTGTCCCGTGACCCGTGTGCGCGGGTCCCGCGGGCTCACGTCGATGAGCAGGTCGCTGGGGCGGCCCATGTCCTCTCCCTGGCGGATCGCGATGGTGCCGGGGCGGGTGACCAGGCCCAGTTCACGGAGGTACCCGCCGAACGCGGCGGCGGCCGCTCCCGTCGCCGGGTCCTCCACGACACCGCCGACGGGGAACGGGTTGCGGGCGTGGAAGCGCTCCGGCGACTCTCGCCACACCAGGTCCACCGTCGTCCAGCCGTGACGCCGCATGACCTCGGCGAGCCCGTCGAAGTCGTAGTCGAGGTCGGCCAGTCGGGCCCGGGACGCCGCGGCGAGCACCAGGTGGTCGTTGCCGCCGAACGCCACGTGCGGGGGCAGGGCGGGGTCCAGGTCGTCCGGAGCCCAGCCGAGCGCCCGGAGCGTCGGGTCCAGCTCCGCGGCGAGAGCCGGGCGGGAACGTGTCGGCACACTGGTGAGGGTGGCCCGCACGGCGCCGGCGCCGTCGGTCGCGGTGGACACGGCGATCTCGCCGGCGGGCGTGTCGAGGACGATCTCGCCGGGCCCCACCCGCCGCTCGGCGAGGGCGACCGCCAGCGCGACCGTCGCGTGCCCGCAGAACGCCACCTCGGCGAGCGGACTGAAGTAGCGGACCCGGAACCGCCGCGTCGCCGCGTCGCCGCCGGTGACGAAGGCCGTCTCGGAGTAGCCCACCTCGGCGGCGATCGCCCGCATCGCCGTGCCGTCGAGCCCGGAGGCGTCGAGGACCACTCCGGCCGGGTTCCCGCCCACCGGGTCGTGGGTGAAGGCGGAGTAGCGCAGGATCTCGGTCTCGTACGGCGGCTCGGAATGGTCGGCCACGTCGCTCGTTCGCGTCACGTCGGTGCTCATGCCCCACACGCTGCCACCCGGCTCCGATCGTGTCCAACGATCGATCTCGATACTCTCCATCGGGAAAACGCATAGGGTAGCTCGCGTGGACACCCGACTGCTGACGACCTTCACCACGCTCGCCCGCACCGGCGGCTTCACCGCCGCCGCCGCCGAACTGCACCTGGCCCAGTCCACCGTCACGGTGCACATCCGTACCCTGGAACGGGACCTCGGCGTCCGGCTCTTCGACCGCCTGCCCACCGGCGCGCTGCTCACCGACACCGGTCGCCGGCTCCTGGAGCGGGCCGAGGAGGTACTCGACACCGTGGCGCGGTTGCGCGCCGCGTGCGACGACGCCGGCGTCGTGTCGGGGCGGGTGGTGGTCGGCAGTCCGGAGTCCCTGTGCGCGAGCCGCCTGCCCGGCGTCGTCGCCGCCCTGCGGACGAGTCACCCCGAGGTGGACGTCCACCTGTACGCGGCCGGGACCGCGCAGTGCCTCGAAGGGCTGAGGTCCGGACGGCTCGACCTGGCTCTGCTGCTGGAGGAGGAGACCGAGTTCCCCGACGTGACGGGCGAACCCGTCGCCCGCGAGCCGCTCGCCCTCGTGTCCGCTCCCGGACACCCCCTTGCCGCCCGGGCGCACGCGGCGGGCTGGCCGGAGCTGGCGGCGGAGAGCTTCTTCCTCCTGGAGGAGGGCTGCTCCTACAGTGACGCGCTGGCACGGCGGTTGCTCGACGTTCCGGGCGGGCGGCCGAGGCTCACCCGGTTCGGGAGCGTGGACGCGGCGCGCAACTGCGTGGCGGCCGGGCTGGGGCTGACCCTGCTGCCGCTGACCACCGTGGCGGAGGAGCTGCGACGGGGGCGGCTGGTACGGGTCGACGGGCCGCGCTTCCCCGACGTACCGGTGCGGCTGGCCCGGCACCGCCGGCGGTGGACGGCACCGGCCGTGCGGGAGGTCGCGCAGGCACTCGTGCGGCACCTGGGCGACTGAGCGGTCCCCGCGCCGGAACAGCCCCGCGCCGGAACAGCCCCGCGCCGGAACACCCCGGGGCCAGTGACCCGCCTCAGTCGCCGGGGCGGCACGGCGCTGGTGCGCCCCGGCGGCTTCGTCGCCCGGCGCGGGGAGCGGGCGTCAGTCGAACGGGGTGAGGAAGTCCCGGGTCCGCAGCGGCCGGTCGACGATGCGGGTGTCGCCGATCCAGCCGTAGAAGCCCTGTCCGAAGGCCTCGTCGAACTGCGTGGCGCCGAGCACGAAGGGTTTGCCGAGGGTGGCGATGCCGGTCGAGGGCGCCGTCGGATTGCGGGCGATCTTCGAGCCGTCCACGTACATGACGGTGCGGCGGCCGTCGTTCACGACGGCGATGTGCATCCAGCGGCCCACCGGTACGGCGTGGCTCCACGAGGTGGGGTCCGCGTCCTGGCGGTGCGGGTAGACGACGAACTGCAGGAACCGCTCCGGGGACAGGTTGAGGCTGCACGTGGGTTCCAGCGGGGACCAGCCGGTGGTCTTGCCCGCGTCCCCGTTGCGCCCCTCCCAGCTGAGGATGCCCATCCAGCCGTGATCGCCCTCGAACGGCTCGGGCAGCCGCACGAAGGTCTCGATGGTGTACCCGCGCGGGAACCTCTCGCTGTTCAGCGGCGCCTTCGGCCCCGTACGCAGGACGGCCCCGCGGTCCGGCGCCTTGCCGCCGTCGAACCGGAGGCTGGCGTGCGCCGGCTGCCCGGGATGGTGGTCCGGCGACCAGGTGAGCGCCTCCGGGCCACTGGCGTGCAACCGGCCGACGGTGAGGTCGTTGCCGTGGCCGGACAGGTCGCGCACGACGGAACCGTCCGTGACCGGGCCGCCGTCCGGGGCGGTCGTCATGCCGGAGGTGTCGAACCGCCAGTAGGCGACCGTGCCGCGCGGCATCACCGCGGAGGCGGGACGGGGCTTCGGCACCACGACGGGGGAGAAGCCCCGGAAGCGCTCGTCGAAGTCGATGCTCAGGCTGAACCGGTCGGCAGGGCCGGTCAGTTCGACCGTCTCGGCCTCCAACGGCGCACGCCGCTCGGGATCGCGGGCCAGGAACCACGGCGCGAACGTCTCCACGTCGATCACGTTGCGCACCAGGTCGAACCCGTAGGCGCGGATCATGCCGGCGCCGCCGTAGTAGCGGTCCTGGTAGTTGGTGATGTGGACGTGGACATCGTTGTCGGCGTCGTTGGTGAGAACCGTCCGGCCGGGCGGCCAGTAGTGCCCGCCCAGGGCCAGGAAGATCTGGTCGTTGCCGCGGACGAGGCCGTCCCACAGCCGCCGCCCGTTGCCCGAGAGGGACGCCGAGCCGTCCTCCTCCGCCCAGGCCAGGTCGTGCGTGGTGAGGACGGCGGGCAGGGTCGGGTGCGCGTCGAGCACGCCCTGGGCCCAGGCCAGCCCCTTGTCGGAGATCCGCCAGTCCAGGGCGAGGACCAGCCACTCGCGGCCCGCGGCACGCAGGACGTGGTAGCTGTTGTAGCCGTCGGGCGAGGCGCCCCGGAAGGTCGGCATCGAGGCGTAGCGCCCGGGCCCGAACTCCCTCAGATAGGCGGAGTCGCCGCGCTGGTCGTCCGTCGACGAGGCGATGTCGTGGTTGCCCGCGAGCACGCTGTAGGGCACCTTGCCGTGCAGCGTGCGGAAGGTCTGGGCGGCCCGCCGGATCTCGTCCTCGGTGCCGTGCTCGGTGACGTCGCCGAGGTGGGTCATGAAGGCGATGTTGGCCTCGGACCGGTCGGCGGCGAGGTAGCGGAAGGTCTCCCGCAGTGGTGCCGGGTCGCTGCTGTCTGCGTCGAAGAGGTACTGCGTGTCCGGCAGGACGGCCAGCGTGAAACGCGCGCTGTCGGAGTCGAACCGCCTGCCGCCGGCCGACTCCGCGGCCCGCGCGGGCACCGCGTCCAAGGCCCCGACCGCCGCCGTGGCCACCCCGCCGGCCACGGCCGCTCTCAGTACCGTGCGTCTGCCGGGGCTCTCGTGCTGTTCCGCCGTGCTCATCTGGCCTCCAGAACCGGGAAGTTCACCGTGCGCGGCTCACGGTGCTCAGCGGCCGTGACCTCGTGGCGACGGTGAGCTGAACGCCGCATGGTGCGCGGCGGGCTACTGGAGGGGCTGGTGCTGCGGGAGTCGGCCCGGAGGATGCTCAGGCCTCGCCGTCCACCGAGGCGCGCAGCCGTGCGCCGGCCATCCGCATGTGCTCGGCCATCGACCGGTCCGCGGCCTCCGGATCGCGTGCGCGGATCGCCTGTCGGCGCGCTGTTGACCGAGGCGCTGAAGCAGGTCAAGCGCTGTTCCACGGCGTCGACGAACGGGTGCCGCTGGAGGGACTGCGCTTCGGGGTACGGGTGATGACCCGGCTGTGGCAGGGCTGCTGAGCACGGGCGGCGGTCAGTCGGCGGCGTCGACGCCGATGTGCAGGGCACCGACGTCGCCGAACGCGGGGGAGCCGTCGACGGCGGCGGCGATGACGACCTTGTGGGCCGAGGGCGGCAGCGTGGCGAGGTCCACGCTGACGGTTCTGCCCGGTCGGACCGTCGCTCGCCTGACGCAGCGAGGCGCGCAGCACACCCCTCGGCTCCCGGGTGTCGTCCAGCGCGTCGTGCGCCTTCGTCCGGGGGACGCCGTAGTGCGCGGCGAGCGTGCCGCGCTGCCGCCCGCGCAACCGCTCGGCCGCCAGACCGTGCACGTACGCCGGTCCCGGGTCGCAACCCGGGGCCAGCGGTGTCGAGAACGGGCGCACTGGACCGTGCCGCTCCGTGGCCGGACGCCCCCTGACACACTGATCGCGTGGCACCCGCTCAGCCCCCAGGAGGACTTCGCCATGACCGAGCAACCGCTGGACCGGGTCGCCCGGTACGAGCGACGGTTCAACACGCTCTTCGCGGAGTACTTCGACACACTGGGCGCGACGCTGGACGCGCCGTCGTTCAGCCGCTTCACCCCGGACTGCCTGGAACTGCTGCGCGACCTGTCCCTGCGCGGCGGCAAGCGGATGCGGGTGGTACTGCTCCACGAGGCCGCGCGGCTGGTGAGTGACGAGCCGGTCGAGGGGCTGGACGCCGCCGCGCTGAGCATCGAACTCCTCCAGACCCACGGCCTGGTGCACGACGACCTCATCGACGACAGCGCCACCCGCCGGGGCGGGCCTACGACCTACTACGCCTACCGGGAGCGGTTCCCCCGCCATCCGCGGGCGGCGCTCGGGCTCACCGTACTCGCGGGCGACCTCGCGCTCGCTCTCTCGCTGCGCGTGCTCCTGGACGCGGGGCTCCCGGTCGAGGTGCGTCAGGCCATGGTCGAGGTGCAGACACGGGCCGCGGCGGACACGTTCGTGGGCCAGATCGTCGACCTGGAGCGCGACTTCGCCACCGCGGTCCCGGACGACGAGATCCTGCACGCAGTGGCCGACCACAAGTCGGCCCGCTACTCGGTCCTCGCCCCCTTGCAGCTCGGACTCCTGGCCGCGGGCGAAGAACCGACCGCCCACGAGGAGGAGTTGCGTCGCTACGCGCGACTGGTCGGCATCTGCGGGCAGCTGCGCGACGACTACCTGGACCTGTTCGGCGACGCGGCCGCCATGGGCAAGCCGACCGGCACCGACATCCGCGAGGGCCGGCGCAGTTACACCGTCGCCCGCCTGCTGTCCGCCGTGAGCGGCGCCGAGCGCGCCGTCGTCGAGGAGGCGCTGGGAAACCCCGCCTGCACGCCGGAGGCCGTCGCCGCGGTCCGCGAGATCGGAGAGCGCCGCGGTGTCGCCGACCGGATGCGGGCGGACATGCGGGACTACGCCGAGCGGGCCCGCCTGGTGGCCGAGGGCTGGCGTCCGCGGTGGCGCGAGGAGGCGGTCACCTTCTTCGAGCTTCTGCCGCGGTGGAGCGTGGAACGGGCGGGGTGAACCCGCGAACGCGCACCTCGTCGCGGATCGCGGGAAGAACCGAAGGAAGGGAAGGGAGGATAATGGCCGAGTTGGTCCTGTCCGTTGGCATCGTGGCCGTCGTCGGAGGGTGTGTCTGCGTCGTGTGGGCGGCGCGGGGCGGTCCGCGCTGGGTGCGCGCGGTGTCCGCCGTGACCCTGGCGGCGGGCGAACTGGTGCGCGGCTCGAAGAGTTCCGGCCGCCGCGGGGGCGGTCACAACGACTCGGGCGACTGAACCGGCCCGTCTGACACCTGTTCCCCATGTCGCTCAAAGGGGAATTCGGGATCTTCCGCCCCGTGCGTCCGGTCATGCTCTGACCGGATGCGCCGCTGACCAGGCGCATCCGTGACGACGCGATCCCCTGGGGGAGAAGCATGACGCACTCGACGCGACAGGGCTCGGGACCGGACGGCCAGGCCGTGCTGCTGGTCGCCGGACTCGCCCACCTGGCGGTGAGCACGATCGGCTCGGCGGTGGGCGGGCTGCGCGGGCTCCTCGGCCGTTCGGACACCGCCGACCTGGTGCGGGAGGCGGAACGGGATCTCCAGGCCCGGGGCAGGCTCGCGCTGGACCGGTGCACGAACGTGCCCCCCGCCCACCTGGAGGTACTCGCCCAGCACGTACGGGCACGGCGGGCGGCCGACGGCGGCGATGTCTGAACCCTGGGACCCGGCCGCCTTCAAAACCCGCGTCGACGGCGTCCTGCGGAGCTTCCTCGACGAGGAGGCCGGCCACCTCGTGGCCCTCGACGACGCTCTCGCACCCGTGGCCGGGCAGTTGCGGAACGCGGCCGGGCACGGCAAACGGCTGCGAGCGGCCTTCTGCTACTGGGGCTGGCGGGCGGCCGGGCAACCGGACAGCGACGCCCTGGTACGGGCGGCGGCCGCCATGGAACTGGTGCACGCCGCGGCGGTCGTCCACGACGACCTCATCGACGACAGCGGCCTGCGCCACGGCCTGCCCACCACCCACGTCGCCCTGGAAACCGTACTGACGGCGGCCCCCGGGCCGGCCCGGGACGGCCGCCGGGTCCGCACGGCCGCCCGGTCCCTGGCCATGCTCGTGGGCGATCACCTGATGGCCCTCGCCGGGCAGCTGTTCACCACCAGCGGTCTCCCCGCCGCCTACCTCGCCCGCGCCCGGGGCCTGTGGGCCGCGCTGGCCCGCGAACTCATCGCCGGCGAGTGCCTGGAGATCCTGCACACCGGCGGACCACCGGACACCGCGACCTCCCTCAAGGTGGTCCGGTACAAGACCGCCAAGTACACCGTCGAGCACCCCCTGCTCATCGGCGGCCTGCTCGCCGGCGCCCCCGCCGCGCTGCGGGACACCTACTCCGCCTACGGCCTGCCGCTCGGTGAGGCCTTCCAGCTGCGCGACGACCTGCTCGGCCTGTTCGGCGACCCGGAGCGCACCGGCAAGGCGGGCCTGGACGACCTGCGCGCCCACCGGCCCACCGCACTGCTGGCCGAGACCTGGCGGACCGCCGACGCCTCCCAGCGGGAGCGGCTGCGCCACGTGCTGGGCCGCGGCGACCTGGACGAAACCCATCTGCGCGAGGTACGGGACCTCATGCTGGAACTGAAGGCGCCGCAACGGGTCGAGCGGATGATCCGCACCCGCGTCGAGCGGGCCGCCCGCGCCCTGGACGCCGCCGGGACACCACCGCGGGCGCGCCGGGCACTGCGCGAGCTCGCACAGCGGGCCACCGACCGCATCCACTGACGAGGAGACCGCGATGACCTACACCGAGACGTCGATGGACGCACTGCGCGGCAGCGGCGACGAACTGGCCGACGCCGTCGTCGCCACCCTTTTCGAGCGCGGCGAGGTCGGCAAGTTCAACTCCCTGATGCGTTACGTCTCCACCGCCGGCCAGGAACTCCCGGACGGCCTTCCGGGGGTCGCCCGGGAGTACCTGCGGGCAACCGGCACGCCGCCGCACTGGGTGGACTGGGCCGAGATGGAGAAGGCCCGCCTGTTCTTCATCGACAACAACGTGCACATCTCCACCGCGTTGTCGTTCGCGTCGATGCCCGCCTGCTACGTCGTCCCGCACGTCGCCCAGCTGCTGTCGGCCACCCACGGGCTGAGCTACCCCTCCAAACGCATGGCGGAGACCGGCCAGTTCACCGTCTACCTCATGCGACCGGACGCGTTCGAGGCCGGCGGACGCTTCATCCCGGCCGCCCAGAAGGTACGCCTGCTGCACGCCGCCATCCGCCACCACCTGAAGCGGGAGAAGCGCTGGGACACCGACACCCTCGGCGTACCGATCTGCCAGGAGGACATGATCGGCGGGCAGATGTTCTTCTCCCTGCTCGTCCTGGACAGCCTGCACCGTCTCGGCATCCACATGACCGCCGAAGGAGCGGACGCGTACTTCTACGCCTGGCGCGTGGTCGGTGCCGTCCTCGGCGTCGACCAGGCGGCCGTGCCCACCACGCTCGACGAAGGGCGGCAGTTCCTCGACCTGTACATGCTGCGCCACATGGGCCCTTCCGAGGAGGGCGCCCATCTGACGAGGCAGCTGATCGACCTGTACGAGGAAGTAGTCCCCGGCACCCTCTTCGACCCGGTCGTCTCGGCCCTGATCCGCTACCTCGTCGGGGACACGTGCGCCGACTGGCTGGACGTACCCCGCACCCGTTGGGACACCTTGGTGAAGGCCGCCCCGCGCCTCCTCGGCGTCCTGGAGACGATCGAGGACCGCTCACCCATGGGCGCGTGGGCGCTGGACCGGCTCGGCCACCTCACCACGATCCTCGAACTGTCCTCCCTCACCCGTGGACGCGTCATGCACTACGCCATCCCCGAACAACTGAAGAAGGACTACGGCGTCTCCGGTGCCGCCGCCCGCACCCGTCGATGGACCCCGCCGCCCGCGACCGTCTCCTGAGTCACGGTGTGCGCGGGCGGGCCGGCCCCGAGGAACCCCGTCAAGCGATGGAGGCCGAAATGACCGCGGAGACGGCCAGGTTGCAGGAGGCCGTCACCCACACCGCGGGGTGGGGCTCCGGCTCGACCAGCGTCGCGCCCAGCCGGCCCGGGGTGATCAGGTCGATGACGAGGAAGGCCACGGCCATCATCACGAGCCCCAGAAGCCCGAACGCCGCGGTGGACACCAGGCCCTTGCCGAAGTCCTCGTACGTCGTCCAGATGGAGGTGAACACGATGCCGCCGATGCCGAGCAGCGCGGAGCTGAGCACCATGGCCGCGTTGCGGTTGCGCTGCTCCCAGATCTGCCGGCCGAGCTTTCCGGGCGTCAGCACGTCGACCAGGACGATGCCGAGGACCAGGAGGACCAGGCCCAGGCCGCCGTAGGCGGTGGCACGGCCGAGTCCGTTGACGATGTCGCTCATGGGGTTGCCGGCTCCGTAGCGTGAGAGATCGTGAGTGATCGTGGTCAAGGCGCTGCAAAATCTAGCGCACCCGTTCGGCCCCTTGACTCCTGCGGTCCGGCAATCCGGGAATTCGGCCGGACGCGGAGTCAGGAGGCCGCCGCCAGTGCGCGGTTGCGGCGCACCGAGGACCAGAAGGAGGCGCTGATCAGGACCACGCCGATGAGACCGGTGACGATGTCGTTGATCTCGTACTGGATGGTCACCAGGAGGACGGTGGCGAGGGCGCCGATGGCGTAGTGGGCGCCGTGCTCCAGGTAGACGTAGTCGTCGAGGGTGCCCTGGCGGACCAGGTACACGGTGAGCGACCGGACGTACATGGCGCCGATGCCCAGGCCGATCGCCATCAGCACGATGTCGTTGGTGATGGCGAAGGCGCCGATGACGCCGTCGAAGGAGAAGGACGCGTCCAGGACCTCCAGGTACAGGAACATGAAGAACGCGGCCTTGCCGGTGAGGGCGACGGCCGAGCGGGGCTTGCCGGCGCGTTCGGCCTCTTCCTCGGCCGCGTGCTCGCGCTCTTCCTCCCGCTCGAGCTTCCCCTCGAAGTAGCCGGAGAGACCGCCGACGACCATGTAGGTGATCAGACCGGCGACACCGGCGAGGAGGACCGTCTCCGTCTTGTCGACGTGGGTGCCGCCGTGCTGGTGGGCATGGGCGCCGACGGTGACCGCCGCGACGAGCAGCACGATCAGGGCGATGCAGGCCGACAGCATGTCGACCCTGCCGAGCTTGGCCAGCGGGCGCTCCAGCGGGCCGAGCCACTTGATCTCCCGGTCCGTGAAGACGAAGTCGAGGAAGATCATCAGGAGGAACATGCCACCGAAGGCGGCGATCGACGGATGGGCGTCCGTCACCAGCTCCTGATAGCGCTGCTTGTCGGTCAGCGCCAGGTGGACCGCGGACCACGGGTTCAGCCGGGCGCTGATCGCCACGATCACCACCGGGAAGACCAGGCGCATGCCGAAGACGGCGATCAGGATGCCGACGGTGAGGAAGATCTTCTGCCAGAAGGCGCTCATCTTCTTCAGGATCCCGGCGTTGATCACCGCGTTGTCGAAGGACAGGGAGATCTCCAGCACGGCGAGGATGGCCACGAGGCCGAAGGCGGTCCACCCGTCGTACAGCACTCCCGCGGCCAGGCCCAGGGCAGTGACGACGAAGGCCCAACGGAACGTCTTCAATAGCACGGGCTGCTCACTCACTCCTGTTGTCGCGCTGTGCCGGGATGTGGCTTTTCGTTGCCAGTGCCCCTCACCGACGTTGTCTACCACGATCGTCCGCCGTCACCGGGGCAGGCCGGGTACGGCACCAGGCAGTCACTGAAATGGATCGGTTCGTTTCCTTGAGCGGTTCGTGTTTACGGGAGTAGGTTCGCCGCCATGACCGCATCCCGGGATCCGGCCGTCGCCGCGGAACTGCGCGGGGTCGGCCTGCGCGTGACCGCCGCCCGTCTCGCGCTGCTCGAGACCGTCCGACGAGGCGATCACCTCGGCGTCGAGGCGATCGCGTCCGGGGTGCGCCTGCGCGTGGGCCACGTCTCCCTCCAGGCCGTGTACGAGGGCCTGCACGCGCTCACCGCGGCGGGACTCGTGCGCCGCATCCAACCGCCCGGCGGCCCGGCGCGGTTCGAGGGACGGGTGGGGGACAACCACCACCACGTCCTGTGCCGGTCCTGCGGTGCGCTCGCCGACGTCGACTGCGCCGTCGGTGAGGCGCCCTGCCTGACCGCCTCCGACGACCACGGCTTCTCGATAGACGAGGCCGAGGTCATCTACCGGGGCCTGTGCCCCGACTGCTCCACCTCCGGCAGTTCCCCAGCACTTTGATCCGCCCCGTTCGGAAGGATTCCCATGTCCGAGAACCACGACGCCATCGTGACCGACGCGAAAACCGAGGAGGCGGGTGGCTGCCCGGTCGCCCACGGACGCGCCCCGCACCCCACGCAGGGAGGCGGAAACCGTCAGTGGTGGCCGGAGCGGCTCAACCTGAAGATCCTCGCCAAGAACCCGGTCGTCGCCAACCCGCTGGGTGAGGAGTTCGACTACGCGGCGGCGTTCGACGCCCTCGACCTGCCGGCCGTGAAGCGGGACATCGCCGAGGTGCTGACCACCTCGCAGGACTGGTGGCCCGCCGACTTCGGGCACTACGGCCCGCTGATGATCCGTATGGCCTGGCACAGCGCGGGCACCTACCGCATCAGCGACGGCCGCGGCGGCGCCGGCGCCGGCCAGCAGCGCTTCGCGCCGCTCAACAGCTGGCCGGACAACGGCAACCTCGACAAGGCCCGCCGCCTGCTGTGGCCCGTCAAGAAGAAGTACGGCCAGCACATCTCCTGGGCCGACCTGCTGGTCCTCACCGGCAACGTCGCCCTGGAGCAGATGGGCTTCGAGACCTTCGGCTTCGCCGGTGGCCGCGCCGACGTCTGGGAAGCCGAGGAGGACGTCTACTGGGGTCCCGAGACGACCTGGCTCGACGACGAGCGCTACACCGGCGACCGTGAGCTGGAGAACCCGCTCGGCGCGGTCCAGATGGGCCTGATCTACGTCAATCCGGAGGGCCCGAACGGCAATCCGGACCCGATCGCCGCCGCCCGCGACATCCGGGAGACGTTCCGCCGCATGGCGATGAACGACGAGGAGACCGTCGCGCTGATCGCCGGTGGCCACACCTTCGGCAAGACCCACG
Source organism: Streptomyces sp. NPDC058812 (assembly GCF_042744565.1). Taxonomy (NCBI): domain Bacteria; kingdom Bacillati; phylum Actinomycetota; class Actinomycetes; order Kitasatosporales; family Streptomycetaceae; genus Streptomyces; species Streptomyces sp. NPDC058812. Next base: position 111,172 of record NZ_JBHYOB010000005.1, read on the forward strand.
GTGCCGGTCCGGCCGACCACGTCGGCAACGACCCCGAGGCCGCCTCCATGGAGGAGCAGGGCCTGGGCTGGCGGAGCACCTACGGCACGGGCAAGGGCGGGGACGCCATCACCTCCGGCCTGGAGGTCACCTGGACCACGACCCCGACCCGGTGGAGCAACGGGTTCTTCAAGAACCTCTTCGAGTTCGAGTACGAGCTGGAGCAGAGCCCGGCCGGCGCCAACCAGTGGGTGGCGAAGGACGCCCCGGAGATCGTCCCCGACGCGCACGACCCGTCGAAGAGGCACCGCCCGAAGATGCTCACCACCGACCTGTCGCTGCGCTACGACCCGGTCTACGAGCCGATCTCCCGCCGCTTCTACGAGAACCCGGAGGAGTTCGCGGACGCCTTCGCCCGTGCCTGGTACAAGCTGACCCACCGTGACATGGGCCCGAAGTCCCTGTACCTCGGCCCCGAAGTCCCGGAGGAGACCCTGCTCTGGCAGGACCCGCTGCCCGAGGCCGAGGGCGAGGCCATCGACGCCGAGGACGTCGCGACCCTCAAGACCAAGCTCCTCGAGTCCGGCCTGTCCGTCGCGCAGCTGGTGTCCACCGCGTGGGCCTCGGCGTCCACCTTCCGCGGCAGCGACAAGCGCGGCGGTGCCAACGGCGCCCGCATCCGCCTGCAGCCGCAGCGCGGCTGGGAGGTCAACGAGCCCGACGAACTGGCGCAGGTCCTGCGGGTCCTGGAGGGCGTCCGGCAGGAGTTCAACTCCGGCGCCGGCGCCAAGAAGGTGTCGCTGGCCGACCTGATCGTCCTCGGCGGTACCGCCGCCGTCGAGAAGGCCGCCAAGGAAGCCGGCTTCCAGGTGGAGGTTCCCTTCGCCGCGGGCCGAGTGGACGCGACGGAGGAGCACACCGACGCCGAGTCGTTCGAGGCACTCGAGCCGACCGCCGACGGGTTCCGCAACTACTACGGCAAGGGCAACCGCCTGCCGGCCGAGTTCCTGCTGCTCGACCGGGCGAACCTGCTCACCCTGAGCGCGCCCGAGATGACCGTCCTGGTCGGTGGCCTGCGGGTCCTCGGTGCCAACCACCAGCAGTCCCAGCTCGGCGTCTTCACCAGGACGCCCGGCTCGCTGACCAACGACTTCTTCGCCAACCTGCTCGACCTGGGCACCACGTGGAAGTCGACGTCCGAGGACCAGACCACGTTCGAGGGCCGCGACGCCGCCACGGGCGAGATCAAGTGGGCCGGCAGCCGCGCCGACCTGGTCTTCGGCTCGAACTCCGAGCTGCGGGCACTCGCCGAGGTCTACGCGAGCGACGACGCGAAGGAGAAGTTCGTGCACGACTTCGTCGCCGCCTGGGTCAAGGTCATGAACCTCGACCGCTTCGACCTGGTCTGACCCACCGGCGTCCGGGCCGGGCCCGGCCATCCGCCCGGCCCGGACGCCCCGGTACTACGCCGTCCCGCGGAAGGTGTTGCGATACGCGCGCGGTGACACACCGAGCACCTCACGGAAGTGCTGGCGCATCGCGGTCCCGGTGCCGAAACCGGAACGGGCGGCGATGCGGTCGACCGGCTCGTCGCTGCGCTCCAGCAGCCGCCGGGCGTAGTCGAGACGCTGCCGGCCGAGCCACTGCATGGGCGTCACCCCGGTCTCCTGCCGGAACCGGCGGTTGAGGGTCCGCACGCTCATCGCCGCCTGCCGGGCGAGTTCGTCGAGGGTGAGGGGCTCGCCCAGCCGCTGGAGCGCGTACGTGCGGGCGGCGGCCGTCGAGCAGTCGTCCACCTGCTGGATCGGCCGGTCGATGTACTGCGCCTGGCCGCCCTCGCGATGGGGCGGCACCACGGTGCCGCGTGCCACCGTGTTCGCCACCTCCGCGCCGTGGTCGTCACGGATCATGTGCAGGCACAGATCGATCCCGGCGGCGACACCGGCCGAGGTGAGCACGCCCCGGTCGTCGGTGTAGAGCACGTCCGGATCGACGTCGACCTCCGGGTACAGCGAGGCCAGTTCGGCGCACGACTTCCAGTGCGTGGTGGCCCGGCGCCCCTCCAGCGCGCCGGCCGCGGCCAGCACGAACGAACCGGTGCAGATGGACGCCAGCCGGGCCCTCGCCGGAACCCGCTCCAGGGCCGCGCGCACCGGCGCGGCGAGCCGCCCCCGCTCCTGCGGCCCGTAGTCCTCCACGGCCGCCGGCACGACCACCGTGTCGGCGCTCTCCAGGGCCTTTGGCCCGTGGGGGACGTTGATGCTGAAGTCCGTGTCGGTGGCCACCTCGCCCGGTGCGGACGCGCACGTCACCACCGAGTACAAGGGCCGCCCGCCGTCGTCGGCGGCCGTTGTGAACAGGCGGTGCACGATGCCCAGCTCCATCGGCAGCAGTCCGGGACGTACGAACACCACCACCCGGTGCACCGCGTCGACCTTCGTGTTTCGCATGACCAGATCCTTTCACTCGGTGTCCATCCGGCCAGTGGTTTGTGTCCCGCACCCGGCGAAGGGTGGGGTGCATGCCCTACACGACCCGACACCCCCGCACCCTCCTCCACGGACACCGCGCCTGGTGGGTGGCAGCCGTCACCGGAATCGCGATCGTCGTCGCCGGTGCCTTCTCCACCATGCCCGGCATCCTCCAGGGCCCGCTGCAGCGCGACTTCCACTGGTCCCGCGGCTCCATCGGCCTCGCCGCGTCGCTGAACATGGTCCTGTACGGCCTCACCGCTCCGTTCGCCGCCGCGCTGATGGACCGCTTCGGGATCCGGCGGATCGCCGTCACGGCCCTGGGCGTGGTCGCCGGGGGAGCGCTGCTCACCACCGGCATGGCCGCCGCCTGGCAGTTCACCCTCTTCTGGGGCCTCCTCGTCGGCCTGGGCACCGGAGCCCTGTCCATGACCCTCGCCACCACCGTGGCGAACCGCTGGTTCACCGAGCGCCGCGGACTGGTCACCGGCATCCTCGCCTCGGCCGGTGTCCTCGGCCAGATGGTCTTCCTGCCCGCCCTTTCCTGGACCATCGACCACTACGACTGGCGCCCCGCCCTGGTCACCCTCGCCCTCGCCGCACTGGCCACCGCGCTCCTCGTCCGGCTCGCCCTGAGCGACCACCCCGCCGACAGCGGCCGACGCCCCTACGGCAGCCCCGTCTTCGTCCCCAAGCCGCCGCCCGTCCCCGGCGCCGCGCGCCGCGCCGTCACCGTCCTCGGTGACGCGGCCCGCACCGGTCCCTTCTGGCTGCTCGCCGCCGCGTTCGCCGTCTGCGGAGCCTCGACCAACGGCGTCATGTGGACCCACTTCGCGCCCGCCGCCCACGACCACGGCATGCCGGTCACCACCGCCTCCACACTGCTCGCCCTCATCGGTGTCTTCAACGTCGCCGGCACCGTCGCCGCGGGATGGCTCACCGACCGTGTCGACGCCCGCAGGCTGCTCGCCGTCGTCTTCACCCTGCGCGGCCTCCTGCTGGTGGCGCTGCCCCTGATCATGAGCGCGACCGTCACGCCGCCGATGATGGCCTTCGTCGTCCTCTTCGGCCTCCTCGACCTCGCCACGGTGCCGCCCGTCATCGCCCTGTGCCGCCGGTTCTACGGTGACGACAGCGCCATCGTCTTCGGCTGGACCAACGCGGCCCACCAGGTCGGCGCGGCACTGGCCGCCTTCCTCGGCGGCGTCGCCCGGGACACCTTCGCCGGCTACGACCCCGTCTGGTTCGTCCTCGGCGCGGCATGCGCCGCCGCGGCCCTCCTTGCCCTCACCGTGCGCCGTACCGGACCGCACGCGACAGCGGCGCCCCCGCCGGGTCGAAAAGCGGTGGCCGCCCGTGGGACGCGATGCTGAGATGGCGTGATGCGGAGCGAGACGGAGACGTCAGTGGTCGTGGACCGGGGGCGGCACCAGGACGTGGTGACCCCCTGGCAGGACGAGGCATGGCGGACCGCGGCCCTCGGCTGGGTGGAGGGCGAACTCGCCGCCCGTGGCCTGCGGGCGACGGGGGAGCGGCGGGTACGGCTGCGGCCCTGGTCCGTTCTGGCGCGGCTGTCCGTCGAGGGGCGCGGCGCGGTCTGGTTCAAGGCGAACCCGCCGGCCAGTGCCTTCGAGGGTCCGTTGACCGCGGCGCTGGCCCGCTGGGTGCCGCAGCACGTACTGGAGCCGCTGGCGGTGGACGCCGACCGCGGCTGGTCGCTGCTGCCCGACGGGGGACCGATCTTCCGGGACGTACTCGACCGGGAGGCCGCCGGTCCCGACGCCTGGGCAGAGCTGCTGCGCCAATACGCCGCCATGCAGCAGGCCCTGACGCCGCGCGTCCGCGAGATCGAGCGGCTGGGGGTCCCCGGCGCGCGGGTCACCGCAGTGCCCGACGTCTTCGACCGGCTCGACCACACCTCGCTGCGGCCGGAGGAACGGGAAAGCCTCCGGGAACTGCGCCCCCGCCTCCTGGAGTGGTGCGCGGAACTCTCGGCCCTGGACGTCCCGGACTCCCTCGACCACGCGGACCTGCACGACGGCCAGCTGTTCCACCCCGGGCCGGGCAGGTTCACGTTCTTCGACTGGGGAGACGCCGTCGTCTCACACCCCTTCTGCAGCCTGGCGGTTCCCGCCCGCCGGGCCCGCGAGCGATACGGGCCGCACGTGCTGCCGCGGCTGCGTGACGCCTACCTGGAGCCGTGGACGGGCGGAGGCCGGAGCACGGCGGAGCTACGCCGTGCGGTGAGCCTCGCGTGGCGGCTGAGTGCCCTGAGCCGGGCCGGTGCCTACGGCAGGCTGTTCCCCGCCGCGCACGGCGCCGCCGGTGCCGCGGTGGCCGGGGAGGGCGCCCGCTGCCTGCTGGAACTGCTCGACGAGCCGCCGGTCTAGACGCCGTTGTCAGTGGCGGATGCGAGGCTGCGAGGCATGGATGAGGTGGAGTTCATGCGGGGCAGGGTCTACGGCGCCGACCACGACGACCCCGGGCCGCGGGCCGGGCGCGTCTACGCCCAACTGGTGGGCGGCCCCCTGGACGGTCTGCTCCTGGACGTCACCGACCTCACCGAGCAGGAGCGCGGCCGGGGAGTGTCACTGGCGACCGAGATAGGCCGCTACGGCCCGGGCGGCCGCTCCGCGTACGGCCCGAGGCCGGACGACCCCCGCCGCTTCGACTGGTGGGGCGACGTGCCCTGACGACACCTCCCCGGCGGCCGGGGACCGGACCACTGAGGCGAGCGGAATGATCCGTGGCCGGTGAACGCGTGGATCGGTCCGGAAGGCAATTGCATTCCATTGGCTTCCGGGCCAATCCGCCGACCGCGCGGGACCGGATTACCGACGTGAGCGACGAAGAGAAGAAACCGCTGAATCCGGGGACAGGCACACGGCTCGGGCTGGGTGCGCTGAGTGGTCTCCTTGCGGGTGGCGCCGCGCTCGCCGTCGCCGAACTGGTGGCGGCGGCGGTACGTCCACAGGCCGGCCCGGTCGTCGCGGTCGGCGGGGCCGCCATCGACCGTACGCCGATCGCCGTGAAGGACTGGGCGATCCGCAACTTCGGCACCAACGACAAGCTGATCCTCCAACTCGGCATCCTCGCCGTCCTGTCGCTGTTCGCCCTGGCCCTCGGTGTCCTCGCCCTCCACCACCGGCGGACCGGGGCCGCGGGGGTCCTGGTCTTCGGGGCCGTCGGAGCGGCGGCGGCCACCAGCCGGCCCGACTCCACCAGCGTCACCGACGCCCTCCCGTCAGTCCTGGGGGCGATCGTCGGCGCGGGGCTCCTCTACGTCCTCGTCGGCCGCCTCCTGGCGCCACCCCGAAACGTGCCGGAAGCACCGGAAGAACCGGAAGCACCGGAAGCGGCACCGCGAGGGCACGGCGAAGGCTGGGACCGGCGCGGTTTCGTGATCGCGGCGACCGCCGCTGCCGCCGCCTCGGCCGGGGCGGGCGTACTGGGCCGGTTCCTGAACGGTTCCAGCGGCCAGGAGGCCGTGGCCTCCCGCAAGAACATCGACCTGCCTCCGCCCGACTCACGCGCCCCCGCGGTGCCCCGGGGCGCACAGGTCAGGGTCGCCGGTGTCAGCCCGTTCACCACGCCCAACGGCGACTTCTACCGGGTGGACACCGCCCTGGTGGTCCCCAAGGTGGACGCCACGGCCTGGCGGTTGCGCATCCACGGCAAGGGGGTCACCAGGGAGAAGACCCTGACCTTCGACGCCCTGCTGCGCCGCGAGCTGATCGAGCGGGACATCACCCTGACCTGTGTGTCCAACGAGGTCGGCGGCCCGTACGTCGGCAACGCCCGCTGGATCGGCGTCCGGCTCGACGACCTGCTGGAGGAGTGCGGCGTACGGCCCCCGTCGGCGGGCGGCCCCGCCGATCAGCTGGTGGCCCGCTCCGTGGACGGCATGACGATCGGCAGCCCGGTCGAGGACGTCATGGATGGCCGCGACGCGATGCTCGCCGTCGGCATGAACGGCCGACCGCTGCCGTTCGACCACGGGTTTCCCGTCCGCATGCTCGTCCCCGGCCTGTACGGATACGTGTCCGCCTGCAAGTGGATCAAGGACATCGAGCTGACCACGTTCGACGCGTACGACTCCTACTGGGTCAAGCGCGACTGGGCCCGCGAGGCCCCGATCAAGACCCAGTCCCGGATCGACACCCCGAAGCCGTTCGCCCGGCCGAGGGCGGGCGCGGTGATGGTGGCCGGCGTCGCCTGGGCCCAGCACCGCGGCATCGACAAGGTCGAGGTCCGCGTCGACGACGGGCCCTGGCAGGAGGCCACTCTCGCGGCCGAGGACTCGCGCGACACCTGGCGCCAGTGGTCCTACGCCTGGCAGGCCGCCAAGGGGGGCCACACCCTCACCGTGCGGGCGACCGACCGCACCGGCGAGGTGCAGACCGAGAAGCGCACCCGCACCGTTCCCGACGGCGCCAGTGGATGGCACTCCGTCGTGGTGACGGTCGAGTGACTCACAAGGCCAACCACCCTTCCCCCGCTCGGGCGGCAGTCGCCGCGCCGTCGCCGCGCTGGCCGCCCTGCCGCTCACGCTGAGTGCCTGCTCCGACGACGGCGACAGCGGCTCGTCGGACTCCGCCCAGGCGGCCTCCTCGGCCCCCGCGGCAGCCGACGACCAGTCCGCCGACGTCGACGTCGACGCCGCCACCGACGCGGACGCCGGCGGCGACACGGCCGGCACGGACGAGCCGTTCGGTCCGGCGTGTTCGTCGGTGCCGAAGGACGGTGCCGGTTCCCTCGACGGCATGGCCAAGGACCCGGTCGCCACCGCCGCCTCGAACAACCCGGCGCTGTCCACGCTGGTGACGGCGGTGAAGAAGGCCGGTCCGGTCGACACGCTGAACAACGCCGAGAACATCACGGTGTTCGCGCCGAAGACCACGCGATGCTCCTCCCGCTCCTCGACCTCCTCGGCGTCCGCGTCGAAGGGCCGGTCCTGGTCCCGCGCCCCGGTGCGCAGCTCGCGGGCGCGGACCGGGCCGCCCGGTGCACCGCGGGCCGTCCCGGCGGCGCCCGCCGCTGCTCGTCTGCGCGGTGATCGCGGTGTTCTCCGGCGCCGCCCTGGCCGCGGGCCTGTGGCGCGGCGCCGAGGACTCCCGCGGGGCACCTCCGGCCCCGTCGGTCACCGCACCGGCCGGGCCGGGGGCCCGCGTCTCCACCGGCCCGGCGCCGCAGAGCACCGGCCCGGCGCGCAGAGCACCGGCCCGGCGCCGCAGAGCACCGGCTCGGTGCCGGAAGGCGACCGGCAGAGCACCGGCCCCACGCCGGAAGAGCACCGGCACGACGCCGGTCACGTCGGCCCGGCCGCCGCTCTTCCCCGGTCCGCGCCCACCAGGGTGACCGCCCCGGCCATCGGTGTCTCCTCCGCACTGGAGGATCTCGGGCGTGACGACGACGGCGCGATGCAGACCCCGCGCGATCCCGGCCTGGCCGGCTGGTACCCGCCCGGACCCGCGCCGGGGCAGCGCGGCCCCGCCGTCATCGCCGGGCACGTCACCTGGGACGGCGACCGGTCGGTCTTCTACCGCCTGGGCGAACTCGCCCCCGGCGACACCGTCACCGTCGACCGGAAGGACGGCCGCACCGCGACCTTCACCGTGGACTGGGTCGAGCAGTACCCGAAGGACGAGTTCCCCACCGTCGAGGTCTACCGCGACCTGGACCACGCCGGCCTCCGGCTCATCACCTGCGCCGGTGACTGCTCCACCGCCGAGCGCCGGTACGCCGACAACATCGTCGTGTACGCGACGCTCGCCCACACCGACCAGCTCGCCCGCACCGACTAGGAGGAAGTTCTCGGCGTCCCGCTCATCCGCGTCGCCGACCGCTTCGAATGGCTTGTGCAAGGACGCGTTCGACACCGTCTGTGAAGGAGGTGAGCCGAATGGCGTCATCCCTCGGCATCCGCCGGGCCGTCGTGGGCCTCGCCGCCACCGGGCTGCTCGCCGGCGGCGCCACGCTGGGCATGGCGGGTACGGCGAACGTCGCACCGGCACCCACGTCGGCGGCGACCGTGGTCACCGGTGACCACCACGACCGCTGCGAGTGGAAGAACGGCCACTGGGAGAAGAAGTGGGAGAAGGGACACGGGGACTGCCGCCACTGGCGCGCGTCCCGTCATGAGGCGCTGGGGCCGGGCATCTGCCCGGCCTCAGCGCCGCGTGCGCACGGCACGGTGTCCGCGCCGGCCGCTCCGATGCACACGACACTTTGTCCCCCTGGCGGAAGAAGAATCGAGATCTTGCGCGAAAGGGGTTACAGGTGCGGACCAAGGCCGCTAACTTCCTTGAAATGAACCGGTCATAGACCTCTCGACCGGGCTCGACGGCGCGACGGCGCGCGCCCGTACTCCCTCACGGCAGGCCTCGCACGCCTGCCGCCACCCCTCACTCTCCGGGAGAACTCTGTGCGCACGAGACCGCTCGGACACAGACGTGTCCGCTCCTTACTGCCGGCCCTGGCAGGTGCCATCGCCCTGGCGCTGCCGATGAGCCCGGCCGCCGCCGCCCCGGCCGCCGCCCCGGCCGACCCGGGCGGCGGGCCCGCGGCCGCGGCCGCCGAGGAGTTCCAACAGGTCACCCTCGCCAAGGGCGTGGCCGAGACGGGCGAGCCCATGACGATGGCGGTCCTGCCGGACCGCTCGGTCCTGCACACGTCGCGTGACGGGACCGTGCGGCTGACCAACGCCGCGGGCACCACGACCGTGGCGGGCAAGCTGGACGTCTACAGCCACGACGAGGAGGGCATGCAGGGCGTCGCCGTGGACCCGGACTTCACGTCCAATCGCCACATCTACCTCTACTACGCGCCCAAGCTCTCCACACCGGGCGGTGACGCCCCGGCGGACGGCGCGGCTGCCGACTTCGCCCCGTTCGACGGGGTCAACCGCCTGTCGCGGTTCGTCCTGAAGACCGACGGCACCCTGGACCCGGGCAGCGAGAAGAAGATCCTCGACGTGCCCGCCTCCCGCGGCCTGTGCTGCCACGTCGGCGGCGACATCGACTTCGACGCGGCGGGCAACCTGTACCTGTCCACGGGCGACGACACCAACCCCTTCGCCTCGGACGGCTACACCCCCATCGACGAGCGCGCCTCGCGCAACCCCGGCTACGACGCCCAGCGTTCGTCGGGCAACACCAACGACCTGCGCGGCAAGATCCTGCGGATCAAGGTGAACGCCGACGGGTCGTACGGCATCCCGTCGGGCAACCTCTTCGCGCCCGGCACCGCCAGGACCCGGCCCGAGATCTACGCCATGGGCTTCCGCAACCCCTTCCGGATGAGCGTCGACAAGACCACGGGCACCGTCTACGTCGGTGACTACGGCCCCGACGCGGGCACCGCCAACGCCTCCCGGGGCCCCGCCGGACAGGTCGAGTTCAACCGGATCACCAAGGCCGGCAACTTCGGCTGGCCGTACTGCACCGGTGAGAACGACGCCTACGTCGACCACGACTTCGCCACCGGCGGCGCGGGCGCCGCGTTCGACTGCGCCGCGCCCAGGAACACCTCGCCGCGCAACACCGGCCTGACCGAACTGCCGCCGGCCCAGCCCGCCTGGATCCCCTACGACGGCGGCTCCGTACCGGAGTTCGGCGGCGGGTCCGAGTCGCCCATGGGCGGACCCGTCTACCGCTACGACGCGGACTCCACCTCCGAGGTGAAGTTCCCCGAGGCGTACGACGGCGACTTCTTCGCCGGCGAGTTCGGCCGCCGCTGGATCAAGCGCATCGAGACCGGCGGCGACGGAACCGTGCAGTCCATCAACTCCTTCCCCTGGAGCGGCACCCAGGTGATGGACATGGCCTTCGGCCCGGACGGCGCCCTCTACGTCCTCGACTACGGCACCGGCTACTTCAACGGCGACGCCAACTCCGCCCTGTACCGCATCGAGCACGTCACCGGCGGCCACGCCCCGGTGGCCCAGGCCAAGGCGAACACCACCTCCGGCACCGCGCCCCTCGCGGTGACCTTCTCCTCCGCCGGCAGCTCCGACGCGGACGGCGACGCCCTCACCCACGCCTGGGACTTCGGCGACGGCGCGACCTCCACCGCGGCCGACCCCTCCCACACGTACACCGCCAACGGCCAGTACACGGCCACCCTGAAGGTCACGGACACGACCGGCAAGTCCGCCACCGCCTCCGTCCAGATCACCGTCGGCAACACCGCTCCCACCGTGCGGATCGAGCTGCCCACCGACGGACGCGTCTACGACTTCGGCGCCGCGATCCCGTTCGAGGTGACGGTGACCGACCCCGAGGACGGCGCCGTCGACTGCGCCAAGGTGAAGGTCACCTTCATCATCGGCCACGACAGCCACGGACACCCGCAGACCTCGGCCACCGGCTGCACCGGCACCCTCCGCACGCTGGCGGACGGTGAACACGATCCCAACGCCAACATCTTCGGCGTCATCGACGCCGAGTACACCGACCGGGGCGCGAACGGCCAGCCCGCCCTCACCACCCACGACCAGCACATCACCCAGCCCAGCCACCGGCAGGCCGAGCACTACGGCGACTCCGCGGGCGTCCAGGTCGTCACCCACGCCCCCGCGCACGGCGGCAGGACGGTCGGCCACATCGAGAACGGCGACTGGATCTCCTTCCGGCCGTACGCCCTCGACAACACCACCGCCTTCACCGCCCGGGTCTCCTCGGCGGGCACCGGCGGGACGATCGAGGTGCGCGCCGGATCCCCGACCGGCACCCTGCTCGGCACGGCGACGGTGCCGGTGACCGGCGGCTGGGAGACCTTCCAGGACGTGACGGCCGCACTGAGCAACCAGCCGGCCGGCTCCACGACCCTCCACCTCGTCTTCAAGGGCGGCGCCGGCTCGCTGTTCGACGTGGACGAGTTCTCGTTCGGCACGACGGGAGGCGGCACCCGCACGGGTCCGGTCGCCGGGGTCGGCGGCAGGTGCCTGGACGTGGACAACGCGGGCACGGCGGACGGTACGGAGGTGCAGGTCTGGACGTGCAACGGGAGTGCGGCGCAGGAGTGGACGGTCGGCGGTGACGGGACGCTGAAGGCGTTGGGCAAGTGCCTGGACGTGTCCGGTGGTGGCAGCGCGGACGGGACGCGGATCCAGCTCTGGACGTGCAACGGCACGGGTGCGCAGAAGTGGGCGGCCCAGTCGGACGGGACGGTGCGCAATCCGCAGTCGGGCAAGTGCCTGGACGCGTCGGGCGGCACCTGGAACGACGGGACGCCCGTCCACCTGTGGACCTGCCACACCGGCCCCAACCAGAAGTGGACCCTTCCGTAGAGAGGAGGCGACCGTACATGCGTAACCATCTGAAAGCGGCCCTCGGTCTGTTCGCCGGCGCCATGCTGTGCGTGGCCCCGCAGGCCGCGGCCCATCCCGGTGCCGCCGCCGGCGACACCGTCCGCACCACCGCCCAGGCGGGCCCGGACACCGCGGCACAGGCCGCGGCGGACCCGGCGTACAAGATCCTCGTCTTCTCCCGGACGGCGGGCTTCCGTCACTCCTCGATCGACGACGGCATCACGGCGCTGCGCGACCTCGGCACGGCGAACAACTTCACCGTGGACGCCACCGAGGACCCGGGGACCTTCACCACCGGGAACCTCGCCCAGTACAAGGCGGTCGTCTTCCTGTCGACGACCGGCGACGTGCTGGGCGACGCCCAGCAGACGGCGTTCGAGAGTTACGTCAACGCCGGCGGTGGATACGTCGGCATCCACGCCGCCGCCGACACCGAGTACGACTGGCCCTTCTACGAGGGACTGGCCGGCGCCCTCTTCCACTCACACCCGGCCATCCAGTCCGCCACCGTCGAGATCGAGGACCGGGCGCACGACGCCACCGCGCACCTCGGCGGCACCTGGCAGCGGACCGACGAGTGGTACAACTACCGCACCAACCCGCGCACCACCGCCCATGTCCTGGCCTCGCTCGACGAGACCAGCTACGCGGGCGGGAACATGAACGGCGACCACCCGATCGCCTGGTGCAAGGACTACGAGGGCGGCCGGGCCTTCTACACCGGCGGCGGCCACACCGACGAGTCCTACACCGACCCGGCCTTCCGCCGGCACCTGCTCGGCGGCATCCGCTGGGCGGCCGGGATGACCAACGCCGACTGCCGCCCGGAGAGCGGCTACACGCCCCTGTTCGACGGCTCCGGCACCACCGGCTGGCAGCAGGCCGGCCCCGGGGGGTTCACCCTCGCCGACGGCACCCTCACCTCCCACGGCGGACTGGGCATGCTCTGGTACTCCGCCGAGGAGTTCACCGGCGACTACTCCCTCAAGCTGGACTGGAAGGCGTCCGGGGACGACAACTCCGGTGTCTTCGTGGGCTTCCCGGCCTCCGACGACCCCTGGTCGGCGGTGAACAACGGCTACGAGATCCAGATCGACGCCACGGACGCGGCCGACCGCACCACGGGCGCCGTCTACGGCTTCAAGTCGGCGGACCTCCCCGCACGCGACGCCGCGCTGAACCCGCCGGGGGAGTGGAACACGTACGAACTCCGCGTCACCGGAGAGCGGCTGGAGATCTTCCTCAACGGCGTGAAGATCAACGACTTCACCAACACCGACCCGGCACGGAGCCTGCGGCAGGGACACATCGGACTCCAGAACCACGGAGACGGCGACGAGGTGGCCTTCCGCGACATCCGCGTCAAGCAGGCCGGCACGCCGGGCCCGCGATCGGGTCCGGTCACCGGGGTCGGCGGCAAGTGCCTGGACGTGGACAACGCGGGCACGGCGGACGGTACGGAGGTGCAGGTCTGGACGTGCAACGGGAGTGCGGCGCAGGAGTGGACGGTCGGCGGTGACGGGACGCTGAAGGCGCTGGGCAAGTGCCTGGACGTGTCCGGTGGTGGCAGCGCGGACGGGACGCGGATCCAGCTCTGGACGTGCAACGGCACGGGTGCGCAGAAGTGGGCGGCCCAGTCGGACGGGACGGTGCGCAATCCGCAGTCGGGCAAGTGCCTGGACGCGTCGGGCGGCACCTGGAACGACGGGACGCCCGTCCACCTGTGGACCTGCCACACCGGCCCCAACCAGAAGTGGACCCTGCCCTGACAGCGCCGCGAGGTGAGTGACGCCGGCCGACCGGCCGCCCGGAAACGGGCGGCCGGTCGGTGAGCCATGGCAGGTGGCAAGCGTTTTCCGTTCGATGACTTGACGTGTACGCGGTGCGATGAGTTTATGGGAGCGCTCCCACACCTCGTTGTCCTTCGTGTCCGCACTACTCAGTCATGGAGTCGCCGTGCGCACAGCAAGACGCGACACACCGAAGAGCCCCCTGACCCGCCTGCTGACCGGACTGGCCGCCCTCGTCGGCCTGGTCGTCGTCGGTGCCCTCTTCCCGGCCGCCGCACTCGCCCAGTCGCCCGGCGCCCGGGCCACCGGCCTGCACATCAGTGACGGCCGGCTGCTGGAAGGCAACGGCAACGACTTCGTCATGCGCGGGGTCAACCACGCCCACACCTGGTACCCCGGCGAGACCCAGTCACTGGCGGACGTCAAGGCGCTGGGCGCCAACACCGTCCGGGTCGTCCTCTCCGACGGTCACCGCTGGAGCGAGAACAGCCCCGAGGACGTGGCCGCCGTCGTCGACCAGTGCAAGGCGAACCGGCTGATCTGCGTACTGGAGGTGCACGACACCACCGGCTACGGCGAGGAAGCCGCCGCCGGCACGCTCGACCACGCCGCCGACTACTGGATCGGCCTCAAGGACGTGCTGGCCGGCGAAGAGGACTACGTCGTCGTCAACATCGGCAACGAGCCCTGGGGCAACACCGACCCCGCGGGCTGGACCGAGCCGACCATCGCGGCGGTCGAGAAGCTGCGCGCCGCCGGCTTCCAGCACACGATCATGGTCGACGCGCCCAACTGGGGCCAGGACTGGCAGGGAGTCATGCGGGCGAACGCCCAGTCCGTCTACGACGCGGACCCCACCGGCAACCTGATCTTCTCGATCCACATGTACAGCGTCTACGACACCGCCGAGGAGATCACCGACTACCTGAACGCCTTCGTCGACGCCGGACTGCCCATCCTCATCGGCGAGTTCGGCGGTCCCGCCGACCAGTGGGGCGACCCGGACGAGGACACCATGATGGCCACCGCGGAACAACTCAGCCTGGGCTACCTGGCCTGGTCCTGGAGCGGCAACACCGACCCGGTGCTCGACCTCGCCCTCGACTTCGACCCCAGCCGGCTCAGCTCCTGGGGCGAGCGCATCTTCCACGGCGCCAACGGCATCGCCCGGACCTCGAAAGAGGCCACGGTCTACGACGGTGGCGACCCGGACGACACCCAGGCCCCGACCACGCCGGGCGCCCCGACCGCCACCGCCACCACGGACACCACCGTCACCCTCGGCTGGACCGCCGCCACCGACAACGTGGGCGTCACCGGCTACGACGTCGTCCGGGTCGGTGACGGTGCCGAGACCGAGGTCGCCGCCTCCACCACCAACACCGCCACCGTGGCGGGCCTCACCGCCGACACCACGTACACCTTCGCCGTCTACGCCCGCGACGCGGCGGGCAACCGCTCGGCCCGTTCCGCCACCGTGGACGTCACCACCGAGGAAGGCGGCAGCGCCCCCGGCACCGCGTGCTCCGTCGGATACCGCGTCGTGGGCGAGTGGCCGGGCGGCTTCCAGGGCGAGATCAGCGTCCGCAACACCGGCACCGCGCCCATCAGCCCGTGGACGCTCGACTTCGCATTCGCCGACGGCCAGACGATCACGAACATGTGGGGAGGCACCCCGACCCAGAGCGCCGGCGCGGTCAGCGTCGCCCCCGCCTCCTACACCTCCACCATCCCCGCCGGCGGCACGGTCACCCTCGGGTTCACCGGCGGGAAGGGCAGCACCAACACCGCCCCGACCGGGTTCAGCCTGAACGGGACCGCCTGCGTCACGACGTGACCGTACGGCCCACCGCCCGGCGGCGGCCGTCCGCCGCCGGACGGTACCGGGGTGTGCGCGCCGGGGGCGTCACCACGACACCTCGCGGACGTCGGCCTGGCTCCGCGGCCGCGTCGTCGCGGTGATCTCCGACCGGTGACGGCTCGCCGAGAAGGTCACCGTCAGCGTCCGCGGCCCGCTCTGTTCCGTACTCACCGTGAAGCCCTGGTTCGGTACGGCAGAGACCAGGCACACCCCGCTGCCGCCGAACCGCACGGTCGCCTTGCCGCCCTCGGACGGCACCGTGTACACACCGGCCCCGCCCTCCTCGCAGCCCGGGTCGCCCCCGCCCGTCGGAGAGGGCGGGGGTGTGGTGCGGGCGGCCGGCGTCGGCGTCGGGCTCGGCTCGGGCGGCTTCTCACTCGTACGGGACGGTGTCGGGCTGGGCTTCCGGCTGGTCGGCGACGGGCTGGGGGAGGGCTTCGCGGTCTTGGACGGTGTGGGCCGGGGGGACGCCGGGTGCTCCTTCGGCGCCGACTGCGCGACCGGCGCGGTCGGCCGCGTCGAGCCCACCACGAAGTGGATCGTGATGATGACAGCCGTGACACTGGCTGCCGTGCACGACAGCCAGATGATCAGGTAGCGCAGAAGGCGGGACACGACACCATAGTGACGGACCGGCTAACGTGCCTGCCCATGGCCTCCGTACTTGTCGTCGAGGACGACCCTGTGATCCGGGCCGCGCTGATCGAGGTCCTGACCGGACACGGCTACGCGGTGAAGACCGCACACCAGGGTTTCGAGGCGTTGCGCGACATCACCCAGAGCCCTCCGGACATCGTGGTGCTCGACCTCGGGCTGCCCGACCTCGACGGGCTGGACGTGCTGCGGATGATCCGGGGCATCTCCCGCGTCCCGGTGCTGGTCGCCACCGCCCGCGACGACGACACGGAGATCATCCGACTGCTCAACGCCGGGGCCGACGACTACATGGTCAAGCCCTTCTCCGGCGGGCAGCTCGCTGCCCGGCTCGCCGCCGTGC
Organism: Streptomyces sp. NPDC058812; assembly: GCF_042744565.1. Taxonomy (NCBI): domain Bacteria; kingdom Bacillati; phylum Actinomycetota; class Actinomycetes; order Kitasatosporales; family Streptomycetaceae; genus Streptomyces; species Streptomyces sp. NPDC058812. The sequence goes on from NZ_JBHYOB010000005.1 coordinate 127,580, forward strand.
TGCGCCGCTCCGTCCCCGCCGACGTCCGCGCCGCGCGGCGGCCCGTCGTCCAGGTCGCCGACCTGCGCATCGACCTCACCGGGCGCACCGCACACCTCGCCGGCCGGGAACTGGCCCTCACCCGCCGCGAGTTCGACCTGCTCGCCTACCTGGCCGCCAACGCCGACCAGGTCATATCCAGGCAGCGGATACTCGCCGAGGTGTGGCAGCAGCCGTACGTGGAGGACCAGACGGTGGACGTCCACCTCTCCGCACTCCGCCGCAAAATGGGGGAGAAGGCGCGAAAGCCCCGCTACCTCCACACCGTGCGCGGTATCGGCATCAAGTTGGTCAGCTCGCCATGAGACGTGCCCTCGCCGGGATCGCCCTGGCCGTCACCTCCATGGTGGCGCTGTCGTTCCTCATCCCGCTCGCCCTCCTCGTCCGCGAACAGGCCCGGGACCGGGTCACCACCGCCGCCGAGCAGCGCGCCTCGGCCCTCTCCCCGGTGCTCGCCCTCACCACCCGGCGCGCCGACGTGCAGCAGGCCGTCGCCGAGTTGGGCTCCTCCGACCAGCTCGTCGTACGGCTGCCCGACGGCAGTTTCGTCGGGACCCCGCACGCGCCCGAGGACGCGCTCGACCGGGCCGTGCGGGGGCGTGAGACGCTCGCCGTCGACACCGCGGACGGCTGGGTCTACCTCCAGCCCGTCGTCCTGCGGGGCGACCGGGTCGCGGTCGTGGAGGCCTACGTGCCCGCCGCGGACCTCACCAGGGGCGTGGCCGCGTCGTGGGGAGTCATGGCCCTGCTCGCGCTGGGCCTGGTCGGCGGCTCGGTGCTCGTCGCCGACCGGCTCGGCGCCCGCGTCGTGCGCTCCTCCCGCGGCCTCAAGCGCGCCTCGCTCGCCCTCGGCTCCGGCAACCTGGACGTACGGGTCGAACCGGACGGCCCGCCCGAGCTCCAGGAAGCCGGTGTGGCGTTCAACACCATGGCGGACCGGGTCGTCGACCTGCTCGCCGTCGAACGCGAACTGGTCGCCGACCTCTCGCACCGGCTGCGCACCCCGCTGACCGCCCTCTACCTGGAGGCCGACCGGATGGGCGCGACCCCGAGTGCCCGGCGGGTCACGGAAGCGGCCGGCCAGCTGGAGGGCGAGCTCGACTCGATCATCGCGGCCGCGCGCACGCCCCTGGCCGCGGTGCAGCACGACGGTGCGGGAGCGGGCCCGGCGAAGCCGTGCGACGTCGCCGAGGTGGTCGCCATGCGCCTGGACTTCTGGTCGGTCCTCGCCACCCAGCAGGGCCGGCCGTACGAGCGCTCCCTGACCCCGCGCCCGGCGCCGGTCGCCTTCCCCGAGGACGACCTCGCGGCCGTCGTCGACGCCCTGATCGGCAACGTCTTCCGGCACACCCCGCAGGGCACCGGCTTCGCCGTCCGCGTGGAGCGGGCGGACGGGCACGTGTTCCTCACGGTCGACGACGCGGGCCCGGGCGTGGCGGACCCCGAGGCCGCGCTCACCCGGGGCGTCAGCGTCGGCGGCTCTACCGGCCTGGGCCTGGACATCGTGGCCCGGGCGGCCCGCGCGGCCGACGGCGAACTGACGATCACCCGCGGGCCACTGGGCGGCGCGCGGGTGCGGGTGTCGTTCGTACTCGCCGGCGCGAGCGGCGCCGGAGGCGGGGTGCGGTGACGGGCGTCAGCGACCGGCGCCGAAGTTCTGCGTCCACCAGGGACCGCCGTCGCCGAAGTGGACGCCGACGCCCAGCTCCTTGAAGGAGCAGTTGAGTATGTTCGCGCGGTGACCGGGGCTGTTCATCCAGGACTCCATCACCGAGGCGGCGTCCGCCTGCCCCCGGGCTATGTTCTCGCCCAGCGTGGACCACTGGTAACCGGCGGCCTCGACCCGGGTCCGCATCGTGGAGCCGTCGGGGCCCGTGTGGGACATCACCCCGCTGCTCGCCATGACGTCGCTGTAGTCGTCGGCGGCCCGGGTCAGCCGGTCGTTCGCCGTGACCGGCGAGCAGCCCGCCGACGCCCGCTCCTCGTTCACGAGCGCGAGCACCTGCGCCTCGGCCCCGCCGCCCCCGCCGGAACCGGAGTCCGATCCCGAGTCCGAACCCGGCCGGGTGCTGCCCGACCCCGTGTCGCCGCCGCCCGCCGGCCGGTCGCCGCCGCTCTTCGCCGTCGTCCTCACGGGTGCCGCCTTGGACGCGGGCTCGGCCGTCTTCGACGGGCTGCCGGCCGGGCTCGCCGTCTTCTTCGGCTTCGGCTCGGGCTTGGCGCTCCCGCTCGGCGAGCCGCTCGCCGTGGCGCTCGGGCTCGCCGGCGCGGACGCCAGTGGTGCCGCGCCGCCCGCCGCGTCCTCGGCGCCCGGCGCCTCGCCGGCGGCGTTCGTGGTGACCCGGTCCGCGGCTGAGCCGTCCTCGCCTCCGGCGACGGCCAGCGTGATCCCCACACCCGCCGTCACGGTGACCGCGCCGAGCACCAGCGCGGTACCGCGGGTCCTGAGCCCGCCGCGCGGGCGGGCGTGGGTACGGGACGGGCGAGCGGCTCGGCGGGAACCCATACGCAGGACACCTCGGCTTGTCTGTCGGCTGACGGAGCCCCGTACCCGGTGGACGCGACCGCGCCCACCGGGACTGTGGGGGGTGTTCGAGAGCCTAGGACGCGCCCCGCGTGGAAACGGCCGTTCGAAGGTCATCTTCAGAAAGCCTTAAAAGAGCCGCCAAAGTCCGCTGAGGAAATGCGCCGCCGCCTCGACGGGGCCGGGTGCGTTACGCGCCCGCCGCCCGCCACCCTCAGCCCGCCGCGGGGCGCTTCAACGTGAAGAGAGGGCACGGGCGTCCACAGGAGCCCCTCAAGTGCCCCCGATGCCCCGCTGTCCTCCCGTACGGGGCGCTTGCCGCGGCGGACGACCGGACAGTCTGTCGGCGTGTCCGGCAGGTCGCCGGTACACCGTCGGCGCACTCCCGGAGGCCAGGCCCTCCCGTCCACCGCGAGTGCGCCGCGCATGAAAAGGGAGGAACCGGACATGCCGTCCACCGCTGACGAACGACAGCTGCTCGACGAACTGCGGGAGCTGCTGGCCGCGACGGTCGAGGATCTGGCCGTGGAGGAAATCGAGCCGGACTCGTCCCTGAAGGACGACCTGGGCGTCGACTCGCTGGCCATGCTGGAGCTGGTCGCCGCGATCGAGGACCGCTGGCAGATCGAGGTGGCGCAGGAGCAGGCGGACCGGCTCACGACCGTCCGGCAGATCGCCGCCCACCTCGCCGAAGCCGTCACCGCCCCCGTGGGCGGCTCCGCGTGAGCCCACGACACGCGGCCGACCCGGCCCGCGAGGAGCGCGCCGCCGTCATCACCGGACTGGGACTGACGACCGCGCTGGGCGGCGACGTCCCGTCCACCTGGCGGGCCCTGCTGGACGGCGTGTGCGGCGTCGAACGCGTCGACTTCGAGGCGCCGGAAGGCCCGGCGCAGACCTATCTCGCGGCGCCGGCGGCGGTCGACCCCAAGTCGGTCCTGTCCTCCGCCAAGGCGGCGCACTGCGACCGCTCGGCGCAGTTCGCCCTCGTCGCCGCGCGGGAGGCCGTTCGCGACGCCGGGTTCCCGGACGCGTCGTCACTCGCCGCGGGCGGCTCACGGGTGGCCGTGGTCGTCGGGGTGGGACTAGGCGGGCTCACCAGCGTCCTGGAGCAGAACCGCCGCCTGGAGACCCGGGGCGCGGGACGGGTGAGCCCGCGCACCATCCCGGTCATGCTGCCCAACCACCCGGCCGCCGAGGTGGGGCTGATGGTGGGCGCCAAGGCCGGGGTCCACGCCCCGGTCAGCGCCTGCGCCGCGGGCGCCGAGGCCCTCACCCAGGCACTCGGCATGATCCGGGGAGGCCGCGCCGACATCGTGGTCGCGGGTGGCGCCGAGGCCGCGCTGCACCCGCTCGCCCTGGCCGGGTTCGCGCGGTTGCAGGCTCTCTCCCGGCGCCTGGACGACCCCAAGGGGGCGTCCAGGCCCTTCGACGCCGACCGGGACGGCTTCGTGATGGGCGAGGGCGCCGGCATGCTCGTCGTCGAGAGCGCCGAGCACGCCGCCGCCCGCGGCGCCCGCGTCCACGGCCGGCTGACCGGCGCGGGTGTTACGAACGACAGCCACCACGTGGCCCAGCCCGCGCCCGGCGGAACGGGCTGCGCGGCCGCCGTGGACGCCGCGCTGCGCGACGCCGGGCTCCTCCCGGAGCAGGTCCAGCACATCAACGCCCACGCCACCTCGACGCCGCTCGGCGACCTCGGCGAGGCACAGGCACTGCACAAGGTCTTCGCCGGGGTACTGGGCGACGTGGCGGTCAGCGCGACCAAGGCCGCGTTCGGGCACACGCTGGGGGCCGCCGGCGCCATCGAGGCCGTCCTCACCGTGCTCGCCCTGCGGGACAGAACCGCACCGCCCGCGTGCAGTCTCGAACGTGTGGACCCCGAGGTCGACCTGAACGTCGTGGGCCGCAGCCCGGCGGCACTGCCCTCCGGGCCCCTCGCGGCCGTCACCACGAGCATGGGTTTCGGCGGGCACAACGTCGCGCTCACCTTCGCCGACGCCTCATGAGACACACGGCCCCGGACCCCGCCGGCGGCGCACCGCGCACCGTGCTGATGTGCCCCGGCCAGGGGGCCTACCTCCCGGGCGCGCTGCGCCACCTGCGCGACGTCCCGTCCGTCTCAGGGACGTTGCGGAGGGTGGATGCCCACAGCACCGCACTCGGCGGCACCGGGACACCCGTCGCCCGCCTCCTCACGGGCGTCGGGGCGCCCGCACCCGACCAACTCCTGCTCGCCGACCCACTCGCCTTCGACCTGGCCACCTACGCCGCGGTGGTCGCCTCCGCGACCGTCCTGCTCGACCTCGCGACCCCGCCCGTCCACGCGGTCCTCGGACACAGCGTGGGAGACCTCGCGGCGCTCACCGTGGCCGGAGCCATCACCCTGGAGCAGGGCGTCCGGCTGCTGCACGTCCGCGACCGGCTGCTGCGGGACGCCGTGCTGCCGGCCGCGGGCCTGCTGGCCACCGACATGACCGCCGACCAGGCAGCGGACCTCCTGCGCACCGGTGGCCTGCCGCAGGTACGGATCGCCGCCCGCAACGCCCCCGCCCAGACCGTCCTGGCCGGACCCGACGACCAGTTGGCCGCCGCTCGGCGAACCGCCCGGGCACTCGGTCATCGCACCACCGGGCTGACCAGCCGCACCGCCTACCACCACCCACTGCTCGCCGAGGTGCACCGGGCCTTCCGCCGCCTCCTGCGGGCCCAGCCCGTCGCGCCGCCCACGCTCACCGTGTACACCGCCACCGAGGCCCGACCCGCACTCACCCCGGCCCAGCTGCGCACGGCGGCGGCCGCCCACCTCACCGAGCCCGTGGCCTTCCACCACACCCTGCGCGCGATGCGCCTCGCGGGCTTCACCACCTACCTCGACAGCGGCCCCCGGGCCCTGCTGAGCACCCTGGCCAAGGCGGGCCTGCCGGACTGCACCACCGCCGCCCCCTCCCGGACACCGGTCAACGTGGAGCGCATACGCCACCGCCTCACCGCGGCCCTGCGGTGACGAGCGGCCTTCCCGTCCGGGTCCCGCGGCCGTATCGGGGTATGCGGAGGGGATCCGAAGGAGGAGCGCACATGACGACGTATGTCATCTCGGTGCCGGGGACGTTCACCGGCACGGTCCAGGACGCCACGAAGGACGAGCTCGCCCGGGCCCTGCGCCCCGCGGATCCGCACCGCACCCACCTGGGAGACGAGGAGGACCTCGACGCCCTCTCGGTCAACGAGGACGGCACCTTCACCATCCGCCTCACCGTCGAGGCGGACACCGCCGCCCACGCGGAGGGCCGCGCCCGGGAGATCGCGGACGCCGCCCTGCGCGTGGCCGGCCTGGACGGAAGCAGCGCGCCACTCGGACCCACCGTGGTCACGGGAATCGACTCCGACGTCTGACGCGACCACGACCTCACACGGTCGGGTACGGGCCAGTGAGTGGCCCGGCTCACATGGCGTACCGAGGGCGGCGCCGACACCATGGTCTCGTCACCCGGCAGGCTGAAGGGATCAACAATGTTCCGCAAGGTGCTGGTCGCCAACCGCGGTGAGATCGCGATCCGGGCGTTCCGCGCGGGCTACGAGCTCGGCGCGCGCACCGTCGCCGTCTTCCCGCACGAGGACCGCAACTCGCTGCACCGACTGAAGGCCGACGAGGCCTACGAGATCGGGGAGCCGGGACATCCGGTGCGCGCGTATCTCTCCGTGGAGGAGATCGTCCGAGCGGCACGCAGGGCGGGAGCCGACGCCGTCTACCCGGGCTACGGATTCCTGTCCGAGAACCCCGAACTGGCCCGCGCGTGCGAAGAGGCCGGCATCACGTTCGTCGGACCGAGCGCCCAGATCCTCGAACTGACCGGCAACAAGGCCCGAGCCGTCGCCGCCGCCCGCGAGGCCGGCGTGCCCGTCCTCGGCTCCTCCGCGCCCTCCAACGACGTGGACGAACTCGTCCGCGCCGCCGACGACGTCGGCTTCCCCGTGTTCGTCAAGGCGGTCGCGGGCGGCGGCGGCCGCGGCATGCGCCGCGTCGAGGAACCCGCCCAGCTGCGCGAGGCCATCGAGGCCGCGTCCCGGGAGGCGGCCTCCGCCTTCGGCGACTCCACGGTGTTCCTGGAGAAGGCCGTCGTCGAACCCCGCCACATCGAGGTCCAGATCCTCGCCGACGGCCAGGGCGACGTCGTCCACCTCTTCGAGCGGGACTGCTCGGTGCAGCGCCGCCACCAGAAGGTCATCGAACTCGCCCCCGCGCCCAACCTCGATCCGGCCCTGCGCGAGCGGATCTGCTCCGACGCCGTCAACTTCGCCCGGCAGATCGGCTACCGCAACGCCGGCACCGTGGAGTTCCTCGTCGACCGCGACGGCAACCACGTCTTCATCGAGATGAACCCGCGCATCCAGGTCGAGCACACCGTGACCGAAGAGGTCACCGACGTCGACCTCGTCCAGTCCCAGCTGCGCATCGCCGCCGGTGAGACACTGGCCGACCTGGGTCTCGCCCAGGAGAACATCACCCTGCGCGGCGCCGCCCTCCAGTGCCGCATCACCACCGAGGACCCGGCCAACGGCTTCCGCCCGGACACCGGGCAGATCAGCGCCTACCGCTCGCCCGGCGGCTCGGGCATCCGTCTCGACGGCGGCACCACCCACGCCGGTACGGAGATCAGCGCCCACTTCGACTCGATGCTGGTCAAACTCTCCTGCCGGGGCCGGGACTTCGCCACCGCCGTGGGCCGCGCCCGGCGTGCCGTGGCCGAGTTCCGCATCCGCGGCGTCGCCACCAACATCCCCTTCCTCCAGGCGGTGCTGGACGATCCCGACTTCCAGGCCGGCCGGGTCACCACGTCCTTCATCGAGCAGCGTCCGCACCTGCTCACCTCCCGCCACTCCGCCGACCGCGGCACGAAGCTGCTGACCTATCTCGCCGACGTCACGGTGAACAAGCCGCACGGCGAGCGGCCCGAACTCGTCGATCCGCTGACCAAGCTGCCGCCGCTCGCCGCCGGTGAACCCCCGGCCGGCTCCCGGCAGACGCTCGCCGAGCTGGGCCCCGAGGGCTTCGCCCGCCGGCTGCGCGACTCGCGCACCATCGGCGTCACCGACACCACGTTCCGCGACGCCCACCAGTCGCTGCTCGCCACCCGGGTCCGCACCAAGGACATGCTCGCCGTCGCCCCGCAGGTCGCGCACTCCCTGCCCCAGTTGCTGTCCCTGGAGTGCTGGGGCGGCGCCACCTACGACGTCGCCCTGCGCTTCCTCGCCGAGGACCCGTGGGAGCGGCTGGCCGCCCTGCGCGAGGCCGTGCCCAACATCTGCCTCCAGATGCTGCTGCGCGGCCGCAACACCGTGGGCTACACCCCGTACCCGACCGAGGTGACCGACGCCTTCGTGCAGGAGGCCGCGGCCACCGGCATCGACGTCTTCCGCATCTTCGACGCCCTCAACGACGTCGACCAGATGCGGCCCGCCATCGACGCCGTCCGGCAGACCGGCACCTCCGTCGCCGAGGTGGCCCTGTGCTACACCGCCGACCTGTCCGACCCCTCCGAGCGGCTCTACACGCTCGACTACTACCTGCGGCTCGCCGAGCAGATCGTGAACGCCGGCGCCCATGTCCTGGCCGTCAAGGACATGGCCGGCCTGCTGCGGGCACCGGCCGCGGCGACCCTGGTGTCCGCGCTGCGCCGAGAGTTCGACCTGCCGGTGCACCTGCACACCCACGACACCACCGGCGGTCAGCTCGCCACCTACCTCGCCGCGATCCAGGCCGGCGCCGACGCCGTCGACGGGGCGGTGGCGTCCATGGCGGGCACCACCTCGCAGCCGTCCCTCTCGGCGATCGTCGCCGCGACCGACCACACCGAGCGGCCCACCGGCCTCGACCTCCAGGCGGTCGGCGACCTGGAGCCGTACTGGGAGAGCGTCCGCAAGGTCTACGCCCCCTTCGAGGCGGGCCTGGCCGCACCGACCGGCCGCGTCTACCACCACGAGATCCCCGGCGGACAGCTCTCCAACCTGCGCACCCAGGCCATCGCGCTCGGCCTCGGCGACCGCTTCGAGGACATCGAGGCGATGTACGCCGCCGCCGACCGGATGCTGGGCCGCCTGGTGAAGGTCACCCCCTCCTCCAAGGTGGTCGGCGACCTGGCACTGCACCTGGTGGGCGCCGGCGTCTCCCCGGCGGACTTCGAGGCGGACCCCGACCGGTTCGACATCCCCGACTCCGTCATCGGCTTCCTGCGAGGCGAGCTGGGCACCCCGCCCGGCGGCTGGCCCGAGCCGTTCCGCAGCAAGGCGCTGCGGGGCCGCGCCGAGGCCAGGCCGGTGGCGGAGCTGAGCGGGGACGAGCGCACCGGGTTGGCCAAGGACCGCCGGGCCACCCTCAACCGGCTGCTGTTCCCCGGGCCGGCCCGCGAGTTCGACTCCCACCGCGCGTCGTTCGGCGACACCAGCGTCCTGGACAGCAAGGACTTCTTCTACGGGTTGCGCCCCGGCAAGGAGTACACGGTCGACCTCGACCCCGGGGTCCGTCTGCTCATCGAACTCCAGGCGGTCGGCGACGCCGACGAACGCGGCATGCGCACCGTGATGTCCTCCCTGAACGGCCAGCTCCGCCCGATCCAGGTCCGCGACCGCTCGGCGGCCTCCGACGTCCCCGTCACGGAGAAGGCCGACCGGTCGGACCCCGGCCATGTCGCGGCGCCCTTCGCGGGCGTGGTGACCCTCGCCGTCGCCGAGGGCGACGAGGTCGAGGCCGGTGCCACGGTGGCCACCATCGAGGCGATGAAGATGGAGGCCACGATCACCGCACCGAAGTCCGGCACGGTGAACAGGCTCGCCATCAACCGCATCCAGCAGGTCGAGGGGGGAGACCTCCTCGTCCAGCTCGGCTGAGGCGGGCGGCGGCCACGGCCCGACGCCGGACCGTGGCCGCCACCGATGTCACGCCTCCTTGGGAGCCGCCTGCTGCACCACCTCGAAGGACCACACCGTGGACCCGCTCGCCGCGGGCTTGGGGCGCTCCGCACCCTCCGCACCGCCACCGCCCTGGTGCGCGGCCTTCATGGGCCCCTCCATCCACGCCTGGAAGGACTCCTCGTCGCGCCAGCGCGTGTAGACGAGGTAGTCGTCGGTGCCCTCCACGGGCCGCAGGAGTTCGAACCACTCGAACCCGTCGGAACTCTCCACGGCATGGGCCCGCGAGGCGAAGCGCTTCTCCAGCGTCTCGCGCTGCTCGGCGGGGACGGTCAGTACGTTGATCTTGACTACGCTCATGGGCCCATCCTGCCGCATGCCGCGGTCAGCAGGGAGCGCGCCAGACCCCGAGCTCCGGTCTCTTCAGCATCGAGGACAGCCCGAGCCTGCGTGACTCGGGGCAGAAACCGCGGGTCGGCTCGCTGTACTCCACGTGGAAGACCGCCTTGCCGGCCTCGACGAACGGCCTGAGCCGCGCGCACTCGCCGTACTCGGCGCACTGCTCGTTGACCGCGAAGTCGAAGTCGTCCACCAGCTGCGGGATCTGCGGCAGGTCGTTCTTGAGGCCCACCGCCAGGCCGCGTTCGTGGGCGATCTCGGCGATCACGCGGTTGTACGCCAGCTGGTCCCGGGCGGTGAGCGGGAAGCCCGTCTCGTCCGCGTATCCCTCCACCAGGTCGGGTTCCACCGCGTCGAACCCCTTGTCCCGGCACATGTCGAACCGCCGCTCCATGATCGGCCGAAGGACGGAGATCCGGCGGATGTCGAGCCAGCGTTCCCCCCGCCAGCCGTTGGGCTCGCCCAGCACCGCACGGGGAAAGGCGTCCCGGTCGGGCCGGAAGTCCTCCCAGGCACCCACGTTGACGTAGCAGATCACCTTGCGGCCGGCGCGGTGCAGCCGGTCCACGTCGGCCGCGTCGTTCTCGAAGCCGTCGATGTCGTAGACCGGCACGTCGACCGACGGGTCGACCTTCCCGTCGAGCTGCCACTGCCAGGCCAGCCCGGGCCGGGGCTGCCACACGGCGGTGCCGGACGGGTCCGGCGGCGGTGTGCCGCCCGCACCCGAACACCCGGCCACCACCGCGAGGATCAGCGCCGCCGGCAACGCGGCGAACACCCGTGCCCTCCTCCTCATCGCTCCGCTCCGGTCAGTACGGGGGTCAGGCGGGCCCACGGGTTGGGCGGCTCTCCCGTGACGGGCCCGGACACCGCGGCGCCGCGTTCGCGGGCGGTCCGTACGGCGAGCGGGGCGAGCGCCTCGGGCACCCCGTACACCAGGTGGCAGAAGCGCTCGGGCGGGTGCCGTCGCGTCCAGTCCGGTCGGCTGAACGCGGTCACATAGGCCGACCAGGACCCCTCGAAGGTGACGACGAGATCGGCGAGACGCGCGTAACCCGGTGCCGGGTGGACCCCCGGGTTCAGCACGAGCGGGGTCGAGCCCTGCCGGCGCAGACCACGCACCAGCGCCCGGTAGGCGGGCAGTTCGGTCGCGGCCGAACTCACCCGGTCGAGGAAGCACCCGTCCGCCGCGTACCACTCCCGGTGCCGACGGGCGTCCTCGGCGACGTAGGCCGCCGGACGCGTGCCGTAGTCCGTGTCGACGTAGCCCAGCAGACGGGCGCCCGCCGCCCGCAGCGCGCCGGCCGCCGCGGCGAAGGCGGGGTCGGGCGCACGGCCCGGACCGTTCGCGGGGTTGATGACGACCCCGTACGTGCGGTCGGCCGCCGTGATGAGCCGGTGCCAGGAGCCCGGGTCCTCGGCCGGATGGACGTACAGCGGGATCAGCAGGCTCACGAGGGGCGGTCGCCTTCCGGGACGAGGGACGGTGGACGGGCGCCGGCCGACCAGAGCGCGGCCAGTGACTCGTCGAGCGAGTACGAGGGCCGCCAGCCGAGCGCGGCCCGGGCGGCGGTGATGTCGGAGCACTGCCAGGAAACCTGGTCCGAACGGGCGGAACCGGCGCCGTGTTCCTCGATCCGGCCGCGGAAGCCCGCGGTGTCCGCGAGCGTCCGTACCAGCCGGCGCACCGGGACGGCGTCGCCGCCGCCGATGTTGAGCACGCGCGGCAACGGCCCGGTCGCGGTGACCGCCCGCTCGACCGCCCGCGCGACGTCCCGGACGTCCACGAAGTCCCGGTACGCCGACAGGTCGCCCAGCCGGAGCACCGCGTCCGGGTCCGTGCCCGCCGTACGCAGCAGACCGCCGACCCTGCCGGGCAGGCCGGAGGGCGGCGCGCCGGGCCCCACCGGGTTGCCGACCCGCAGGACCACCGCGTCCAGGTCGGAGGTGGCGACGGTGACGGTGCCGGCCAGCTTGGTGGCGCCGTAGGCGGTGAGGGGCCGGGTGGCCGCCGACTCCGGCACCCTGACCCGCTCGGCCCCCGGTCCGTACTCGGCGGCCGAACCCAGGTGGACCAGACGGGCCGCGGGGCGGGCCCGGCGCAGCGCCGCGCAGAGAACGGCGGGACCGCGGGCGTTGAGTTCGGCGAGCGTCACCGGATCACCGCCGGTCGCGCCCGCGCAGTTGACGACGGTGTCGACGGCCGCCGGCGCCAGAGCTTCGGCCATCCGGTCGACGGAGTCGGTGGCGAGGTCGACGGGCACGTCGGCGGCCGCGGAACGGCCGCCGACGAGGACCCGTGCCCCGGGCAGGGCGCGCAGCCGCTCGGCGACGTGGGCGCCCAGATAACCGGTGGAACCCAGGACGAGAATGCGCATGCGGTGCTCAGGCTCCCTTGAGCAGCAGGGACTTGCGGCTGGTGAACTCGGCGTTGGCCCGGTCGTAGTCGTCGGGGCGGCCGATGTCGAGCCAGTAGCCGTCGAAGTCGTAGGCGTGCGGCGGGTCGTCGGCGCGCAGCAGGTCGAGCACCAACTCGTCGAAGCCCAGGGGCAGTCCGGCCGTGTAGCCGTCGAGTGTCGCGCGGGTCAGGCCGTACACGCCCATGGAGACGCGGTAGTCCATGCTGGGTTTCTCGGTGAAGGCGACGACCCTGCTCGCGTCGGTGGTCAGGACACCGAAGTCGATGTGCACCTTCCTGGCGTACGTGGCGATGGTCAGCGGGGCGCCGGAAGTGCTGTGCCGGCGCAGGACGTCGGCGTAGTCGAGGTCGGTGAGGATGTCGCCGTTCATGACCAGGAAGTGCTCCGGCAGCCGCTCACGCATGGTGAGCAGCGGCCCCATGGTCCCCAGGGGGCTCTCCTCGGTGGCGTAGTCGACGGTCAGGCCCCACTGCGATCCGTCGCCGACGTAGGCGCGGATGATCTCGCCGAGGTGGCCTATGGCGATCGTGCAGCCGGTGAACCCGGCCGCGGCGAGCTGGCGCAGGACGATCTCCAGGATGGCGTGCTGGTCGCCGATGGGCACGAGCGGCTTGGGCAGGGCGGTCGTGTAGGGCCGCAGCCGGACGCCCTTGCCTCCGGCCAGGATCACTGCGTGCATGAGGTTCCCCCCTCGGTTCACGTGCCGGGCGTGGTCAGATGTTGTAGATGCCGGTCTTGTAGCGGGCGAGGTTGGCCGGGTCGCGGAAGAACTCCACCGTGTGGGCGAGGCCCTGCTCCAGGTCGTGGCCAGGGCTCCAGCCGGTCGCCTCCCGCAGCCGGCCCGCGTCGGCCACCAGCCGCATCACCTCGGAGTTCGCCGGCCGCAGGCGCTGTGCGTCCTCCCGTACGTCCAGGGCGGTGTCCATCACCTTCCCGATGAGCGCCACCAGGTCGCCGACGGAGATCTCGCCGCCGGTTCCGGCGTTGAAGGTACGGCCCACGACCCGCTCGGCGGGCGCGGTGCCGACCGCCAGGAACGCCTGCGCGGTGTCCTTGACGAAGGTGAAGTCCCGGGTCGGACGCAGGTCGCCGAGGGTGATGGTGCGTTCGCCGGCCGCGACCTGGCCGATGACGGTGGGGATCACCGCCCGCATGGACTGCCGGGGACCGTAGGTGTTGAAGGGCCGCAGCGTCACCACCGGCGTGTCGAAACTGGCGTGGTAGCTGTCCGCCAGCCGGTCCCCGCCCGCCTTGGAGGCGGCGTACGGAGACTGGGTGTTGATGGGATGGTCCTCGGTGATCGGCACGGTCCGCGCGGTGCCGTACGTCTCACTGGTGGAGGTGTGCACCAGCCGGGGCGTGCCCTGGGCACGGACCGCCTCCAGCACGTTCAGCGTGCCGGTGACATTGGTGTCCACGTAGCTGTGCGGTGCCCGGTAGGAGTACGGGATGGCGATGAGGGCGGCCAGGTGGTAGACGCGGTCGGCGCCCTCGACGAGGTGCCGGACCGAACCGGGGTCCCGGACGTCGCCGAGAACGATCTCGACCTGATCGAGGACCTCGGGGGAGAGGGTCTCCAGCCAGCCGTAGGAGGAGAAGGAGTTGTACTGCGCCATGGCCCTCACCCGGTGCCCGGAGGCGACGAGCGCCTCGGTGAGGTGGGAGCCGATGAATCCCTCGGCTCCGGTGACGGCGGCGAGCGGTGTGGCGGTCACGCGAGGTCCTTCCGGTCGGTGAATCGGTGGGTGGCGAGGTGCGGGCAGGTGCGGGCCCGGCAGTCGTACGGCGGTCCCGCCGGCCTCACGCATGGGCCGCCGGCCGGCCCAGCAGCCGCAGTACGCACACCGTGAGACAGAGCGCGGCGGCGCCGCAGCACAGCGGCAGGGCGGTTGCCGAGCCCGGTGGCAGCCCGGCCAGGGCGACCGAGCCGGCGCCGGCGGCCGCCGCGAGACACAGGGCGGCCGGGGGCCAGGCCACGCCGAAGGCCTGGAGCAGCAGGGAGGTCCACAGGGCCGCCGCGAGCAGCAGCAGCGTGACGGGTTCGGCGTCGGCGAGCAGTGCCGCGGGCACCAGCGGACCGAGGTACACCAGCAGGCAGCCCGCGAGCACGGCGGCCGAGCGCAGCCGGAAACCCGCCGGGGTGCCGGTGGCCCGCAACGCCGCCACCGACAGCCCGCGGTAGCGGTACAGCAGCCACTCCGCCGGACCCATGCTCAGGGTCAGCACGATCACCGCCCACGGATGATCGCGGCCCGCCAGGAACACCAACGCCCCGGCGGCCAGCCCGAACAGGCCGTACGGCAGCGAGCGCAGCAGGTCCGGGCGGGCGGTGTCCGGTACCGGCGCGGTCGCCCGGGTGCCGCGCAGCGCCCAGCCGGCCGCGGCGGCCGCCCCCAGGAGCGACAGCAGCGGCAGCCCCGCCCGCAGAACGGTCCCTGGCTCCCACCACGGCAACGCCGCCGCGCCGGCGATCACCGGCGTGAGCGCGGCCAGCAGCAGCCGCTCCCGGCCCAGTACGAGCAGCACACCGGCCGCCGCGAGGTATCCGGACTGGGCCGTCACCGCCAACGCCGCCGCGCCGGACCCGGCGACCGACACTCCGGCCGCGGTCGCCGCGACGGCGCCCACCGGCGCCCCCTTGAGCAGAGTGCGCCCCGCCTCCCACCGCCCGGTCGCCAGCCGGAGATACGCCCGGTGGCCCAGCGCCTGGTTCCAGGCCCAGGAGAGGAGCCCCGCCACCACCAGGGCCCGCACCGCGCCGTCCTGGGGCAGCAGGCGGCCCGCGAGCGCGTAGGCGAGACCGGGAAGCGCGAACAGCGCGCCCCGCAGCGCGCACCGCACGTGGTCGGGCCGCCAGGGGTCGGCGGGGCGCGGCGGGTCCGGGAAGGTTCGCGGTATGCGCTCGTACAGCGCCGTGGCGAGGGAGAACAGGTCACGGTGCCCGTACCGTTCCCGGATCACCTCGCCGGTCAGCCCCTCGGACTCCAGCAGTGCGGCCACCTCGTAGGGATGGACGGCGGGCGCGATGCGGTGGGCCAGTTCGGCGGCCAGTTCGTCGACCGCGTCGTGCCGGGCGCCGTGCCCGGGGCGCACCAGGGCGAGCGTGTGCCGGTCGGCCGTGCGCAGGGCGAGCGTGCGGTCGTCGGCGAGGCGCAGCGCCAGCGTGTCCTGCTCCGCGCCACCCGGTTCCAGGGCCATGGGTCCGCTCATCCGGTCGCACTCCTCACCGGCGTGGCGCCCGCCGTCGCGAACGCGTCCTCTTCCGCGGCCGCGGCGCGGGCGGCCGTACCGCCGGACCCGGAGAGCTCCAGGTAGATGGACCGGAAGGTGTCGATGGTCTGACGGAGTGTGAACTGCTCGATCACCCTGAGCCGGGCCGCCTCGCCCATCGCCCGGCGGCGCGCGGCGTCGGCCAGCAGCTCCAGTGCCGCGGCGGCCATGGCGGCCGGATCGCGGGGCGGCACCACGAGACCGGTGTCGCCGACGGCCTCCCGCACGCCGCCCACGTCCGTGGAGACGGTCGCCCGGCCGCACGACATGGCCTCGATCAGGGTGAAGGGGAACCCCTCGCTGATGCTGGAGAGCATCACGACGTTCCCGGCGGCGTACGCGTCCTTGATGTCCTCGACCCGGCCCTCGAAGGTGACCGCGTCACCGTGCCCGAGTTCCGCCGCCAGCGCCTCGCAGCGCTCCCGGTAGACCTCGCCGCCGCGCGGTGTGCCGCCGAACAACCGCAGCCGGGCGGCGGGCAGTTCGGCCCGTACGAGGGCGAAGGCGCGGATCAGGGTCTCCAGGTCCTTGATCGGATCGACCCGTCCGGCCCAGCTGAGTACGGGTTCCGCGGGCTCGGGACCGGCGGGCGGGAACGCTGCCGGGTCCACGCCGTTGTAGACCGTGCGTATGGACTTCGGGGCCGCACCGCCCTGCTCCTCCCACAGCCGGTTGTAGCGGTTGCCCGGGGTGATCAGGGCGGCCCGGCGGTAGGTCTCCTCGGCCAGCAGCCGGAAGAAGCCCAACAGGAGTGCCTTCACCGGCCACCGGTAAGGGGCGGTGCGGTAGCCGAGGTAGCGCTCGCGCAGGTAGACGCCGTGTTCCGTCAGCAGCAGCGGCACGCCGTGCCGGTCCAGTCCGGCCAGTCCGGGCAGGACCGCGACACCGCCGCTGACCGCGTGCGCCACGCCGCCTTCCGGGTACGGCGCGGCCAGCGGACGCAGGGCGTGTTCCAGCAGCGAGGTCGCGGTCACCGCGTCGTGCAGGGTGGGCCGGGCCTCGCGCACGGCCAGTCCGGGTCGGTTCCAGACCGCGGTCAGGATGCCGATCGCCCGGTCCCCGCGCAGGAACGGACCGAGGCGGCCGTCCGCGGCGGCCCGCGCGAGCCGGTACAGGGCGGGGCCGAACCCGTCCTCGGCGCGCGGGTCGAGCAACGCGGTCACGAACCGCTCGTAGGCGTCGGCGAGCTGGTTGCGCTGCCGCCCGCGAGGCGGACGCCCTTGCGGTGCGGGCCCCCACATGGGGACGGAGACGACCCGGCAGACGTGCCCGGGGATGTCCCAGGCCAGTGGTTCGCGCCCGGTGCCGGTCACGGCGATGACGTCGAAGTCGAGGTCGGGCATGCCGGTGACGAGTTGGTCGCACCAGACGCTCACGCCGCCGTGACTGTGCGGGTAGGTGCCTTCGGTGAGCAGGGTGACGCGCGACGCGCCGGAGCGTCGCGCGCCGTGGGAAACGTGCATGGAGGTGCTCCACGGCCGAGGTGTGGGCTGATGGTGCGGGCTGACCGGACCTGCGGTGGTGGTGCGGCGCTCAGCGCTCCGCGCCGTAGGGCACCGGCTCGGTCACGCCGGCCGGTACGCGGGTGCGGGGCGCGGTGCGCGTCGCGGCGGCCGTGTCGCCGGGTCCGGCGGCGGCGGAGGGCGCGGTGGCCGACGACGGCAGGGTGAGGGAGAGCGGCCCGTCGACTGTCGGGGTCCAGCCGGACAGCGCGCCGGCGTAGGCGTCCCCGAAGCCCGTGCCCCCGTGCAGGGTGCCCGTGGGCATCGTCGCCGTCACGGCCACGCCGTCCGGTGCCTGGACGGTGACGGTGTCACCGATGCGGTGACCGGTGACCTGCCCGGCGTCGACCGCGCTCCGCCAGGCGGCGCGGCGCCGCATCTCGACGCCGATGTCCTCCATGCGGAGGTTCACCACGGGGGTGCTGTCGGCGAACAGGGCGTCGTAGCCCTCCAGCACGCCGTCGAGAACGGGGTACGCGATGCGGTCCTCGGCGAGGTTCGACTGGTGGATGAAGTGCGGCTTGGGGTCGTTGGACAGGACGTGCCCGAGCGCGATGCGCGTCTCCAGCGGCACGATGTGGCCGGCGTAGCCCGTGGCGGTGTCCAGCGGGGCGGCCAGGCAGGTGGAGGTGGCGGGGTTGTCCTCGCAGATGCCGCTGCCGCCCTGGGCGCGGCTGGTGTAGATCCAGTTGTACTCGTCGACCTGCTCGGCCGCCCGTCCGGCGTTGTAGAAGACGTTCATCGGATGGCGGGAGACGGTCGTGGCGCTGCCGACCCGCCGCTGGACGGGGTCGCGGGAGTTGTCCGAGGCGAGCCAGGCGATGCCGTTGTCCGCGAGGGCCGGCCCCAGGTTCGGATTGTCCTCGGGCTGCTGCGGGGTCACCTTCAGACCCGAGTGCTCGCCGGTCACCAACTCGTCGCCCTCCAGAGGGAGTCCGGCCTCCTCGCCCCACACGCGGTTGGTGGCGATCTCGTCGGCGATCTCGTTCCGGCTCACCCACCGGGTGCTGCCGTCAGGGTTGGTCGCGCACTTCCACGGGACGACGCCGACGTCCTGCCGGCAGCCCAGGAAGGCGTGCGTGTACGTGTGGTTGATCCAGCGGAACCGGTCCCGGTCGGCGATCAGCTTGTCCGCGAGCGGGTCGGCGCCGCCGTTGTCCTGGCGGTGGTCGACGCTGCCGGAGCCGTTGTAGGCCAGGTCGAGCGTGAAGTCACGGCTGTCCTGCCAGGCGGTGGCGTGGTCGACGTCGGCCGGGACCATGCGGATGGGGTTCGGCGTGCCCTCGCCCGGCGGGCAGTCCACGTCGCCGGGCGTGCAGTTGAGTTCGGTGTCCCAGCGGTCGTCGGCCGCGAAGACGTCGTCGACGTGCACGGCGAAGTAGTTGCGGTCGGCGCCGAGGTGGACCCCGCCGGTCATCCACTCCACGATGCCCCGGGCGAGCAGCCGGAACTGCTGCTGATGCTGGTTGTAGACGAACGTGACGACGAGTTCGCGCCGCCCGTCGTGCCGGTACTCGCCCACCAGTGAGCCCTTGGTCGCCCGCCCGGGTATCGCCGCCTGGACGTACGGCACGAAGTCGGCGCCCGGTGCGGGTGTCGAGAGGTAGGCGTAGGACTCGCCCACGGTGGGGGAGTTGTCCTCGAAGGGGACGGCACCGTCCAGGTACCCGAAGGGGCCGGCCAGCCCGGCCCGCGTCACCTCCGCGCGGACGCCGTCGACGCTGCCGGCGTACCCCGTGCCGACGGCGTACTGGAGCCCGACCTCGGGGCGCGCGTAGGTGTAGGCGTCGACCTGCGGGATCGCGTAGGTCCGCTCGTAGGACGCGAGCGCCGCCATCTCGGCGGAGTCCGCCGGGAAGGGGTTGTCGTTGGGGAGCACGACGGCCTGGAATCTGGCCCGCGGTCGTCCGTCCACGGTGTCCGCCAGGAAGCCGGCGTCGATCACGGGCCGGCCGGCGTCCCGGAGGTCGACCTCCGCGTACGGCGTGCCCGCGGTCTCCAGTTCGGCGGCGATCGCGTCGGTGGCCGGTCCTCCGTCGCTCACGACCAGCACGCGCAGGTCGATGCGCGGGGCCGGGGTGTCGGCGTGGACCGGGCCGGCCGGTAGGCCGAGCGACGCGATCAGCGCGCCCACTGCGAGCGCCGTAGTGCGAATGGTCCGCTTCATGCGGTGAGATTCCCTCCCCCGGGCAGGGGTGGGGCACGCTCCTGCCGGAGCACGCCCACCCCGTGACCACGCCGTCGCCCCTCTGAGACGCCGGTCGTCGACGTTTCCGTCGCGTCACATAGTGAGGCGCGTGTGGAGTTTTTGTGTGCCTGCTGCGGAACTTGACGGAAAAGCGTATGGGTCCATTTACCCGGCACGGGCACGGCGTGACTGGGCGGCGAACGCCTGGCTCCGCGTGTCGGACCACCCCGGCAGGCCCGTGTGCTGCTGCGAGCCGCGAAGTGACGGGCGCGGAATCCCGGCCTCCGTGGAGTGTGGGCGTCAATGGTCTCGACCAGTGCGCCGACCGGGTGTGGAGCGAGATCAGGTCAGCCGTGATGTTGCTCGCGCCGACGGCGGCCGGTCCGTCGCGGGCCGGCCGCCGTCGGCGCTCAGTGCGTGCGGGGACGTGCGGTCAGGCGCACAGGACGCGGGTCTCCGGCGTGTGGACCGGGCCGCCGTTGACGCTCGCGCTGTCGCTGAACTCCGCGTAGTAGTACGAGTAGAAACCGATGTTGCCGTTGCAGCCGGAGTCGGCGGCGACCTGGAGGGTCAGGGTGACGGTGCGGCTCTGGCCGGGCGGGATGGTGGCGCCGTAGTTGGCGCCGAGGTTGGCCGGTCCGGTCCCGGTGCACGGGACGGCGCCGGCCTCCGACGCCAGACTGCATCCGGTGAAGCTGTACTTGAGATCGGGCCGCTGGGTGGTCAGCCAGGTCGGGTCGATCGTCTGGTAGACGAACCAGATGTCGTACGTCTTGTTGTTCTTGATCGTCATCGACAGGTTCACCGTGCCGCCCGGCTGGGTGGTCGCCGCGTCGGTGGTGAACGTCAGCTCGGCCGGGGCGGGGTCGGCGGCGCTCGCGGAGGGCGCCAGGCCGAACAGGGCGAGGGCGAGGGCGATGATCGTGGCGAGACCGAAGCGTCTCGTTCGTGTGGATCGCATGGCCCGGGAGATTAGGCACGGCACCGGCGCATCGTCTGTACCGCCGGGAACACGGAGAACGGGGCTCGGCCGGAAGTGTGCGTTCGGTGAAGGGTCTGTGACGGCCTCGTCATAACCGGTGGTGGTCGGCGTTCGTGCACGACATCGAGAGGGGCCGCGCGGGCGGTCCTCGGATGCGCCGATGCCGGACCACCGGTCCTGTGTCCCGGTGGCAATGGCGGATTCCGGGTGCCCGCCGGTCACGGGGACCGGAAGACTCCCGCTCGCGCCGCCGCGGCCGCGGCTTCCGCGGCGCGGTCCGCCGCCGCCTCGTCCAGCGGCTCGTCGGTGGTCAGCAGGCGGTAGTAGAGGGGGGCGGAGACGGCGCGGATCACCTCGCGCGTGTCGGTTCCCTCGGGCAGCTCGCCGCGTTCGACGGCCTGGCGAGCGCAGGGCTCCCACTCCGCGACGCGGACGTCGTAGAACCGGTGGAGGGCGGCGGCCGCCTGCTCGTCGCAGGTCGCGGCGGCGATCATCGCCCTGAAGAGCGCGCCCTGGCGCGGGTCCGTCAGCGTGCGCCGCACGAGCCGGGCGTTCGCGCGCAGGTCGCCGAGGAGTGTGCCGGTCTCGGTGCGGGGGAGCGACTGTTCGGCCATGTCCGTCAGCAGGTCGGCGACCAGGTTGGCCGGGGTTCCCCAGCGCCGGTAGACCGTGGTCTTCCCGACCTCGGCGCGGCGGGCCACGTCCGCGAGATCGAGGCCGGCCAGGCCGTGCTCGGCCAGGGCGTCGCCGGCGGCCCGGAGTACGGCGGACCGTACGCGGGCGGTGCGTCCGCCCGGGCGGACGGTGCCGGCTCCCACACCTTCGGACGTCATAACGGTACTCCGGTTCCATTAGTAACTGGGTTCCTGTTAGCCTATGGACATCTTAACGGAACACATGTCCCGTTAATGGGTGGCGGGTCCTGCGCGTCGTACATCACCACGGCGCGACGGACGGCCGGACGAAGGGATGCGATGGTGGAATTCAGGAGACTGGGCGCGTCCGGGCTCATGGTCCCGGCACTGAGCTTCGGCGCGGGCACCTTCGGCGGGCGGGGGGAACTCTTCGGCGCCTGGGGCAGCACGGACGAGGCGGAGGCGCGCCGTCTGGTCGACATCTGCCTGGAGGCGGGGGTGACCATGTTCGACACCGCCGACGTCTACTCCGGCGGCGCTTCGGAAGAGGTGCTCGGCGCCGCCGTGAAGGGGCGGCGCGACCAGGTGATCATCTCCACCAAGGCCGGGCTGCCGATGGGTGACGGGCCGGCGGACGCGGGGACCTCGCGGGCGCGTCTGATCACGGCGGTCGACCAGGCCCTGCGTCGGCTGGGCACGGACTACATCGACCTCTTCCAGCTGCACGCCTTCGACGCCGGAACCCCCGTGCAGGAGGTGCTCTCCACGCTCGACGACCTCGTACGCGCCGGAAAGCTCCGCTACACCGGGGTTTCCAACTTCAGCGGATGGCAGCTGATGAAGTCGCTGGCCGACGCGGACGCCCGTGGGCACCAGCGCTACGCGGCGCACCAGGTCTACTACTCCCTCGTCGGCCGGGACTACGAGTGGGAACTCATGCCGCTGGCCCTCGATCAGGGTGTCGGAGCCGTCGTATGGAGCCCACTGGGGTGGGGGCGCCTCACCGGCCGGATCCGCCGCGGCCGGCCGCTCCCGGCCGACAGCCGACTGCACGCCACGGCCGACTACGGCCCGCCCGTGGCGGACGAGCTGCTGTTCCGGGTGGTCGACACGCTGGACGCCATCGCGGAGGAGACGGGCCGGACCGTGCCCCAGATCGCGATCAACTGGCTGCTGCGGCGCCCGACCGTCTCCTCGGTCATCATCGGCGCCCGCAACGAGGAGCAGCTACGGCAGAACCTGGGCGCCGTCGGGTGGGCGCTGACCGAGGAGCAGGTGGCCAGGCTCGACGCCGCGAGCGCCACGACGGCTCCCTACCCCTACTTCCCCTACGAACGTCAGGAGGGCTTCGCCCGTCTCAACCCCCACCCCTTGCGGCGCGCGGGCGTACCCCAGGGCTGACCTGGACTGTTCCGGCGGCGTGGGAACGGCATTGTCAGTGCCGTGCACCAGAATGCGGGCAAGCGAGATCAACACCGGCCGTAGCGGGTAGGCGGTCTCGAGTCCCCTGTCCCGGAAAGGCCACAGCCGATGCCGCTCACCGTCGTCCACGCGCAGACCGCCGAACCCCGCGCGACCGGTCACCGCGGGCCCCGCCCATGCGCACCGCTCAGTCCCGCTGGAGCCGACATCCTGCGGATAGTGGCCGACGCGCGTACCCCTGTGTTCGTCACCGTGCGCGAGGGCGGAGGGCGCAGATACAGCTACTGGCGGCCGCTGGACTCGGCCACGGGCAGGGGCGGCTGCTACGCGGTCCTGCCCACCGACGAGTGCGACAAGCTGCACGCCGCCGGCCGGATCACACTGGGCGAGCCGCTGACCGACCCGGCCAGGACCACCTACCGGGTCACGGCCGCCCGGACTTCGGGCGGGCCCGTTCGCGCCGTGCGGGGCCGGGCGTGCGCGGCGTGAGCACAGAGACGGGAGAGGCCCTGTGAAGCCGGAGAGTGAGGAGGCGGGGATGGCGAAGGCGGACGACGCCGGTGCCGACGCACCCGAGGAGGATCTCCTCGAAGGCCTGCGGATCGACGAGCGCAGGCCGGAGAAGCCGATCCTGCTCAACGCGGAGGGGAGCCCCATCGACACCTGGCGGGAGAACCATCCGTACGACCGCAGGGTCCGCAGGTCCGACTACGAGCGGCAGAAGCGGGTCCTGCAGATCGAGCTGCTCAAGATGCAGCGCTGGGCCAAGGAGACCGGTCAGCGGATCGTCGTCCTCTGCGAGGGCCGCGACGCGGCCGGCAAGGGCGGCACCATCCAGCGCTTCACCGAGCGCCTGAACCCCCGCGGCGCCCGTGTGGTCGCACTGGACAAGCCGACCGAGAGGGAGGCGGGGCAGTGGTACTTCCAGCGCTACGTCGCCCACCTGCCCGCCCGCGGCGAGATCGTCTTCTTCGACCGCTCCTGGTACAACCGGGCGGGCGTCGAGCGCGTGATGGGCTTCTGCACCGAGCCCCAGTACCGGCAGTTCCTCCAGCAGGCGCCGCTGTTCGAACGGCTGCTCACCGACGACGGCGTCCTGCTGGTGAAGTTCTGGTTCTCCGTTTCCCGGGCCGAGCAGCGGACCCGTTTCGCGATCCGCCAGGTCGACCCGGTCCGCCGCTGGAAACTCTCGCCGACGGACCTCTCCTCACTGGACCGCTGGGACGACTACACCGCGGCCAAGGTCGACATGTTTCGGGCCACCGACACGCCCCACGCACCCTGGACGGTGGTCAAGAACAACGACAAGCGCCGGGGCCGGCTGGAGGCCATGCGCAGCCTGCTGGACCGCTGCGACTATCCGGCGAAGGACGACAAGGCCGTGGGCAGTCCCGACCCGCTGATCGTGGGCGCCGCCGACACCCTGCTCGAAGCCGGTGAGGAACCCGTCGACCTCTCGCCGACACCGCT
The DNA here is from genome assembly GCF_042744565.1 of Streptomyces sp. NPDC058812. NCBI lineage: Bacteria > Bacillati > Actinomycetota > Actinomycetes > Kitasatosporales > Streptomycetaceae > Streptomyces > Streptomyces sp. NPDC058812. The sequence goes on from NZ_JBHYOB010000005.1 coordinate 151,340, forward strand.
GGCCGGACACGGCGACGGGCCGGGGACCCACCCGGACCGGGCGGACTGACCCCGGCCGTCCACCCGGAAGCCCCGGGTGGCGCGCACCGACGCGGGCCGCGCGTGCGGCTCAGTGGTTCAGGGCCGCCCGGAGCGCGGGGTCCGACGCCGCCCGCCACACCGACGGGAGTTCCTCCTGCCGTGCGCGGGCTCCCGCCCGTTCCTGACCGTGGAGCAGGCCCCACGTGAACGCCGTCTCCCCCGCGCCGTGGGCCGCCACCGCCAGTGCCCGCAGCGTGTCCTGGGCGACGACGGCGTCCTGGTGCTCGCCGAGCAGCTTCTGCACCGCCTTGGCACGCTTGCCGAGGCGGGCGACGGGCTTGCCGAGTGCCGGGCGCGCCACCTCGGCCGCGTAACGCACCTTCTTGGCCGCCTTGCGCGCCTGGTGCAAAGCCGCGTCCCGGGTCTGCCCGGGCGGCTGCTCCAGCGCGTGGTCCATGCGTCCGGCGAGGCGGTCGTACTCCTTGAGGACCGCCTTGGCCATGACCGGGGCCGGTTTGCCCGCTGCCTTGGCGCGCAGCGGCGGCCGCCGGACCAGCCTGTCCAGCGCGTCCAGGAGACGCAGATAGCGGGCCGAGGCCAGGGCCTCCCGCGTGCGCGTCCGGCTCTCGTCGCCGCGGGACACGTCCCACACCCGCAGCCGTGCGGTGACCGGGCCGAGCACCAGGTCGTCGGGCAGCTCGGCGACCGCACCGCGGAGTCGTTCGCGCAGCACCTCCTGGTCCCGCTCGGCCCCCAGTTCACCCGCCAGCCACTTGAGCTCGGCGCGAAGGGGATCGGTGACCCGCCGGTCGAGAACCGACCGGTAGGAGCGCAGGCAGCCGCGCAGGCGCCGGCACGTGACACGCATCTTGTGCACCCCGTCGGGCAGGTCCCGGCGGACCGCCGGGTCCAGCGCCACCAGGATGCCGACCTGTTCGCGCGCGTACGCCTGCACGTACGCGCCCGGAGACCCGGGCACCACCTCGTCCGACGCCCGTCGCGGCGGCTCCACCTCCGCCGAGGCACCGGTGTCCCGCAACGCCCGGGCGAGCTTGGACGGGCTGTCCGACCGCGCGATCCCCTTCTTGCGCAGCTTGCGCTCCACAATGTCCAGCAGCCCGGCGGGGGCCCCGTCGGCGAGCTCGACCTCCAGTTCGCTCCACTCGGCACGGCCACCACCGGCCGACAACGAGTCGGCACGCACCTCGTCGAGACTGAGCTCGGCGAGCACCGTGCCCTGGGCATCGCGGAGGTGCCGTACCAAGCGGTCGGACCTGATGCGCACGACGGGACGCAGCTCCGCGCCCCGCGTGCGGGACAGGACGAGCTCGCGCAGTGCCTCCGGCACGTCGTCCGACAGCGCGGCCCGCACCTCCTCCCGGCTGTCCCCGGCGAGCGGGAGCTTCAGATGCCACCCGGCGTCCGAGCCGCCCGTCCGGCGGCGCAAGGTGGCCGACGTGCCGGCCAGCCGCAGATCCACGGTGTCGTGGTACACCGCGTCCAGCTCCTCGGTTCCGGCCTCGGTGACCGAGGCGACGGGACCGACGCCGGTGAGGTCCGGCAGCCCATCGGCGCCGGGGGAGGAGGGCTCGTACTTTCGCTCTGTCTCGCGCTTCGAGTGGGTCATATTGTGTCCTTCGACGCGATACGGCGGATCAAACGCGAGGTGCCGGTCTTGTTCGACGGCACGCCGTGAGAACCGGCTCATGCCTCACGCCGCACCGGGCACCCCGCGGTCGACCGGAAACGTGCCCGGTAGGTCGTGGGCGTGACGCCCAGAGTGCTCTGGAAGACACGGCGCATCGTTTCCGAGGAACCGAAGCCCGACCGGCCCGCCACCGCCTCGATGTGGTCGTTGCCCCCTTCGAGGAGGGCCTGCGCGCACTCCAGCCGTACGGATTCCAGGTACTGGGCGGTCGTCATCCCCGTCTCGGCCCGGAAGAGCCGCCGCAGGTGCCGGGCGCTGACCCCCGCGGCGCGGGCGAGGGACTCCGGGCCGTGCGGAGCGGACGGGTCGGCGGTCACGGCGTCCAGCACGGCGCGCACCACCGGGTGCCGCGCCTCGCGCGGGGTCAGGCGCGCGCTGAACTGCGACTGACCGCCCGGGCGGGCCATGAAGACGACGAGTTCGCGGGCCACCTCACGGGCCAGGCCCCCGCCGTGGTCGTCCTCGACCAGGGCCAGGGCCAGGTCGATGCCCGCGGTGACGCCCGCGGACGTCGTGACCGGGCCGTCCCGGACGAACACCGGGTCCGGTTCGACCGTCACCCGTGGGTAGGCGGCGGCCAGCTGCCCGGCGAGCCGCCAGTGCGTCGCGGCCCGCCGACCGTCGAGCAGCCCGGACTGCGCCAGCAGAAACGCCCCGGAACACACGGAGGTGATGCGGCGCGAGCGGCCGGCCAGTCCGGTCACGAGCGCCATCAGATCCGGCTCGGCGACGGCCTGCCGCCACTCCCGCCTCCCGGTCACCACCAGGGTGTCCAGCCGGCCGGGCAGCCCGGCCGGCCCGCCGTCCACACCCACCCTGACCCCGGAGGACGTCCGCACGTCCGTGCCGGACGGGGAGACCACCCGTACGTCGTAGCGGGCGCCGAAGAGGTTGGCCGTGGTGAAGACCTCGGCGGGACCGGTGACGTCGAGCAGCTGCACCCCGTCGAAGGCCGTCACCGCCACCGCACGCCGCGCGGACCCGGCCGTGCCTACTCCGCCCACGGGGAGTCCAGGACGGTGCGCACGAAGTCCCCGCGCTCGAAGCCCGGCACGTAGTGCGCGAGCACGTCCGCCTTGACGTTGCCGAACGTGGTGTCCGGCTTGGGGCGCACTCCGTCGGTGAAAGCCCCCAGGATGCGGCGCTTGAAGTCGGGACGCGGATGCAGGGCGACGACCGCGGCCCGGTCGGCATCGGGGACGTCGTGGTAGCCGATGCCGAGGACGTCGTACTCCACGCCCGCGGTCACCAGCGCCACCTCCGGTTCCATGAACTCCGGGACCCCGGGGGTGGTGTGCAGGGCGATCGCGGTCCACACCCGCCGGATGCCGTCCTCGGGCACGTCGTGCGCGCGCAGGAAGCGGCGCGCCTCGTCGGCGCTGTCCACCTCGAAGCGCCGGCCACTGCCGTGGAAGGCCTCGTTCAGGCCCAGGTCGTGGAACATGGCGCCGATATACAGCAGTTCCGGGTCGAAGTCGAGGTTCCGGTTGCGCCCCTGGAGGGCGCCGAAGAAGTACACCCGGCGCGAGTGGTGGTAGATCAGCTCGCTCGTGCTGTCCCGCACCAGCTCGGTCGCCTCCCGGGCCAACTCGGTGTCCGGGACGCGCACACCGGTCGTGGAAAGGTCGTTCGTCATCGCCAACCGCCTGCTCATCGGTCCGCCGGCGTCTCCGGCAGCCCTGCCCAGTCTGCGCAGCGCGCGGCGGCGGCGCCATGGCCGCCCGGCCGTACGACCCACAGATACGGACATGCGCCCCCGGACAGACCCTAGCCGGTGGCGACGAGCCAGGGCCGCGGATCGGTGTAGTACCCGTCGAGGACGACTTCGAAGTGCAGGTGGGGGCCGGTGGACAGGCCGGTGGAGCCGACCCGTCCGATCGGGGCGCCGGCCTCCAGGGTCTGTCCCACGGCGGCCTCCAGGGACGACAGGTGACTGTAGGTGGTCTCCAGGCGCTTGCCCTCGATGGTCCCGTGGTCGATCACCACGCGGTTGCCGTACGCGGTGGTCGACGCGGCGAACACGACGCGGCCCCGCCGGGCGGCGACGACCTGCGCTCCCTGGGGCGCGGCGAAGTCCACACCGGTGTGCAGCTTGGTCACCCCGGTCAGCGGATGCTCCCGCGACCCGTAGGGCGAGGTGATGGTGAGCGGGCTCACCGGTGCGGCCAGGAGCGCGCCGGCCGCCGCGCCCGTGCCGCCGCCGGACTCGGCCCGGTCGAGTGCCTCGTAACGCGGGAGCAGGGCCTCGACCTCGGCGAGGTAGGCCTTGGCCGTCGGGGGTACGCGCCCCGCCTTGGTCACGGCGTCCGTGCCCGACGAGTACGCGGCGAGGGTCAGGTCCACGAGGTCCCCGTTGACCCGGCCCTCGGTGCGCAGTTCGGTCACCTTCTCGGCCAGCGAGCAGTCCTGCCGGCCGAGCGCCATGATGGCGTCCGCCGGATCGCGGGGCGAGGAGTGCCCATTGCCGTCGTCGTCCCTGCCCCAGGTCCGCCACTCGTTGTCGGTGAAGGCGGCGATGCCCTTCTGGCCGGAGAGCGCGTCCGTGTCGTCGCTCCAGCCGGAGAGCTGGTCGATCTGGGCGGCGAGCACGGACGGTTCGAGGATCGTGCAGGCCGAGGCCGCCTTGCGCAGCCATGGGACGTAGGAGGGGTCGATGTCGACCGCCGCGGCCGGGTTCGTGCCGGAGTCCTCGGGCCACGGGGACGGCAGACCACCCGTCAGCGCGAGAAACGCGGCCACGCCGGTGACGGTCACCAGACCCGGCAACAGCAGCAGCGTCAAGGGCCCCGGACCGCGACGCTTCCGCTTGCCGGCCTGTTCCGGTTGACCCGGCCGTTCCGGCTGCTCGGGTCGTGCTGCTTGTTCCGGCTGTCGCTCGTCCGTGTCCACGGCCGCTTCCGCCACGGCCGGCCGCTCGTCGTTCACCGGGGCGCTCGCCGGGACCTGATGCTCACGAAGCCGAAGGTAACGCCCCGTTCCGGGGGCGTCAGGAGACCCCGAGGCAGAGGGAGATGTCCGAACGGGCAGGGCGGTGGCGGCCCGACGGGCAGACCGGCCGCGGCCTCGCCCGGCCCCACCGTCGTGGCATAGAGTCCCCGCCATGGGCGTCTCCTGAACCGACCGCACGGTCCACAGCCATCCGCCCGGCAGACGCCGGGCGTCGATCATGCGTTCCCGCGCGCTCACTCAGGAGACAGTCACCCATGCCCGTCCACTCCCGTTGCCCCGCTCTGGACGACCGCATCGCCCGGCTGCGGCAGCTCGCCCGATCCGAACCCCGTCTCGAAGGCGTACTCCTCTACGGCTCCTGGACGGTCGGCGAGGCCGACGCCCACTCCGACATCGAGGCCTACCTCTACGTCCAGGACGAGCACCTCGACGAGTTCGACGCCCGGGCGTTCCTCGAACAGCTCGCCCCGCTCCGCCTCGCGTACACCAACATGTACGGCATCCTCGCCGTCGTCTTCGACGACCTGATGCGCGGCGAGTTCCACATCACGCCGGCCGGTCCCGGCATCGAGGAGGTGCCGACCTGGGAGGGCATGGTGCACCTGCCCCGCCCCGAGGCCGCCGTCCTGCTGGACCGCACCGGCCGCCTCACCCGGGCCGCCCGGCGCCTGGCCGCGTTCCGTCCGCCCGAGCCCGCCGCCACCGCACAGCAGCTCACCGACGAACTGGCCAACTGGACCCTGATGCTGGCCCACGTCCTGGCCCGCGGTGAAGTGGCCCGCGCCCACGCGCTGCTCCACGGCGTCGTCGCACCGCAGCAGCTGCGGCTCTGCCGGCTCCTGCGGGACAGCACCGCACACTGGCTGACTCCCAGCCGGGCACTGGAACAGGACGTGCCCGCCGCCGACGTCGACCGGTACACCGCCACCACCGCCGCCGTCCGGGCGGGAGAGGTGCGCACGGCCGCCCGCAACAGCTGGCAGTGGAGCCGGGAACTGAGCGCCGAGGCAGCCGGCCGGTGGTCGGTCCGGGTGCCGCGACGGCTGCACGAACAGATCGCGGAGCTGCTGGCGGTGAACCGTCCAGAGTGAGCCGCGACGGGTGCGGAGCGGATCGGGGACGCCCACACGGTCCCGGTGCGGCCGGGTCTGGCAAGGCGGGGGTCTACTCCGATAGCTTGCTGGTGCGGCCCCGCGTTCTCCCCCGTACGCGGGGCCGCACCAGTCCGCGACGGGAGTGAACGCGCTCATGGTGACCGTCACGACGCGTCGGTCGCCGCATGCCCGGGAACGATGGAAGCGAGCCGGCCGGGAGCCGTGATCACCGGGCTGCCGCAGGGCTGGTAGCGTCGCGTGGTCGCGGCGGGCGGCGCGAGAGAGGTGTCGGTGCGTGGATGAGCGGCAGGACCGTGAGTGGGTGGCGATGACACCGGGCGATTTCGACCGGGACGCCCCACTGGTCCTCAACGTGGGCACCGGGCCCTCCACCGTCCCGGCCGAGCCGGACGAGTACGGCACGGCACCCCTGTTCGGTGATACGGCACCCGCACCGAGCACCCCCCGCCGGATCCGGCGGGGACGGCCCTCACCCGCCCAGGAGCGGCTGTTCTGACCGTCCCCGCCAGGGGTCAGGACGCGGGAACCTCATCCACGAAGCCCGTACCGGCGGTGCGGTATCCGGCGACCTTCGCGGCGACCTGCGCCGGGGTGAGCACCTGGTCCTTGACGTGCAGGACGTAGTCGACCTGCTGGTCGTAGGCGCGCGGGGTCGTCGACGTCTGCCCGTTCAGGTCGATCAGCCACTGGTTGAAGTTGATCGACATCGGCCGCTCGGGCAGGTACCGCGCGTCATGCGTGCCGAAGTGCTGCCCGTCCACGTAGTACGTGATGGCGCTGTCGTCGATCGTGACGACGAGGTCGTGCCAGCCCGCGTAGCTGATGCGCTGCTCCGAGTGCTGGTTGACGGCCTGCCAGGGATCCGGGTTGTAGGTCTCCCAGGAGGTCGTGTAGAGGATGTTCGACGGCTCGCCCCACCCTCCGTTCGGCAGGTACTCGAAGTCGTACTCGGCGTAGTCGTCGGCCATCGGGGCCTTGAGGTCGTTGATGGTGAAGAACGTCTGCACCAGGTGGTCCCCGTCCGGCCCCGACTTGGGGGCGTCGGAGAATTTCACGCGCGCCGCGTAGGTGCCGTTCTTGAACTTCATGTCCTTGGTGAGGACCTCGGTGTGCGTGGTGGACGCGCCGGTGCCCGCCGTGGACGTCTCCAGGTTCATCACCGAGTTGCCGCCGGCGGAGACGAAGGTGACCTTGGACGGGTCCCAGGTCGCGCCGGGGACACCGGGCCCGCCGGAGTTGGCGCGTACGCTCCAGCCGTGCGCGGAGATGTCCGGGTCGGTGTGCGAGCTGTAGTCGAAGTCGTCGAACAGGGTCTGTCCGCCACCGGGCGGGTCCGTCGGGTCGGGGGGATCGGTCGGGTCGGTGGGGTCGTTGCCCTCGGGAGCCGCGCCCCACACGGTGGCGCCGGCCAGTTGGGCGGTGACCTTGTCCCAGTCGGCGTACGAGGTCCGGGCGCCGTCGAACGAGTAGTCGTCGCTCTGCCGGACCGTCTGCCAACTGGTCTGGTGGAAGCGCAGCTGCATGTCACCGGTGTCCGCGCCGGGTGCCAGGCTGCCGGCCGCCGAGGTGAAGCCGATCTCCAGGTAGCGGTCGGCCGTCGCGGTGGGGTTGCTCAGCGTGCCGAACGTGCCGGTGACGGCGGAACAACCCCGCACCGCCCAGGAGCAGGCGAAGCGGTAGGAGGCGTTCGGTGAGTCCGCCTTGAAGTAGTAGCGGACCTTCACCTGGCTGAGCTGCACGGTGGAGGTGCCGGTGTTGCGCACCTTGAGCCAGGGTTCCGTCTGGTCGGCGGTGGCTCCGCTCGCGCTGGTGCGGTACTGCACGGCGAGACCGCCTGCCTCGGGCGCGGCCTGCGCGGGGAGGGCGGTCAGGGCGCCGCCGCCCAGGAGAGCCGCCAGGGCGAGCGCCAGGCGGGCGCGGCTGACGGTGGGTCGGGTTCTCATCCGGGATCCTTTCGGCACGGCTTCCGCCGGTGCGGAAACCTCGGTGGTGACGCGTGGCGTGGGGGACACGACGGTGAACCGGTCGGCATCGGTGCTCAGCGGACACCGCCCACCCGCGGCGGCACGGGCACGGTGGGCGGCGGGTCGGCGTGCGGGACGTTCAGCGCGTCCAGCCGGGCACGGTGCCCTTCCAGCCGGGCGGTGAAGTCCCGCCAGCCCGACGTGCCGTCCCAGACCCGCTCGGCGAGCGCGCACAGCCGGGGATAGGTGAGGTACTCGATGTGCTCGGGCGTCGGGACGAACTCGGTCCACAACTGCCCCTGCGCGCCCAGCACCCGGGAGGCGACCCGCGGATCCGGCGTCGGCGGCGCGAGATCCACGTCGTACACCGCGCGCAGGTCGACGACGGTGCCGGGCTGGCCGGGGGGTTCCTCGGTGCCGGGACCGCGTGCGTAGTCGAAGTAGGTGGTGCGGTGGTCGGCGTGGACGACGTCGTGCCCGCGCTGCGCCGCCGCGCGGGCGTGTCCGGGTTCGCGCCAGCTCATCACCGTGCACTCCAGGGGGAGAGGGACGTCGTTCTCGGCCCAGACGACCGGCCGACGGCCCGCCCGCACGAGGTGCCCGGCCATACGGGCGATGAACCACGGGTGCAGCGCGCGGGGGCCCGGCAGCCCTTCACGGGCGGCGCGGGCCCGCGCCGCCGGACTCCGCTCCCACTCGGTGGTGGGGCACTCGTCGCCGCCGATGTGGACGTACGGCGAGGAGAAGACGTCCATCACCTCGTCCAGGACGGTGCGGAAGAAGTCCAGGACGTGGTCGTCGGTGCCGAGGACGTTCTCGCACACGCCCCAGTGCGTCCACACGTCCAGGCGGCGCGTGGGGTCGGTGCCCAGCTCGGGGTGGGCGGCCAGGGCGGCGCGGACATGTCCCGGTACGCCGGTCTCCGGGAGCACGGTCACACCGCGCTCGGCCGCGTACGCGACCAGCTCCCGCAGTTCGGCACGGGTGTACGAGCCGCCGTGCGGTACGCCGTCGAAGCGGTCGCTGCCGGCGGGGCCGGCCATCGACTCCGTCCGCCGGCCACCGACCTCGGTGAGCCTCGGGTAGGCGGCCACCGGCATCCGCCAGCCCTGGTCGTCGGTGAGATGGAGGTGGAAGACGTTCAGCTTGTGCAGCGCCATCAGGTCGACATAGCGCCGCAGGTAGGGCACCGGCTGGAAGTGCCGGGCCACGTCGAGCATGGAGCCGCGCCAGGCGTGGCGGGGTACGTCGGTGATCTCCACGGCGGGCAGGTCCCACGAGACACCGCGCACCGGCCGCTCGGACAGGGCTTCGTAGGGCAGGAGTTGCCGCACCGTCTGCACTGCGCGCAGGAGCCCGGCCGGGTGGGCGGCGCGCAGCAGGGCGCCCCCCGGGCTCACGGTCAGGCCGTAGCCCTCGTCACCTAGGCCGGTGAGGGCGGGGTCGAGCGCGAGGACGAAGGCACCGTCGGCGGCTGCCTCCAGCCGCAGTCCGGTGGCCGGGGCGAGGAGGGTGCGAAGCAGGTTCGCGGCCGCTTCGGCACCCGGGGTGACCCGCAGCCGGGTCGTGCCGTCGAGCCGGAAACGGCCGGAGCGGGTGGAGATGCGGCGGGGACGGGGCACGAGGGCCAGTTCGGGGCGTGGCAGTTCCACGGGACGGCTCCGGTGGTCGGCGGTGCACGACGGGCGGGGAGGTGGGCGGGGGACGGCGCACGCGGTCAGCCCTTGACGCCTCCCGAGGCCAGCCCGGCCGTCACATGGCGTTGCAGGGCGAGGAAGATGACCAGCGCGGGCAGGGCGAAGAGGGTGGAGGCCGCCATGGTGGCCCCCCAGTCGGTGCCGAAGGTCGACTGGAACGAGGAGAGCCACACCGGCAGCGTCCGGCTGTCCTGCTGCTTGATGATGAGGAAGTTGGCGTAGGTGAACTCGTTCCACGCGGTGATGAAGCCGAACAGCGAGGTGGCCATGAGGCCGGGTGCCAGCAGCGGGAACGCGACCTTGCGGAAGGCGCCGGCCCGGGTGCAGCCGTCGACCTGCGCGGCCTCCTCCAGTTCGGGCGGGATGCCGGCGATGAAGCCGCGCAGCACGACCACCGTGAACGGCAGCGTGATCATGAAGTAGATCAGGGTGAGTGTCGGGAGCCGGTCGAGCATGCCGGTGTCGCGGGAGATGATGTAGATCGGGATGATCAGTGACTCCCAGGGCGCCATCTGCGCGATGAACACCGCGAGCACGAACTGCCGACGCCCGCGCCAGCGCAGCCGCGCCACGGCGTACGCGGCGCCGAGCGCGACGACCAGGGCCAGCAGTACGGCGCTGAGGGTGACCAGGATGCTGTTGCGCCAGAACAGGGCGAAGCCGTCGGCGCCGACCGCCCGCTGGAAGTGGTCGAACGTCCAGGCACGGGGGATCAGCCGGGGATCGTACGACTGGATGTCCGTGGACGGTTTGAAGGCGGTCGTGACCATCCAGTACACGGGGAACAGGCAGATCACCACGGTGAGCGCGGCGGCGGCGTTGAGCGGGAGGCGGCGCAGCGCGCGTCGGGCCGAGGGGCGCGAGGTGCTCACAGCTGCTCACTCTCCTGGCGGAACAGTTGACGGAAATAGAGGACGAGGACGCCGCTCATCAGCAGGACCGTGAGCATCGATGCGGCGGAGCCCAGGTCGTAGCGCTGGCCGGCGAGCGCGGTCTGCACGGCGTACACCGGCAGGATGGTGGTGGCCTCGCCCGGTCCGCCGCGGGTCATCACCCAGATCTGCACGAACGCCTTGAAGGTCCAGATCACTTCGAGGGACAGGACCAGCATGAAGATCGGCCGGATCAGCGGGAACGTCACCGAGCGGAAGACGCGCGCGCCGCCCGCGCCGTCCATCCGCGCCGACTCGTACAGTTCGGCCGGCACCGTGACCAGGGCCGAGTAGAGCGTGATCGCCGCGAACGGCACGGACTGCCAGACGATCAGGACCACGACGATGGCGAACGCGGTACCGCCGTGCGCGAACCAGGTGTAGCCCTCGTACGAGGAGAGGCCGAGACCGGTGAGGGTCTCGTTGACGATGCCGAACTCGGAGTGGAACAGCCACTGGAAGACCGTGGTGGCCGCCACCACGGGCACGGCCCACACCAGCACCAGGGAACTGAGGACCACGGTCCTGGCCGCCCTGCCGAGCCGCTCGGCCATCAGCGCGACCAGCGTGGACAGCACCATGATCGCGACCACGTTGACGGCCATGAACACGAAGGTCCGGCGCACCACCTCCCAGAACTGCGGGTCGCCCAGCAGGGTGCGGTAGTTGCGCAGCCCGACGAAGTCGGCGTCGCCGAGGATCAGCTGACGCAGCCGGAAGTCCTGGAAGGAGATGAGTACGGCGCGGGCCAGGGGATAGACCAGCAGGTAGAGCATGCCCAGCACGGCGGGCGCGATCAGCAGGTACGGCCAGAGGGAGCCCGGGCGGGCCCCGCCACGCCTGCCCGGGCGCCCGGGGGCGGCGCGCGGCGGGCGGCTGACCTTGCGCGGCCCACTCCGCTCACGGACGGTCGACACGGCGCCTCCTGGTCGTCGGGGTGTCGGAGTCGGCTGCTGTCAGGAGTCGCTGTTGAGCGTGTCGGTGATCGTCCGGGACGCCTTGGCGGCCTCGGACTCGGCGTCACGACCGGTGAGTACGGCCGTCATGTACTCCTTGATCGGGTTCTTCGCCTCGACCGCCGCCCACTGCGGGGTGTTGGGGGTGGCGTGTCCGTTCACGGCGCCGGCCGCCATGGCCGCGGTGCCGGGGTCGGCGGCGACGGCGCCCGCGAGGGTGGTCTTGTTCGGTACGTAGCTCATGGCGACCGCGAGCTTCTTCTGCCAGGCGTCTCCGGTCAGTTCCCGGATGAAGGTGAACGCCTCCTCCTGGTGCGCGGCGACGGCCGGGACGACCAGGTCGGAACCGCCGGTGAAGACGGCGCCCGGCCGGTCGGCGGTCTTGCCGGGGATCGGGAAGAAGCCCAGCTTCCCCTTCAGTGCGGGGTTCTTCTCCTCGATGACCTTGGCGCCGCCGGGGACGGCGATGATCTGGGCCACCTGCCCCTTCGCCATGACCTCCGCCTGCGGCGGCTGGGCCTCGTCGGAGTCCTTGGGGCCCTTGCCGAGGGCCTGGAGGCGCTGGTAGAAGTCCATGGCCCGCAGTGCCTCGGGACTGTCGAGGCCGCCCTTCCACTCGCCGCCGGACTCGACGGCGAGGTCGCCGCCCTCGTCCCAGACGAAGCCGGACAGGACGTACCAGTTCTGTCCGGGCAGGTAGATGCCCTGCGTGCCGCCCTTGTCGAGCTTGCCGGTGGCGGCGATCCACTGGTCCCGGGTCTTGATCCCGGCGGCGTCCACACCGGCCTTCTCGAACAGGTCGGTGCGGTGGATCACGACCCGGTTGGCGGCGTAGTACGGGATGCCGTACTGCTTGCCGTCGTACGCCCCGGGCTCGGCGAGCCCCTTGAGCCAGTCGCTGCCGCCGAGTTCGTCCACCCGGTCCGAGAGGTCGGTGAGGCCGCCGCTCTGGGCGTACTGGGCGACCTGGGTGTTGCCGACCTCGATGACGTCCGGGGCGCCGTTGCTGGCCAGCGCCGCGGTGACCTTCTCGCCGATGCCCTCCCACTCCTGGATCTGGATCTTCAGGTCGATGTCGGGATGGGACTTCTCGAAGCCCGTCTCGAACTGCTTCTGGAAGTCGGCCGAGACGCTGTCGCGCATGAGCCACACGTCGAGGGCGGTCCTGCCGCCGGCACCGTCCGACGCGTCGCCGGACGAGGAGCAGGCGGCGAGCCCGACGCTGAGCACCAGCGTGGAGAACAGGGCGAGCGGGCGGTACTTCACGGTTCACCTCTGGGAGAGCTGGAAGGGACGAAGCGCCCACACTTGACCAGTAAGGGGTGTGCGGTTTACCAGTCGGCGTTGGTCGAAGGTGGCATGGACCAATGAGGTCGTCAACCCCCCGCGTATGAGGGGCGTTTCGGCCGAGCTGCGCGATGCGTGGCTGGTTCGCGACTGATGTGGACAGGTAAACTCGGCTGACCAGCAGACCAGTTACGGGAGTACTGCATGGAGATCGACGCCGCCGCCTCCGGTGCGGTGCTCAAGCGTGAGCGTGTCCGCGACGCGATCCTGGAACTCATCGAGGAGCGGCGCCCGGGTGACGCGATTCCCTCCGAGCGCACCCTGTGTGCCGAACTCGGGGTGTCCCGGCCGACTTTGCGTGCCGCGGTCGATGAGCTGGTGGTCGCCGGGCTGCTGGTGCGCGAGCACGGCCGGGGCATGTTCGTCGCCGCCGAGAAGATCACCCAGGAACTGGTCTCCGACCGGCGGGCCTTCAGCCTGCCGCCGGCCGCGGGTGCCTGGACCAGCAGACTGCTGGAGGTCCGTACCCTGCCCGCCGGTGCCCGGGTGGGCCGCAAGCTGCGCATGTCGCCGGCGGCGCAGATCCACTACGTGGCCCGGTTGCGGCTGGTCGACGGCTCGCCCATGGCCATCGAGTACCTGCACGTCCCGGCCGACCTCGTCTCGGACCTGACCAGTGACGAACTGGAGCAGGGCGACCTGTACGAGCACCTGAACGAGCGGCACGCCGTCCGGGTCGACGAGGCCGTGCAGTCGATCGAACCCACCGTGGTGACCCGCGCGGAGGCCGACCTGCTCGACGTACCCGAACTGTCCCCGGCGTTGCTCTTCGAGCGCCTGACCACCGACACGCGCGGCCGTCCGGTCGAGTACGTGCACTCCCTCTACCGCGGCGACCGCTACCGCATCGTCTCCCGGCTCACCCTGGGCCCGCGGGACCAGGCGCCGCCGACGCGCGAAGGGCATCACCCGGGTATCCCGCCAGGTGACTTCACGAACGGAGACCCCGTCACGCTCTCGACGCGCGGAGTGGTGCAGGACGGAATGTGATGCCCTTTCGATGCGCGGAGATGCTCGGAACGGCTATGTATCGAGCACGTATTGACATGCAACGGCTGAGCCCGCAGAGTCTTGCCCCGAAAGCGCTCGACAGCCCGACCGAGCTCCACCGCGCTTCACCGTGCTCGACAACGCCCGACCGCGCCCCGCCCGTGATGCCGACCGCCCACGAGGAGTGTTGCCGTCATGTCCGAAACGCCCGCTGTCTCACGCCGACTGCTTCTGGGCTCGGCCGTCGCCACCACTGCGGTCGCGGCCGGGATGACCGGGTCCACCCCGTCCGCGTCGGCGGCGGCCGAACCGGCGCCCCGTCGCAGGCCCGGCCAGAAGTCGATGATCGGGGTGCCCTTCGACGCCCGCAGAACCGTCCGCGTCGGTGTCATCGGCCTCGGCAACCGGGGCGGCGGCATGATCACCGGCTGGGCGGCCGTCCCCGGCTGCACCGTGACCGCCGTCTGCGACATCCGCGCCGACCGTGCGAAACGCGCCGCGGACCGCCTGGAGAGCAAGGGCAATCCACGCCCCGCCGAGTACGGCGGCTCCGCCGACTCCTACGCCCGGATGCTCCGGCGGGACGACATCGACCTGGTGTACATCGCCACACCGTGGGAGTTCCACTACGAACACGGCAGGGCGGCGCTGCTCAGCGGCAAGCACGCCCTGGTGGAGCTGCCCATCGCGACGGAACTGCGTCAGCTGTGGGACCTCGTCGACACCTCCGAGCGCACCCGCAGGCACCTGCTCCTGTCCGAGAACTGCAGCTACGGCCGCAACGAACTGGCCATGCTCAGGGGAGCGCACGACGGCCTGTTCGGGGACATCACCAACGGCCACGGCGGCTACCTGCACGACCTGCGCGAACTCCTCTTCTCCGACACCTACTACACCGACTCCTGGCGGCGGCTCTGGCACACCCGCAGCACGGCCTCCTTCTACCCCATGCACGGGCTGGCCCCGATCGCGGCGGCCATGGACATCAACCGCGGCGACCGCATGGCCACGCTGCGCGCCACCGCGACCGCCCCGAAGGGGCTGGCCGACTACCGCGCGCGCTTCGTGCCGAGGGGCCACCCCTCCTGGAAAGAGACCTACATCAACGGTGACCTGGTCACCTGCATGATCGAAACGGAGAAGGGCAGGACGATCCGGGCGGAGCACGACGTGAGTTCACCCCGGCCGTACAGCCGGATCAACACCCTCGCCGGCAGCCGCGGGATCGTCGAGGACTACGCGGGGCCCTCCCCGACCGGTGCCCGGATCTACGTCGAACCGGACCACAGCGGCCACTCCTGGCGCGATTTCGAGGGCTACCGCAAGGAGTACGACCACTGGCTGTGGCAGAAGG
The DNA here is from genome assembly GCF_042744565.1 of Streptomyces sp. NPDC058812. NCBI lineage: Bacteria > Bacillati > Actinomycetota > Actinomycetes > Kitasatosporales > Streptomycetaceae > Streptomyces > Streptomyces sp. NPDC058812. Next base: position 166,373 of record NZ_JBHYOB010000005.1, read on the forward strand.
TCGGCGACGACGCCGCCAACAACGGCGGCCACGGCGGCATGGACTACGTCCTGCAGTGGCGCACCGTCCAGCTGATGCGGGCGGGGCTGGTGCCGGACATCGACGTCTACGACTCGGCCGCCTGGTGCGCGCCCGTCCCCCTGAGCGTCACGTCGCTGGCCAGGGGCGGCCGTCCCGTCGAGATCCCCGACTTCACCCGTGGTGCCTGGCGTGAGCGCAGGCCCGGACTCGACTCGACGCCCACCGAGATGCCGCCCGTCGGCTGAGCGGAAGACGGACGGCACCGTCCCGCCACGGCACCGCGAGCCGTGGCGGGACGTCCCGACGTGCGCCGGCCGACGCGGTGTCAACGCTCCCGCAACCGCCCCAGCTCTTCCAGCGTCCGGGATGCGGTGCGGGCCAGCCCCGGCCGGTTGTGTACGAATCGGCGGGCGGCTCGCACCGGCTCCCGCCCCAGCCGGTAGGGGGCACCGCCCGGCCCCGGGCGTACCACGGCGCCGGCGTGCACTCTCAGGTCACGCGTCTTGAACGACTCCTTGTAGCGCGCCGGCCCGCTGCCCAGGTCGACCAGCTCGATCCCGTCGGCGGCGGCCGCCTCCAGCATCCGCGACAACAGCAGGAGCCCGGGGGAGTACTTGCCGTAGGTGCGGTCGTACGCCGGGAACCACCAGGACAGGACCGTGGGCGAACGCAGCCCGAAGTGGGCGGCCACGGGCCGGCCGGCGGCGTAGAGCACGGACAGCACTCCTCGGCACTCGGGGTCGTCGCTCCGGGCGAGCAAATCCACCAGCCGGATGATCCACGCCTGCGCGAACCGGTCCCGTCGGCCCGTCCGCCGGTACTGGGCGGACTTCCACCGCATGAGCGCCCGTAACGCCCCGGGGTCCGGGTCGTCGTACACGAAGCGCACCTCACCGACCTGACGGGCGAGTTTCCGCTCTTTGGCGAGGGTCTGTTTGAGGAAACCCGGCGAGTTCCCGCGCAGGCTCTCCGTGTACCGCTCGAATCCGTCACCGAGGTCGACGACGGGGGAAGCCAGTTCCTCGGCCGCGTGGGGCAGGAACAGGTCCTATCCGGCCTCGAGATTGTCGAACTCCCAGGACGAGAGGGCACAGGCCCGCAGCAGTGCCCGGGCGTCGAGATGGATGCCGTCGCGCAGGACGGCGCCCTGACTGTCCGAGACTCCGAGTCCGATGGCCCGCCCGCGACCGGCGAAGCCCCGCTCGTACGGAAAGTAACCGACCGGGAACCCGTCCTCCCGCAGCACCGCGACCCCGGCCCGCGGCCTGACCAGTCCGACCGCCGCGGTGAACGCCGGGTCCAGGAACGGATTCGCCGGGGCTCCGGAGGCGGCCCTGATCTCCCGCCAGATCTTCCGGTCGTCCACGCCGAGCTCTGCCGGCCCGACCACGTCTATGCGCTTATCGGACATTCGCCTGCCTCCTGCGTCATCGGAACTCCGGACACACGAAGGCCTGCTGGACACCGCGTCTCGGCGGGCAGTACTCAGGCCGCGCGGCGCAGGCCTTGTCGGTACTGCGTTGCTCAGCAGCGAAACGTCTGCAGCTCGGGTGCGCCGCGGGCACCCCCGCCCGCTCCCGGCCCGCCCGCCGGTCCCCTCGGGCCAAGGTCCGTGCCGCCCGGCCACGCGGCGCAGTCCGGCGCCGGGGCGCAGACGACGGCGCCGTCGTCGGCCCCGACCGCTTCCGCGGCCCTCGGCGACCGGACGGCGACATGGCGGAGCACGGGGTCCTCTTCGCACGGGCCCGGCTCCCCGGCCTCTTCGACCGTCACTGCCACCGTCACCGCTGCCGATACCCCCGCGGAGTCCCGGGCCGGACCCGGCTCCGCGGGCCCAGGCGGCCGAGGGGCGACGAGATGCAGCAGCGCCCATGCCAGCAGAACTGCCGCCGCTGCCCATCGACGCCGCACTGTCGCACTCCTGACCTGCGTCCCGGTCGGGGGCTGGCATACGGGCCGGCACTGGACCAGTCCCCCGAATTCGCCCAGTCGTGCCTCCAGTAGGCCGAGCGTGAACCGCTCAGTCAAGCCCGCGTGACACGAACCGGTACGCCTGGCCGGGCTCGGGGGACGCAGTGCTCTGTTGCCGCTTCGCACCGGGCGTCCACGGCGGGTGGACGCCCGCCGGGGCCGCGCTACCGCGTCAGGACCGACTCGGGGCCCATGACGACGACCGGCTCCTTGTCCGGGTCCAGGGCGTTGAGCAACGCGCGCATGTGCTCCTCGCTCAAGGACACGCAGGCGTTGGTCGGCCCGTCGTGGTCCACGTGGATCCAGACGCCGCCGCCCTTGTCCTCTCCCAGCGGGCGTGTCTTGTCCAGCGGGGTGGTGCCGGGCACCCGGTTGTAGTCGATGGCGATCACGTAGTCGAAGGAACCCTCCAGCGGTTCGCCCAGATGCCCGGTGCCCGACACGGCGAACTCGGGATCCTGGTCGTAGGGGAGCCGGCTCCCCGGGTCGGGCAGCCGGCCCCCGGCGTCACTGAGCCGGAAAACGCCGATGGGTGTGTGCAGGTCGCCCGCCTCGTGGTCGTCGGTCCAGCCGCGCAGACCGTTGTGGGCGGGCCAGGGACCGGCCACGGCGCGCCAGCCCTGTGCGGGGTACCGCTCGTAGAGCACCGTCTGCGCCTCGTACGAACTCTCCGTGGCGCCCGTGACCACCAGCGCCTGCCGGGAGGCGTCGGGGACCCGGGCCCGCATCGCCGGTCCGAGCCCGGGAAGAGGGCGTGGAAAGGAGCGCGGGGGAGCGGGCCGCGGGGAGGCCGGCTGTGACGCGGATCTGCCGGGCGTCTGCGCGTCCTGGGAGGAGGCGCCCGACTGCTGCTGGGCGCAACCGGTCCCCAGCACGCCGGTGCACATGACAGCGCCGATCACCAGGGCCAGCGCTTTCCTGACGGTCATATCGATCTCCGACTCCGTGTGTGGACTACTCATTGCTAGACCACTTACGGAACCGGGTTGTGCGGCCGCCTCGCCGTCTCCCCCGTTTGGCGCAGGGAAGTGAGGACGCGGCCGCCCCCACGGATCACTGCGGCGCGGCCGCCGCGGCTGCCTGCTCCTTGGCCTCCAGGCGCAGAACGGGAAGCTCCCGCCGGAACCCGCGGGTGAGTACGCCCAGAGAAGCGATGCCGAGGACGAGCCACGCGCTGCCGAGCAGTACGGCGGCGCGGTCCGGCTTGGTCAGCAGGTACACGTCGGCGGCGGCGCCGAGGACCGGCAGGACGACGTGGGTGAGGACGGGCCGCGCCCGGCAGCGGACCTTCGTCGCCCAGCAGACGGACCTGTACCGGCGTGTCCTCGACGAGGGCGCGGACAGCGGCGAGTTCCGTCTCGCCGCCCCCGCGGAGCAGGTCGAGGAACGACTCCTGTGCCATGCGCGGCTGATGACCGGAATGTGACGACACTCCGGCACGCCGTCACGGGCCCCGGCTCGCAACATCGTTGCCGCTCACACCCCTTACTCACTGGTGGGGCTCGGACATGCCGTGTAGCGTCAGTAGCAGATGTCGTGGTTCGCCCAGACCGCCCGCGCCGGAGTGCGGGCGGTTTGCTGTGCAATGCCGGAGGACCAGGACGACCACCTCCGGGTTCGCACGGTGCGGATCCGATATCGGCTGAAAGGCAAAGGCATGGCCAGCGGAACCGTCAAGTGGTTCAACTCTGAAAAGGGCTTCGGCTTCATCGCGCAGGACGGCGGCGGTCCCGACGTCTTCGCGCACTACTCCAACATCAACGCCTCCGGCTACCGCGAGCTGCAGGAAGGCCAGGCCGTCACCTTCGACATCACCCAGGGCCAGAAGGGCCCGCAGGCGGAGAACATCACCCCCGCCTGACCGGGAGAGCGCCGAACACGGGCACGGTGTGGGGAACCGATCGGTTCCCGGCACCGTGCCCGTTGCGGCGCCCCTCGCGCCGCGGCCCTCAGTGCAGGTGCCGCAGGAAGGCGAGCAGCGCGGCCGTCAGCTCGGAGGGCGCGTCCTCCTGGACGAGATGGCCCGCGTGGGCGATCGGCTCCCATCGGGCGCCGGGGACGGTGGCGGCGAGTTCGCGTCCCTTCGCCACGGGAATCCACGCGTCGTCCTCGCCCCAGCAGATCAGCGTCGGGACACCGATCCCGGAGTATCGGTCCTGGATCTCGTCGGTGTAGCACTGGTCGGCCTGGGCGATCTGCCGGTAGAAGGCAGGCTGCCCCGACTCGCCGAGCCAGGGCTCGACGAGCCGGTCCAGCACCGTGGGATGCAGCCCAGGGCCGCTGGCGGAACCGACGTACTCACGGACGAGAGCCCGATGGAGCGCCGGCGGCAGCTCCTCGAAGACCTCCGCGTGGTCGCGGACCAGCCGGAAGAACGGCGACCCCCAGGGCGCCAGCGCGACCGGATCGACCAGGGCGAGGGCCCGGTAGCCGACGCCGTGCAGCAGGTGGGCCCGCAGGGCGACGGCGCCGCCGAAGTCGTGGGCGACCACAAGAGGATCCTCCAGGCCCCAGTGGTCCAGCAGCTCGGTGAAGACCCGGCCCTGGGCGGCGAGGGACACGTCCTGGCCCGCGGACTTCTCCGACATCCCGTAACCGGGCATGTCCCAGACGAACACCTGATGGTCACGCGCCAGCGAACGGGCCACCGCACGCCAGACGTACGAGGAGAACGGCGTGCCGTGCAGCAGGACCAGCGGCGGCCGGTCCGCTCCGCCCAGCCGGTTCCAGCGGACGGTCCCGGAAGCGCTGGGGAACGTCTCGGGCAACGGCCATTCGGCCATGGGTACCGCTCCTCTCGGTGGCGTCGGTCGAGCGCCGGTGCGCGGCGGCGCACCGGCCCCGATCCTTTCAGGGGGGGACCGCGGACGGGTGTCAGGGCTTGCGGGCGAGGCCGCCGTGTTCGCCGATGAGCTCCGGGGCCGCGGAGCCGGCTTCCGGACGCCAGCGGGTGACCGGGACGACCCCGGGCTCCACGAGTTCCAGGCCGTCGAAGAACGCCGTGATCTGATCGACGGTGCGCAGCACGTAGGGAGCGGCGCCGCTCTCGTTGTAGGCGTCCTGGGCCCGGTCGAATTCCGGATCGATGCCCCGCGAGCCATCGTTGACGGAGAGGTAGCTGCCGGACGGAAGCGCGTCCATCAGCCGGGTGACGATGGAACGGGCCTGGTCGTAGTCCGCCACGTGCCCCAGGATGTTGCTGAGGATGAGGGCGATGGGCCGGTCGAAGTCCAGCGTCTTGGCGGCGTCCCGCAGAACGCTGTCGGGGTCGAGCACGTCGGAGTCGATGTAGGCGGTCGCCCCCTCGGGGGTGGAGTAGAGCAGCGCGCGGGCGTGGGCGAGCACCATCGGATCGTTGTCGACGTAGACGATCCGGGTCTCGGGGGCGATGCGTTGTGCGACCTCATGGGTGTTGTCGGCGGTCGGCAGACCGGTCCCGATGTCGAGGAACTGCCGGACACCCGCCTCGGCGACCAGGTACGTGATGTTCCGGCGCAGGAAGGCGCGGCTGCTGCGGGCGATGGTGACGATGCCGGGGAAGACGGCGGTGTACGCGTCGCCGGCCTCCTCGTCGACCGGGTAGTTGTCCTTTCCGCCCAGCCAGTAGTTCCAGATCCGGGCCGAGTGCGGCACCGAGGTGTCGATCTTCTGGTGCGCTGCGTTGCCGGGTGTCGTCACAGGGTCGCTCATGGGTACGGTCCGTCTTTCAGCCGAGGCGTGGGTGCTTGACCACAACCTACGTCGCAACGGCCTTCTCCTGTACACCGGTTCGGAGCCCGGCGGAAAACGGGGCGCGGAATGCCGGCGGTTGTGCCAGGGTGGCCGGTCGGTAGACCGTCGTCCCCCCGGGGCTCGTCCCGCTCGTGTCAGGAGTGTCCGATGACACCGTCTCGTCTGGTTCCGTTGCTGGAACAGTTCGACTGGGCGTGCGAGCGCCTCACCGGCCGCATGGCCGGGCCGGTCATGGACAGCGGGGACGGTTCGCGGACCGGGGTGGGCCCCCTGACGGACGAGGAGTACTTCTGGGAGCCGGTGCCGGACTGCTGGTCGGTCCGGCGGCGGGCGGACGGTCCGGGACGGCACGCGACCTCTCTGGCCGGCGCCGGTGACTGGGGCAGGGACACCGCGCCCCACCCGCATCCCTCACCGCCGCCCTTCACGACCCTCGCGTGGCGGCTGAGCCACCTCAGCGAGATGCTCTTCCTGCGGGCCGATCACACGGTGGGCACCCACAGGCTCACCCGCGACGACCATGCCGTCAGTGGAGGCGCGGCGGAAGCGGTCGCGGCCTTCGACACGGGCGCGAAGGCCTGGCGGAACGCGCTGCTGAACATCGACGACGCCGCGCTGGACACCGTCGGCCGGTGCACGTACCCCCACGGCAGTGACGCCGAGGACCCCTTCATCGACATCGTCTGGTGGGTCAACCAGGAGGTACTGCACCACGGAGCCGAGATCGGCCTGTTGCGCGACCTGTACCGTGCCGGAACGTCGTCCGGCACCCCCTAGAGGCGCGGCGCGCCCGTCACCGACATCATCAGTGAGTACAGGGACGTGGTGGCCGTGATGAACAGGCGGTTGTTCTTCGGGCCGCCGAAGGCGATGTTGGAGACGGGCTCGGGCACGCGCAGCCGGCCGATGAGGGTGCCGTCGGGGTCGTAGCAGTGGACACCGTCGTCCAGCGCGGCGGCCCACAGGCGGCCCTCGTCGTCGAAGCGGATGTTGTCGAAGTGCACGTCCCCGCGGGCCTCGGCGAAGACCTTCCCGTCGGAGAGTGTGCCGTCCTCGCGGATGTCGAACGCGTGGATCCGGGCGGCCCGGGAGTCGGAGACGAACAGCCGCTTCTCGTCCGGGGACAGGATGACGCCGTTGGGCCCCTCGAAACCGTCGGCGGCGAGCCGCACGTCACCGGACACCGGGTCGATCCGGTACACGTTGCACGCGCCGATCTCGGACTCGGCGCGGTGGCCCTCGTAGTCGCTGGTGATGCCGAAGTCCGGGTCGGAGAACCAGACCGTGCCGTCGGAGCGTACGACGGAGTCGTTCGGGCTGTTGAGCCGCTTGCCGTCGTAGCGGTCGGCGAGGACGGTCACGGTGCCGTCGGGTTCGGTGCGCGTGACGCGGCGGTTGCCCTGCTCGCAGGTGACCAGGCGGCCCTGACGGTCGAGGGTGTTCCCGTTGCTGTGGCCGGCCGCAGTGCGGAAGACGCCGACCGTGCCAGTGGCCTCGTCCCAGCGCATGATGCGGTCGTTGGGGATGTCGCTCCAAACCAGCTGGCGCCAGGCGGGGAGGTACAGCGGGCCCTCGGCCCAGCGGCAGCCGTCGTGCAGGACCTCCAGCCTGCTGTCGCCGTTCGCGCAGCGTCCGGTGCGGAAGCGGTCGTCCAGGATCTCGTACGGGCCGTCGGTGGACATGGTGTCCTCTCAGCGGAAATGATCAGGATTTCATTCAACCTAACATGGCTATTACCGAATCAGATACTGTTCATACATGAAGTCGGTAGATGAGATTGACCGTCGGCTGATCGCGTTGCTCCAGCGGAACGCCACCCGGCCGTACGCCGCTCTGGGCAAGGAGGTCGGCCTGTCGGCGGGCGCCGCCCACGAGCGCGTCCGCAAGCTGCGCGAACAGGGCGTCATCAGGGCCACCACGGTCGACGTCGACCCCGAGGCGCTCGACCGCGGCGTCCTCGCCTTCGTGCTGGTGGACTCCACGGCGTGGATGGGGGACCGGGCCGAGGACTTCGCCGCCGTGCCGGAGATCCAGGAGGCGCACGTCATCGCCGGCAGCGCGGCCGTCCTGGTCAAGGTACGCACGGCCACCACCGAACGGCTCCAGGACGTGCTGCGTCGCCTCTACGCGATCGACGGGGTCAGCGGGACCCAGGCGACGGTGGTCCTGGAGACGTTCTTCGAACGGCCGTTGGACGCCGGTTAGAGACCTGTGCGCGCCCGCTCACGGGGCCGCGCCGACGCCGCGGAAAGCGCCCCGAGCCAGTCGGCCAGGGCCTCCGGCACGATGGGTGAGGCCAGCTGACCACGCGGCACGGCGGCGGCCTCCGGCACGGCCGGTGCCAGGCCCATGCGGTCCCAGATCTCAAGAGTGCGTGGCTGGACACCTGCGGCCCTCGCGTACGGGAGGCGGGCCGGCAGCCGGTCGACGATCCGGCAGCGCACTCCGCGCCGGCACGGTTCGGCGGCCGCGCCGGGGCCGGCCGCGCGCTCCCACGGCCTCCGGAGAGCCGGGACTTCCGGTCAGCCGAGCGCGAAGGGGAGTCCTGCGGCCGGCTCCCCCAGTGCCGCCGCCTCCGCTTCGGTCGGAACGCGCCGGCCGGTGCCGATCAGCAACGCGTCCTTGTCGGTGAACGACGGGGCAAACGTCACGCCGACGATCTTCTCCAGCAGCTCGCGCGACCGGGCGAGCCCTTCGGCGGGCGGTTCCACCGGGTCCGGGAGGTGGGCGATCGGGTCGAGGTGGTGCAGTGTCCATTCCAGGACGTACGCGGAGAGGTAGTCGCCCGCGGTGAGCACCTCGTCGCGGGTGCCGACCCGGGCCGCGGGATCCGCGAGTCCGGCGGCGCGACCGGCGGCGGAACCCACGTCGTCCAGATGGAACCTGAGCAGCCACGGCTCCTCGTACGCCGCGGCCAGGCGGACGATCAGCGCGTCGAGCGGGTCGTCGCCGGTCGGGGCTTCGACGATGTTCCAGTAGGTCACCGCGTCCCGGGTCGGTTCCGTGGCGGCGGGGGTGGCGAGGGTGATCAGGACGTCCTGGGCGTCGATGATCAGGTGGCACACCAGGTCGCGTACGAGCCAGCCGGTGCAGCCGGACGGCCGCGCGAAGTCCTCGTCGGGGACTTCGGCGACCGCGGTGCGCAACGCCGTCCAGGAGCTGGAGAAGAGATCCACGGCCGCAAGCTGGAAGGGCCGACCGTTCGGCTGCGACCGACTTCGTTCGCCCGAGATCGCGCCGCGGTACTCAGACCCGGGCCACGAAGCTGACCTCGACCAGCAGTTCACGGAAGGCCAGCCGCGGGGTGCCGATCATCGTGCTGGTCACCTGTGGGTCCGGTCGGCCGTAGGCTTCCTTGCGCACCGGCCCCGCCGCGGCGTCGGCCGCGTCGACATCGATCGCGTAGATGACCTCTTCGACGACGTCGTTCATCGACGCGCCGAACCGCTCGAGCAGCACTGCCGCGTTGGCATAGCATTGGCGCAACTGTTCGCCCGTGCGGGAGAAGTCGGTGACCAGCCCGGAGTCATCCACCGGAGCGGGGGCGATGAGATCCGTCCCGTCGTGCGCGACCTGTCCGGAGAGGTGAATGGTGTCGCCGCGCTTGACCGCCTGAACGTATCCGTAATCCCTCTCCCAGGGGACTCCGAAGTTTTCCACCTGACGTGCGTTGCTCATGGGCACTCCCATCATCAAAAGCGGGTCGAAGAGTGAGACTGCCGAAACCGTAGGAGAACCGGGCCCGACCGAACCAGACTCGGTCGTGCCACTTACGGCAAGGATCGTGCCAGGACCCCGAACCAGGCCGAACGGCCGTGGACGTAAGCTGGATGAGAAGCAGGGGAGGGAGGGGGCGTCATTGCGATCCGAAGGTGTGCACACGGTCGTCGCGATCCTCGCGGTGCCGCGGTCCTATGCGCTGGACGTCAGCATCGCGGCGCATGTATTCGGCCGGCACCCGGGTTATCGCGTACTCGTCTGCGGAGGCCACGATGCGACCGCGGAAGTTCGCCCGACTCACTCGCCGGCTGAGACCGAATACGCCGATATCGTCGTCGTTCCAGGCTACGAGGACCCACTTCGCCCGGTCCCGGAGGAATACCTGGAAGTGCTGCGGACGGCCGCCGAGCGAGGTGCTCGTGTCGTCGCCGTCTGCACCGGTGTATTCGCTCTCGCCGCCGCCGGAATACTGAAGGGAAAGGCGGCTACGACTCATTGGCGCCACACGGACGAACTTCGAGTGGCGTACCCCGAAATCGACGTCGTGGAGAATCGACTGTTCGTCGAGGACGGGTCGATTCTCACGTCCGCGGGCGCGGGCGCGGGAATCGACGCGTGTCTCCATGTCGTCCAAGCGGATTTCGGGACCACGGCCGCGGACGGTGTGGCGAAGGACGTGGTCTTCTCCTCCGTCCGTGGCGCGGACGAGCCGCAGTACAGGGACGGGCCAGCCCCTCCTCGGGACAGTCTGCGCGCGACTCGGGAATGGGCGGTCGAGAACATCGGGTCGTCGATCACCGTGCAGCGGATGGCGGACCACAGCCTGCTGTCGCGGAGGACCTTCATCCGGCGTTTCGTGGGTGAGACTGGAATGCCTCCCATGCAATGGGTCGCCCGGCAGAGACTCCTCCGTGCGCGCCGACTCCTCGAGACCTCCGACTGGTCGGTCGAGAGGATCGCCGCGGAGACCGGGTTCGGTACGTCCGCCAATTTCCGGGCCATCTTCCGCAGAGAGGTGGGGCCGGCCCCGACCGCCTACCGGAAAGCGCACCGCGCGGAGACGGCGCCGGCCGGTGGTGTGGACCGACCCGCCTCTCAGGCGTCGGCGGGCGCGGGTTCCTCCGGCGGGTCGCTGAGCTGCTCGCGGACGTAGTTCCAGACCACCGCGATCAGCGCGGCGACCGGCACGGCGAGCAGACTGCCGACGATCCCGGCCAGGCTGCCGCCGAGTGTCACCGCCAGCAGGATCACCGCCGCGTGCAGACCGAGTCCGCGGCTCTGGATGATGGGCTGGAACACGTTGCCCTCCAACTGCTGCACCACGACGATGATCGCCAGCACGATCAGTGCGTCCGTCAGGCCGTTCGACACCAGGGCGATGAGTACCGCGACGAAGCCCGCGAACAGGGCACCCACGATGGGCACGAACGCGGACACGAACGTCAGCACCGCCAGGGGCAGTACGAGTGGCACGCCCAGGATCCACAGTCCGAGGCCGATGAAGACGGCGTCGAGCAGCCCCACGAGTGCCTGCGAGCGGACGAAGGAACCCAGGGTCTCCCAGCTGCGCAGCGCGACGGTCGGGACATCGGTGGCGAGCCGGCCGGGCAACTGGCGGGCGAGCCACGGCAGGAACCGCGGCCCGTCCTTGAGGAAGAAGAACATCAGGAAGACGCCCAGGATCGCGGTGATGAGGCCGTTGACCACGGTGCTCAGGCCGGTGGCCACCGTGTTGACCACGCTGCCGATGCTGTCCTGGACGCGCGCCATCGCGGAGTCGAGCGCACTGGTGATCTGGCCGTCGTCGATGTTCAGCGGCGGCCCCGCGGCCCAGTCGCGCAGCCGGTCGATGCCTTCCACCACGCCGGCGGTCAACTCGTCGGTCTCGGAGGACATCGGCACCGCGATCAGCGCCACGATGCCCGTGACGGCCAGGAGGAACCCCACGGTCACCACCGCCGCGGCCAACGCGGGACGCCACCCGTGCCGCCGCAGGAAACGGGCCGAGGGCCAGGTCAACGTGGTCAGGAGCAGACCGACTATCAGCGGCCACACGACCGACCACATGCGGCCGAGGAGCCACAGGACCACCGCGAGCATGACAAGTATCAGCAGCAACTCGGCAGAGGTGCGCGCGGTGGTGCGGAGCGCGGCGCGGGTCCTCGCGGAACTCAATCTGGCAGACATGGGATCACCTTATGGCGACGCCTGTTGCCCTCCGCGCCCGAGTCCTTCCTTCAAGGTCCTTCCTTCAAGGGCGAAAGCCGGTTCAGGAAACGTTGACCCAGTCGAGCGTGCGCTCCACCGCCGCCTTCCATCCGGCGTACCCTTGCGCGCGCCGGTCCTGCGGCCACTGCGGTTCCCAGCGCCTGGACTCGTGCCAGTGGGTGCGCAGTTCATCGGTGTCCCGCCAGAACCCCGTGGCCAGTCCCGCCGCGTACGCCGCGCCGAGTGCGGTGGTCTCCGCGACGACGGGACGGCTGACCGGTACGCCGAGGACGTCTGCCTGGATCTGCATGCAGAGGTCGTTGGCGGTCACACCCCCGTCGACCTTGAGCACGTCTAGGTGGACACCGGAGTCCTGTTCCATGGCTTCGACGACGTCGCGGCTCTGGTAGCAGATGGCTTCCAGGGTCGCCCGGGCCAGGTGCGCGTTGTCGTTGTACCGGGCGAGGCCGACGATCGCCCCCCGGGCGTCGGAACGCCAGTAGGGGGCGAACAGGCCCGAGAAGGCGGGGACGAAGTACATGCCGCCGTTGTCGTCGACGGTACGGGCGAGCTCCTCGCTCTCGGCCGCCGTCTTGATGATCTTCATCTGGTCGCGCAGCCACTGCACGGCGGACCCCGTCACGGCGATGGAGCCCTCGAGCGCGTAGACCACCGGGCTGTCGCCGAACTGGTAGGCCACGGTGGTGAGGAGGCCGTGCTGGGAGCGGACCAGTTCCGTGCCGGTGTTGAGCACCAGGAAGTTGCCGGTGCCGTAGGTGTTCTTGGCCTCGCCGGGCGCGAAGCAGACCTGTCCGACGGTGGCCGCCTGCTGGTCGCCCAGGACCCCGCCGATGGGAATGGCGGCGCGCAACGGCCGGGAGGTCCGGGCCGCTCCGTACGCCTCCGCGTGCGACGAGGCGTTGATGGTGGGGAGCATCGACCGGGGGATGCCGAAGAAGCCCAGCAGTTCGTCGTCCCAGTCGAGCGTCTCCAGGTCCATCAGCATGGTCCGGCTCGCGTTGGTCACGTCGGTGGCGTGGATGCCGCTGTCGGGGCCGCCGGTCAGGTTCCACAGGACCCAGGCGTCCGTGTTGCCGAAGAGGGCGTGCCCCGCTTCCGCCGCTTCGCGGACGCCGTCGACGTTCTCCAGGATCCACTGGATCTTTCCGGCGGAGAAGTAGGTCGCCGGCGGCAGTCCGGCCTTGCGGCGGATGACGTCACCCCGGCCCGAACGGTCGAGGTCCGCGGCGATGGCGTCGGTGCGGGTGTCCTGCCACACGATGGCGTTGTAGTAGGGGCGGCCGTTGCGCCGGTCCCAGACCACGGTGGTCTCCCGCTGGTTGGTGATGCCGATGGCGGCCAGGTCGGTTCCCGAGAGTCCGCTGTGGCGCAGGGCGTTCTGCATCACCGAGTTGGTGCGCTCCCAGATCTCCACCGGGTCGTGTTCCACCCATCCGGAGCGGGGGAGGATCTGTTCGTGTTCCAGTTGGTGCTTCGCCACCTCGTTGCCGCCGTGGTCGAAGACCATGAATCGGGTACTGGTGGTCCCCTGGTCCACCGCGCCGATGAAGTCCGCCATGCTGTGCCGCCTCTCCGGCCGGTGTCAGTCTTCCGGCGCCGGTACGCGCCCCGTGGGCTCCGGCTCCGCCGCGGGCAGGAACCGGCCGATGAGAACCTTGTACAGACCCGCACCGAGCACGCCACCGATCAGCGGGCCGAGGATGGGCACCCAGAAGTAGAGGTTCCCGTACTGATCCCGCCATGCTCCGCCGTATCCGGTGAGGAAGCTGGCCAGCCGGGGGCCGAAGTCACGGGCGGGGTTGATGGCGTAGCCCGCGTTGGTGCCGAAGGCCATTCCGATCGCGACCACGACCAGGCCGATGACGAACGGGGCCAGGTTCGCGCCCGGCGGTGTGTTCAGCATGTCCGTGATGGCCATGATGAGCAGCAGCAGGATGGCGGTGCCGATGACCTGGTCGCGGAAGGCACCCCACTCGTGGACCGGGAGAGCGGTGTTGCCGTTGGCGGGCAGCGTGGAGAACACGGTCTGCGTCTTGATGGTGTGACCGGGGTCGGCCTTCGCCAGCGCTTCGGTGTAGTTCCAGCGGACGAGGAGAGCGGCGACGAAGGCACCGGCCGTCTGGGCCAGCGCGTAGGGCGCCACCTTGCGCCACGGAAACCCCTTGAACGCCGCGAGCGCGACGGTCACCGCGGGGTTGATGTGGGCGCCGCTCAGCCTGGCCGCCACGTAGACGCCCAGGGTGACGCCGAGACCCCACGCCCAGGAGATGCTGTCGTGGTCCCCGAGGCCACCTTCCGGATCCGTGAGGGCGCCGCCCGCGGTCACTTGGGCCACCACGCCGCAGCCGAAGAGGATGAGGACCATCGTGCCGGCGAATTCGGCCGACAGTTCACCGATCAAGCCGGACCTTTTGAGCCGTTCAGCCATGGAAGCTCACCTTCCGCCGGCTGAACCGGCCTCGACTGTCCGAGCCTCTCATTCGGAAGATTAGGGTCGTGAGCGGCAAGTCGCACATAGAGTACGACCGTCTGCCCGAACGTTCGCCGTCAGCCGGCGTGGTCCAGGGCCGGGGCGATCACGGCGAAGGCGCGGTCGGTCAGTTCGAGGGGGTCCTCGGCACCGTCGCTGTCGCTCCAGCGCCGGAGCACGGTGTTGAACGCGGTCAGTGCCATCCCGGCGGCCAGTTGCGGGTGGAGATCGGTGCCGGGGGGGAGTCCCGGGCGACGCGCCAGCTCCGCCGTCAGGTCGTCACGCCACTGCTCCTGACGCTCCAGGAAGCGGGCGTGCAGGGCGGGAGTGCGCAGGATCAGCTGAACTACCCGCAGCGCCCTGTCGGAGTGGTCGGCGCAGTCCGCGATGGGAACCGAGACGGCGTTTCGCAGCGCCGCGGAGGGCGGTTCCCCGCCGGGGCGGGACGCCAGCTCCGTGCGCATGCCGGCGCCCATGTCGGTCAGGAACTGAACGACCACGTCCTCCTTGGACGCGAAGTACCGGAAGAACGTTCGCTTGGACACTCCGGCGGAGGTCGCGATCTCGTCGATGGTGACCGCGTCGAAACCCTTCGACGCCAGCAACTGCAGGGCTGCTTCGGTCAGTTCGTCCGAGACGAGTTGACGTTTGCGCTGGGCCAGGCTGCCTTCGGGGCGAGTGCTCACCATGTCATGGTAACTCAATGCCTTTCATGGCACCAAGAGGCGTATTGACACTTGGTGACACAGACGACAGTCTGTGTCGCATGACCCAGCAGCAGCATTGGACTGCCGAGCGGATTCCGGACCAGACCAAGCGGGTGTTCGTCGTCACCGGAGCCAACAGCGGCCTCGGCCTGGCGACCACCCGGGCGCTCGTCCGCAGGGGCGGGCACGTGATCCTCGCGGTACGTGACGAGGAGAAGGGCAGGCGGGCGGTCGCGGAGATCACCGCCGAGCAACCGGACGCCCGCCTTGAAGTGCGCCGGCTCGACCTGGCCGATCTCGACTCGGTCCGGTCCTTCGCCCGCCAGGTGCACGCCGACCTCCCACGGTTCGACGTGCTCGTCAACAACGCCGGCATCATGGCGCCGCCTCGACGCCTGAGCGCGCAGGGACACGAGATGCAGTTCGCCTGCAACCACCTCGGCCACTTCGCGCTCACCGGACTGCTGCTCGACCTGCTGGCCGCGGGGGACGAGCCCCGTGTGGTCACGACGACTTCGACCAACCACCGGCAGGGACGGCTCTTCTTCGACGACCTCGCCGGCGAGCGCCACTACTCACCCATGGCCTTCTACAACCAGTCCAAGTTCGCCAACGCGGTTTTCGGACGGGAACTCCACCGACGGCTGACCGAGGCCGGCAGCCCGGTGCGCAGCCTGCTCGCGCATCCCGGCTACACCGCCACCAACCTTCAGACGAGTGCGCCGACCGGCATGGTGAGGATGCTGTTCGGCCGCATTCTCATCCCGCTCGCCCAGCCCCCGGGCCGGGGCGCGCTGCCGCAGCTGTACGCGGCGACCGACCCGAGTGCGCAGGGCGGGGAGTTCATCGGGCCGGACGGCCTGGCGGAGCTGCGCGGCGGACCGGCGCGGGTAGGGCTGTCACCCGCGGCGGCGGACGCCGAGACCGGCCGGCGCCTGTGGGAGTTGTCGGAGCGGCTGACCGATGTGCGCTTCCCGCTCCGGACCGTGCCCGACTGAACCCGCCGTCCCGTTCGGTCGGACGACCGCCCCCGCTGCGGCCCGTGCAGGCTGTGCGACGCACGTCTTCGTCACCGGCGCGAGGGCGGACCGATGGGCAGCCGGCGCTTGTGGTCGGTCAGCCGGTAGCGGGTGACGATCTTCTCGAAGGCCTGCTCGTCCACCGGCTTGCCCTCCAGGAAGTCGTCGATGTCCTCGTACGTGACTCCGAGCGCCTCCTCGTCGGCCTTGCCGGGGTCGAGGGTCTCCAGGTCGGCCGTCGGGACCTTCTGCACCAGCTCAGCGGGCGCGCCCAGCGCGTCCGCGACGGCGCGCACGCGACGCTTGGTCAGGCCGGTCAGCGGGACCAGGTCGGCGGCCCCGTCGCCGAACTTGGTGAAGAAGCCGGAGACGGCCTCGGCCGCGTGGTCGGTGCCGACGACCAGTCCGTCGTGCGCGCCGGCCACGGCGTACTGGGCGATCATGCGCTGCCTGGCCTTGACGTTGCCTTGCACGAAGTCCTGGTGCCGGGCGTCGCGGAAGGTCACACCACCGGCGACCAGCGCCTCGAGCGCGGCGTCGCTCGCCGGCTTGATGTCCACCGTCAGCACGTGGTCGGCCTTGATGAAGGAGAGCGCGAGCTGGGCATCGTGCTCGTCGGCCTGGACCCCGTGAGGCAGCCGCATCGCGTAGAAGCCCGCCTCGTGTCCCTCGGCCCGCGCCCGTTCGACGGCGAGCTGGCACAGCCTGCCCGCGGTGGTCGAGTCGACACCGCCGCTGATGCCGAGCACGAGCGTGCGCAGACCGGTGGAGGTCAGCCGCTCGGTAAGGAAGGCCACCCGGCGTTCGATCTCCTGTTCGGCGTCGAAGGTCTCCGCGACCTCCAGTTCCCGGGCGATCTCCAGTTGCAGAGTGATGGACGCCGGCTCGCTCAATTCCGCTCCTCGTTCGATTCCCTGGGGGCTTCTCAGCCACCCTACCCAGGGGGCGCACATCCCCTCCGGCCGGTCCGGCCCCGGGTCAGCGGCCCCTGCGTACCCGCGCCGCCGCACGGGCTTCCGCGGCCTTGCGGGCCTCGGCGGTCTTGCGGGACTCCTTCGCGGGGCGGCCCGAACGGGCGCCGAGGCCGCGGAAGGGAGCGTTGCCGCCGCTGGTCTGCGGCCCGGTCGGCGGGCGTTTGGCACCGGTGATGGTGGTCAGCTTCTGTTCGCCGGAGCGCACCGGGGTGACGGTCGGCCGGATTCCGGCGTCGGACATCATCCGGTTCACCTCGCGCCGCTGGTCGGGGGTGACCAGGGTGACCACGCTTCCGGACTGTCCGGCGCGCGCCGTACGCCCGCCGCGGTGCAGGTAGTCCTTGGCGTCGGCCGGCGGATCGACATTGACGACGAGGTCGAGGGCGTCGACGTGGATGCCCCGCGCCGCGACGTTGGTGGCCACCAGCACGGTGACCCGGCCCTCCACGAACTGGGCGAGCGTGTGCGTGCGCTGTGGCTGGGACTTCCCGCTGTGCAGGGCGGCGGCCCGGACGCCGCTGGCCCGCAGGTGACGGGTGAACCGGTCGACCCCGGCCTTGGTGTCCAGGAACATCAGCACCCGGCCGTCGCGTGCGGCGATCTCGGTCGCGGTCGCGTACTTGTCGGCGGGGTGGATGGTCAGTACGTGGTGTTCCATCGTGGTGACCGAGGCCGACGCCGGGTCGACCGATGCGTGAACCGGATCGTGCAGGTGGCTCCGCACCAGCTGGTCGACGTCGCGGTCGAGCGTGGCGGAGAACAGCAGCCGCTGCCCGTCGGCGGGCACCTGGTCCAGGATCCCCGAGACCTGGGGCAGGAAGCCCAGGTCACACATCTGGTCCGCCTCGTCCAGCACCGTGATCCGCACGTCGTTCAGGTGGCAGTCACGACGGGACACCAGGTCGGCCAGCCGCCCCGGTGTCGCGACGACCACCTCGGCGCCGCCGCGCAGCTGCGCCGCCTGCCGGTTGATCGCCAGCCCGCCGACCACCGTCGCCAGTCGTACGTCCAGCGCCTGCGCGTACGGGGTGAGCGCGTCGCTCACCTGCTGTGCGAGTTCCCGCGTCGACACGAGGACCAGCGCGAGCGGACGCTTCGACTCCGCCCGCAGGCCCGCGGTCCGGACGAGCAGGGCCAGGCCGAAGGCCAGCGTCTTGCCGGAGCCGGTCCGCGCGCGGCCGAGGACGTCGCGGCCGGCCAGCGCGTCGGGCAGGGTCGCCGCCTGGATCGGGAAGGGCTCGGTCACCCCCAGGCCGGTCATCGTCTTCAGCAGCGCCGGCGGAAGACCGAGCGCGTCGAAAGACGCGACCGGCGGCTGGTCCGCCGACTCCGGTGGCGCTGTCGTTCGCTGGGGCTCGCCGGCCCGGGGGGCTCCGGTGGCCGACGACGGCTTCGCGTTCATGGGGGGACCTTCCTGATCAGGCGCCCGGAACGCGACCGGGTCCGTACCCCTCGGTACGGACCCGGGCGCCTCAAAGCGTGGCCCCAGTTTACCAGCGGGCACCCGGAGGCCCGGCGGTCCGGGCCTGCCCCGGTGCCGCGCCCGCCTACTTGGTTTCGACCCGTCCGAGCGGGCCGGGTCCGGTCGTCAGCTCGTCACGCGCCGCCTGCCAGGCGGAATCCCCGGGATACCGCTCGCTGCGCAGATAGGCCCAGGTGAGCCGCTGGACCGCTGACACCCGCTCGGGATCCTCGTCGGTGGTCTCGGCGACGTCGTAGCCGGCGACCCCGCCGAGCCCGTGCTCCGCGTCGAACAGGGTGCGCAGCGACTTGGGGCCGGGGGACAGGAAGTACGGATCGGTGTGCCACTCCGGCCCACGAACGCCACGGCGACCCTGCCGCGGTCCAGGCGTCCGAGGAGCTGCGTGCGGGACGGCGGCTTCCAGCACGTCGAGCTGGTCGAGAACGCGCGTCATGTCGTTGGCGAGGGGAGCGTAGCCGTTCAGTGAGGAGAGGTGGTTCGAGTGAGGACCGGCAGGACGACCGGCCCGACCGAGAGGGCGGGAGCGGGGGAGCCGGCGATGTCGGCTGTGGGGTCAGGGCCTGTTCCGTCAAGGGCTGCGACGCCCGGGGTCATCCCGAAGTCGACGGTGAGCGGTGACGCGCCGCTTGAACGCGGCGGTGGCTCCAGATGAGCAGGGCGAACAGAATGAAGCCGGAGATGATCAAGCTCGCCCCGGTGGCCCATCCGGAGTACGGCACCTGGGGGACGAGTCCCCAGACCACGCCCGCACCGACGAGGAAGAGTCCCGCCAGGACCGAGCCGGCGATACGCCAGGGTGAGGAGACGCTCTCCTCGGCCGCACGCATCGCCTGCTCGCGGACGGGGGCCACGAACCGGTCCAGTGCCGGGACGGCACGCGCCAGCAGCACCACCCCGGCGAACACGAGCAGCAGGCCCGGCCCGGGCAGTACCAGCAGGGCGACGCCGACCAGGACCAGCGCGGCGCCGAGGGTGCCCAGGGCGGCTCGCCGGATCGATTCGACACTGCGCGCCATGTCGCCCCGCCTTTCCGCGGTCGGCAAGAACTCCGGTTCCCTTCGGCCCGCCCAACCATAGGCAGTCATCGTGGCGCGGGCGATCCCGCCGGGTGTTGTTCACCGCTGAGTTGTTCACCGCTGCCGACCGGGTGGCTGAACAATCCGGGCCGCACTGGACTGGACCCACGGTGCGCACGCCGGTCACGCGGAGTAAGGGGCGGACCGCGGCATGGGGAAAGGTCATCGCATGTACAAGAGGCAGGGCGTCGCCGTGGCGGCCGCCGGGCTGCTCGCCGTCGGCGGCTGCGGAGGCGGCGCGGACGAGAAGGCCGACGATTCTGGCAAGGGGCCGGCCGCACCCGCACCGGCACGGCCACCGTCCGAGGAACTGGTGGAGTGGATCGGCGGCATGTGCGCGTCGACGACCGCGCTCCGGACCGTCCGAAAGGACAGCGCGGCGGACCTGGCGGAGATCCGGAAGCCCGACAAGGCCGGCCCGTCTGCCGAGTTCCTCGCCGTCAGTTACCTCTCCCGCACCCCGATGGGGGTGGAGGACGTGGAGCGCGACCTGGAGGACCTGGGGCCGTCCGGCGTTCCCGCGGCCGACCGGCTGCGCGACGCCTGGCTGAAGAAGCTGAACGGCGTCGTGCCCGAACTCGACAAGGTGTCCCCGAGCGCGGCCTTCGACGACGCCGAGGGCAGTGCCGCGGACGTCGACGGACTCGTCCAGTCCCTCACTCCACCCGAACCGGATCTGCCCGCGCTGGCGAAGAAGGACCCGCGGCTGGCGGCCGCGCACCGGCGCGCCGAGCAGTGCGCCCCCGGCTGGAAGCCCCCGGAGGACCCGGCCACGCCCGCGCCCGCCTCCTCCGGTCCGCTGCCCAAGGCGGCGGACGGCAGGAACACCGGCGCCTGCTCGGACGGGGAGTGCGAGGTCCTGGTGACCTCTGCGGTGGACATCACGGCGAACGGGCTCGGCGTCCATGTCACCGCGGGCGACGACTCCGTCACCTTCCGCACGGCCGACACCGTGATGCAGTTGGGCGGTTCGGGCGGCGTGGCCGAGTTCGGCGACGACCTCACTGTGACCGTCGTCGCGCAGAACGAGGACGGTGCCGTACTGAAATTCACCTCTCCCTGAGTCCGGAGACGGCGGTGGCGGCTCGGCCGCCGCCGCCTGATCTGTACGAACACCCTGAGCGTGCTGCCCGAGGCGCCGGGCATGTTCGAGCGCGCGAGCGGGCGCCCGCGTGCTTCGCCTCCCGGGGAGCGGCCCACGCCGGTGCAACCGTTCCGCCTCCTCGTGCTGCGAGCGGACGGCGCCGGGCGTCTCGGCGACGAAGAGACCGCGACGACCGCGCTCGCCGACGCCGCCGCGGTCCCACTCGACGCTGACGAAGGGGAAGACGAAGGGGAATCCGTTCGGGGCGGCCTCCAGCGTCTCGGAGAGCTGCGTGGCTGAGGGCTGCTCAGGCACTGCCGACCGATGTGGACGGTACCCCGGGCGGTGGTCGGCATGACAAGCTGTGGTCCTGTTGTCCGAACCCAGGAGGTCATCATGACTGCAGAGTCTTCATCGCAAGCAGGTTCGGAGTCGGCTGACGACGAGAGCCCTTCCGTTGCGCCCGACGAGAACGGCGAGTACGACCTGAAGGGCAAGTTCCGGGAAGCTCTGGCACGCAAGCGCGGCAAGCAGGCCGAGGCCGCGGCCCTCGCCGGGCACACCGACGCGTCGAAGATCCGCGGCGCGCATGGTCCCGCTGCGAGTCAGCGGTCGTTCCGGCGCAAGAGCGGCGGCTGATCGCCCGGCCGGCCGCTTGGCGGCCGGCAAGACCGCGTCTCTCCGGCCGGGGCCTCGGCACCGACCGGAGAGGCCGCGAGCAGGGTCGAGGCCGACGTGATCACACGCCTGCCCCAAGGGCGGGGTACCGTCAGGGCCGGCTGGTCAAGTAACCGCCCATGGAGGTGAAGTACTCCGTCGCGGACAACTCCTGTCCGTCCTCCGTGCGTACACGCGTGATGGCGAGGCCCCGGTTGCGGCCGGTGCGCGCGTCGGCTCCGGCGACGATCACCACGCCGTCGCCCTCGCGGTAGAAGACGCGGCCGGGCGTACCGCCGTAGCGGCCCTGGGACACGACGGCGGCGAGGACCTCGAGGCGCCTGCCCCTGTGGAAGGTGAAGGCGCTGGGGTAGGGGTCGGACTGGGCGCGCACCAGTCGCTCCAGGTCCTCGGCCGGCCAGGACCAGTCGATGCGGATGTCCTCGACGGAGCGCTTGTGGAAGAAGCTCGCCCGGGACCGGTCCTGCTTGGTGAACTCCGTCTGGCCCGCGGCGATGAGGCCGAGAGCGCCGATGGTGACCGGAGCGATGAGGTCGACCGTCTTGTGGAAGAGGTCGGTGGCGGTGTCCGCCGGTCCGACCGGCACCGCCTCCTGCCGGACGATGTCGCCGGCGTCCAGTTCCTCGTCCATCATGTGCGCGGTGACGCCCACTTCGGTCTCCCCGTTGATCAGGGCCCAGATCAGCGGGGAGAAGCCGGCGTACTTCGGCAGCAGTGAGTCGTGGACGTTGAGCGTGCCGTGGCGCGGGAGGCCGAAGATACGCGGGGGTATCCACGTCCGCCAGTTGTTGGCCACGATGACGTCCGGGTCGGCCTCCTTGAGGCGTTCGAACAGCTCGTCGTCGTCAGGGCGGTTGCGGATGAGTACCGGCACGCCGTGCTCCTCGGCGAGGTCGGCGACGGAGTCGCTCCAGATCTTCTCGTAGGCGTGCTCGCTCTTGGGGTGCGTCACGACCAGCACCACGTCGTGTTCGGAGTCCAGGAGGGCTTGGAGGGTGCGGTGCCCCCAGGTCTGGTAACCGAACATGACGACCCGCATGTGGTTCCTCCTCAAGACAGGGGATGGCCCGGGCAAGTAAAGCAAGCCTTACCTTGGTCCGCAACGGCTGTGCGACGCACCCCAGTTGACCAACCCGCCCGCCGGGCCGCCCTATCGACAGCTGCACGGCATTAGCTTAGGCTCACCTAAGTTTCCGGCGGTGGCTCCGTCGGCATGTCCCATTTCGGCAATCCCCCACGCCCGACAGGTGACTGTCCCGCACGATGGGAGTGACATGTCACAGGTTCTTCCTGATGACGCAACACTGGTCCACGACCTCATTGGCATCGGCTTCGGACCGTCCAATGTCGCCATGGCGATCGCGATCGGCGAGCACAACGCGCGTGTCGGCCGGCAGGAGGCGATCACCGCTCGCTTCTTCGAGCAGCAGCCGCGCTTCGGCTGGCACCGCGGCATGCTGATCGACGACGCGACCATGCAGGTGTCCTTCCTCAAGGACCTGGTGACACTCCGGAACCCGGCCAGCGAGTTCAGCTTCCTCTGCTACCTGCAGAGCAAGGGACGGCTGATCGACTTCATCAACCACAAGAACCTCTTCCCGCTGCGGGTGGAGTTCCACGACTACTTCGAGTGGGCCGCGGCCAAGGTGGACGACATGGCCTCCTACGGTCACGAGGTCGTCGGCGTCGCGCCCGCCGTCCGTGACGGAGCCGTGGAGCACCTGGAGGTGACGGTCCGTTCAGGGGAGGGGCTCGAGGTCCACCGGGCGCGCAACGTCGTCATCGGAACCGGACTGCGTCCCCTCGTGCCGGACGGCGTGGAACGCGGCGAGCGCGTCTGGCACAACTCCGAACTGCTGGCGAGGGTCGACGGGTTGGAGGGCACCTCACCGTCCCGGTTCGTCGTGGTCGGCGCCGGGCAGAGCGCCGCGGAGAACGTCGCCTACCTGCACCGCCGCTTCCCCGAGGCCGAGGTCTGCGCGGTCTTCACCCGCTACGGCTACAGCCCCGCCGACGACAGCGCGTTCGCCAACCGGATCTTCGATCCCGCGGCGGTGGACGAGTACTTCGCCGCGCCCGGCGGTGTCAAACGCCGGCTGATGGACTACCACGGCAACACCAACTACTCCGTGGTGGACATCGACCTGATCGACGACCTGTACCGGCAGATGTACCGGGAGAAGGTCCTCGGTACCGAGCGGTTGCGCTTCCTCAACGTGTCCCGGCTCACCGAGGTCAAGGAGACGCCCGACAAGGTCCGGGCCACCGTCACGTCCCTCGTCACCGGCGAGGAGACTCTCCTGGACGCGGACGTCGTGGTCCTCGCCACCGGCTACCGCCCGGCCGACCCCCTCGGCCTGCTCGGCGAGGTCGCGGATCGCTGCCTCCGGGACGACGAGGGTCTCGTCCGAGTCGAGCGCGACTACCGCATCGCGACCGACCCCGACCTGCGCTGCGGCATCTATCTGCAGGGCGGCACGGAGCACACCCACGGCATCACGTCGTCCCTGCTGTCCAACACCGCCATCAGGGTCGGGGAGATCCTGGAATCACTCCTCGCCCGGGGCCTCAAGTCCGCTTCCGACGAGGCCCGAACGGTCGCCGACGGAACCGGCACCACCGCCCGTTAGTGTACGTCGCCATGACCACGACTGCGGTTGAGCGTCCCCTGCCCAGGGGTACAACGGAGGCCCGCCGAAGGCGGGTTGCGGGTTTGGGTGCACTTGCGGTGATACTCGTGGTCGCGGCGGCGGCGTCACTGGCCGTGGGTGCGCGCGCGTTGAGTCCTGCCGAGGTGTGGCACGGGCTGTTCGCGGCGCCCGATTCCGATCAGCGGCTCACCGAGATCAGACTCATCGTGCGGACCGTGCGGGTGCCCCGGACGGTGCTGGCGATCGTCGCGGGCATCGCCCTGGGGGTCGGTGGGGCGCTGATCCAGGGGTACACGCGTAATCCGATCGCCGACACGGGCCTGCTGGGGGTGAACTCCGGCGCCTCGTTCGCCGTGGTGTCGGGGATCGCCCTGTTCGGGTTCACCAACCCGTTCCAGTACGTCTGGTTCGCCTTCCTCGGCGCGGCGGTCGCGGGTGTCGTCGTGTTCGGGCTGTCGAGTATCGGCCGGGGCGCGGGCAACCCGTTGACGCTCGCACTGGCCGGGCAGGGCGTCACCGTGTTCCTCGCGGCGATGACCACGGCGGTCGCACTGACGGACAAGGCCTCGCTGAACGCGCTGCGGTTCTGGAACGCGGGCTCGGTGGCCGGTGTCGGGTTCGACGTCATCTGGCCGGTGACCGGGTTCATCGCGGTCGGGTTGGTGCTGGCGCTGACCACGCTGCCCGCCATCAACCTGCTCAACCTCGGTGACGACGTGGCGCGGGGGCTGGGCGTGAACATCGCGCTGAGCCGGACCGTCGGCATCGTCGCCATCACCCTGCTGGCGGGCGCGGCGACGGCCGCGTGCGGCCCCATCGCGTTCATCGGCCTCATGGTGGCCCACGTGGCCAGGTATCTGGCCGGGCCGGACTATCGCTGGCTGGTGCCGTACGCGGGGCTGCTGGGAGCCGTCGTGCTGCTGGTCTGCGACATCGTGGGACGCCTGGTGGTGCGGCCGGGGGAGCTGGACGCGGGTGTCCTCGTCGCTCTCCTCGGCGCTCCGTTCTTCGCGGCTCTGGTGTGGCGCGGAAAGTTCAAGAACGCGTGAACGGGGCCGATGTGAAGGTGAACGGGGCCGACGTGCGGCCATCCCTGACGCCCGGCGTGCGGCTCGGACGCGTGTCGTTCGTATGGCGGCCCTGGATCGCGTGCGTCACGCTGCTGCTGACGGCGGCGGCCTTCCTGGTGTTCTGCCTGTCCATCGGCGTCGGGGACTTCCCGATCAGCCTGCCCCGGGTGGTTGCCACGATCCTCGGCCGGGGCGAGCAGGTCGACGAATTCGTGATCATGGATCTGCGGATGCCGCGTGCCCTGGCCGGCCTCGTCGTGGGGATCGCGCTGGGGGTGTCCGGCGCGCTCACGCAGTCCATCGCGCGCAACCCGCTGGCCAGCCCGGACATTCTGGGCATCACCAGCGGCGCGAGCGCCGTCGCCGTGTTCCTGGTGACCGTCTCGGGCGGCACCGCCGCCGCGATCGTCAGCGCCGTGGGCCTGTCCGCGGCGGCGCTCGTGGGCGGTCTCGGTACCGGCCTGCTGGTGTACTTCCTGGCGTGGCGGCGCGGGATCGACGGCTTCCGGCTCATCCTCATCGGCATCTCGGTGAGCGCCGTGATGCAGGCGATCACTACCTGGCTGCTGGTCACGGCCGACATCAGGGACGTGGCCCGGGCCCAGGCGTGGTTGGTCGGGTCGCTGGACAACCGGGGGTGGAACGAGGTCTGGGTGGCGCTGTGGGGGACGCTCGTCCTCCTGGCCGTCGTGTCCTGTGTCGCGTTCCAGTTCAAGCCCATGCACTTCGGCGACGACGTCGCCGCGGGACTGGGTGTCCGGTACTCGATGGTGCGGGCGGTCCTGCTGCTGTGCGCGGTGCTGCTGGCGGGCGTGGCGGTGAGCGCGGCGGGTCCGGTCCCGTTCGTCGCGCTAGTGGCGCCGCAGGTGGCGATGCGTCTGGCGAGGTGCCCCACACCGCCCTTGGTGGCCTCCGGCATGGTGGGAGCGCTGCTGTTGATCGGCTCGGACCTGGTCGCGCGAACGGCACTGCCGGTCTCCCTCCCGGTCGGCGTGGTCACCGCGGCGATCGGCGGCCCCTTCCTCGTCTACCTGCTGGTGCGGGCGAACCGCAGATAGCTGGTACAAAGTAAGGCGAGCCTAAACAAGGGGGCCTTGTGGTCGTTCAGTCCATCACCGCGGCCGAATCCGGAGTTGACGGCGCCTCACGGCTGGCCGCCAGGGGTGTCTCGGTCGGCTACGGTGCCCGGACCGTCATCGACGAACTCGACGTGGCGATCCCGCCCGGGGTGATCACCACCATCATCGGGCCCAACGGCTGCGGGAAGTCGACCCTGTTGCGGACGCTGTCGCGGTTGCTCAAGCCGACCAGGGGCACGGTCGTACTGGACGGCGAGGACATCGTCACGCTCAGGACCAGGGACGTGGCGAAGAAGCTCGGCCTGCTGCCGCAGGCGCCGGTCGCACCGGACGGGCTCACCGTGTCCGACCTGGTCGCCAGGGGCCGCCATCCGCACCAGAGCTGGCTGCGGCAGTGGTCGTCGGACGACGCCGCCGTCGTGGAGCGCGCGCTGGCCATGACCGGGGTGTCCGACCTCGCCGACCGCCCGGTCGACTCGCTGTCCGGCGGCCAGCGCCAGCGCGTCTGGATCTCGATGACCCTGGCCCAGGGCACCGACCTGCTGCTGCTGGACGAGCCGACCACGTACCTGGACCTGGCGCACGCGATCGACGTGCTCGACCTGGTGGACGACCTGCACGAGTCGGGGTGCACGGTGGTCATGGTGCTCCACGACCTCAATCTCGCCACGCGCTACAGCGACAACCTCGTGGTGATGCGGGAGGGGGCGGTCCTGGCACAGGGGCACCCGCGCGACGTGATAACCGCCGAGCTGCTGCACGAGGCGTTCGGGCTGCGCGCCAAGGTGATCGACGACCCGGTGGGCGATCGCCCCCTCATCGTCCCGATCGGCCGGGCCCACGTCGAACTCGACCGGGCAACAACAGAGTTGTAGGGGTGAGGGTAGGCTAACCTCACCCAGGCGCGGTAAGGTTTGCTGCCCTTAGACGGGGGCGCAGTGGACAGCGCGACAGCAAGGGATCTCCGGATGCTCCTCCACAGAACGACGCGTATGAAGACCCGGCAGCGGTTGGCGGCGGTACTGTCCGCCGCCGCCCTCGGCGCCGGCCTCCTCGCGGGCTGCGGTTCCGACTCGAACGACTCGGCGGACAAGGCGGGCGACGACACCTCGGCCGCCGCCTCCGGCGCGTTCCCGGTCACCGTGGAGCACGCGTTCGGCACCACGAAGGTCACCGAGGCCCCCGAGCGGGTCGTCTCCGTCGGCTACACCGACGACCAGACCGTCCTGGCGTTCGGCATCAAACCGGTCGGCATGGTCGACCAGTACCCGAACCCGCCGGGCCAGAGCCCCGACATCAACACCCAGTGGCCGTGGGTGAAGGACGAGTGGGGTGACACCAAGCCCGAGGTCGTCATGAAGAACGGCGACTCCGGCCCCAACTTCGAGAAGATCGCCGCCCTGCGGCCGGACCTGATCATCGCTGTCTACTCGGAGATCGACCAGGCCGCCTACGACAAGCTCTCCAAGATCGCCCCGACGGTGGGCCGCACCAAGGCCGAGAAGGAGCCCTTCAGCGCTCCGTGGCAGGACAACGCCCTCCACATCGCCAAGGCGCTCGGCAAGGCCGAGGAGGGCGAGAAGAAGGTGGCGGACATCGAGGGCAAGCTCGACGCGGCCAAGAAGGCTCACCCGGAGCTGGCCGATCAGACGGCCGTCGCCCTGTCCTGGTACGAGGACTCGGTGGCGCCGTTCACCTCCACCGACGTGCGCGGACGGCTGGTGACGGGCATCGGCTTCAAGTACCAGACCGAGATCGACAAGGTCGCCGACGGCAGCTTCTACACGAAGCTCTCCCCCGAGCGTGTCGACCTGGTCGACGTCGACCGCATCTTCGTCATCAACGACAAGGCGGACCAGGACAAGCTGAAGAAGTTCAAGCTCTTCACCAACCTGGACGCCGTCAAGAACGGCAAGGTGTCGTACCTGCTGGACAGTGAGGGCCCGGCGGTCGGCGCCGCCATCTCCCAGGGCACCCTGCTGTCCATGCCGTACGCGATCGACGAACTCGTCAAGTCGGTCGGGTAGGTGTGAGCAGCACCGACACACGCGTCGCCCCGGCCGTCCTGCGCACGGCGACCGGACGCGAGGCCGGCCGATGGATCGGGGCGCACTGCCGCGAGGTGCCGTGGCTGACGGTCACCACCGTGCTCACCACGGTGGCCGGCGCGGCGCTCCAGGTGCTCCCGGTGCTTCTGCTCGGCCGGGTGGTCGACGGGGTGGTCGAGGGCGAATCGCGATCGGTCCTGGTCACGATCGGGACCCTGATGGTGGCCGCCGCCCTGCTCGGCGCGGTGGCCACCGCGGTGTCGACGTACCTCATCGGGCGGCTGGGCGCCGATCTCCTCGCGCGGCTGCGGGAGGGCGCCGTCCGGGCGGTGCTGGGGATGCCCAGCACTCGGATCGAGCAGGTCGGCCGGGGAGACGTGCTGTCCAGGGTGGGTGACGACGTCGCCGTGATCTCCAAGGGCATCCGGACGGCCGTCCCCACGGTGTTCTCCGCGGGGGTCCTGGTCGTCATCGCAACGGCGGGCATGTTCGGGCTGGACTGGCGGCTCGGTCTGGCGGGCGCCGGCGCGCTGCCCGCGTACGCGTTGGCCCTGCGCTGGTACCTCCCCAGGTCCGCGCCGCTCTACCGGAAGCAGCGGGTGGCGCAGGCCGACCGCGCGCAGGCGCTGATCAGCGGTCTGAACGGGATCGACACGGTCCGGGCGTACCGACTGGAGGGCGCCTTCCGGGAGAAGGTCACCGCCGAGTCGTGGAGAGTGCGCGATCTCGGGATCGAGGTGTTCCGCTTCTTCGGCCGGTTCGTCGGCAGGGAGAACCGCGCCGAGTTCATCGGGCTGACCCTGATCATCGTGGTCGGGTACGCCCTGCTGGAGGCCGACGCGGCCAGCCTGGGCGAGGTGTCGGCGGCCCCGCTGCTGTTCCACCGGCTGTTCACACCGCTGGGCGCCATCATGTTCACCTTCGACGAGGCGCAGAAGTCGGGCGCGAGTCTGACCCGCCTGGTCGGGGTGCTGGGGGAGGACGCGGAGGCCCGGCTGGTGGGGGACGCGTCGGTGGCGGTGGCGGACGCCGCGCCGTACCCGGTGACGGTTCGGGGGCTGACGTTCGCCTACCCCGGCACCGAGGAGCCGGTCCTCAGAGATGTCGACCTGACGATTCCGGCGGGTGGTTCGCTCGCCCTGGTGGGGGCGACGGGCGCGGGCAAGACGACCCTGGCCGCGCTGGTCGCGGGCATCGGGACACCGCGGGCCGGGTCGGTGCGCGTGGGGTCGACCGATCTGGCCGGACTGGACGAGGCGGGGGCACGGGCCCTGGTGAGCATCCTGACGCAGGAGACGCACGTGTTCTCCGGGCCGCTCGCCGACGACCTGCGGCTGGCCGCACCGGAGGCGACCGACGCCGAAATCATGGACGCCCTGCGCACGGTCGGCGCCGACGCGTGGGTCGACGCGCTGCCCGACGGACTGAAAAGCCTGGTCGGCGAAGGCGGCGAGCGCCTCGACGTCACCAAGGTCGCCCAGGTCGCCCTGGCCCGGCTGGTGTTGAGCCGCTCGCCGGTGGTGGTGCTGGACGAGTCGACCGCGGAGGCGGGCAGCGAGGGCGCCGCCGAGCTGGAACGGGCCGTGCTGGCCGCCTGCGCGGGCCGGACCACGCTGTTCGTGGCGCACCGGCTGACCCAGGCGATGGCGGCGGACCGGATCGCCGTGCTGGACGCGGGGCGCGTCGTGGAGGAAGGCACCCACGAGGAGTTGGTGGCTCTGGGCGGCCGGTACGCACGGCTGTGGCGGGCCTGGCGAGAGGGTAGTTAGGTATGCCTAAGTTAGGTTAGCCTGCCGTGATTCCTTGGAAGGGGCGTTGAGTCTTCGATGATGGAACCGACCGCTCGTCTCGTACTGCTTTCTCCCGGGCACCTGACCGGCATACGCCGCCGCACCGGCGACTTCTCCGACAGGACCATCGCCGAAGCGTGCGCCATCGGGCTGTCGTACTGGGCGACGGGCCACAGTCCCGACGGCATCGACCTCGCCCCCGGCACCCTGTTCACCGACGTCCTCGGATGGGTCGCCAACGGCGGTGCGGCACCCCGAGGTTGGGACGTCGCAGCGGACGTACGGAGCATCTGTCTCCCCGAAGGCGTCGTACCGGACGACGCGCAGCTCGCCCTGGACGACCTGGCCGACTTCCCGGACCGGCCCATCGGCACCATCCGTCCGTCCAGCGGGGAGGCGCGGCTGAAGGACCTGGCCGAGTGGAACGACACCGACGCCGACCGGGCCCGCCCGACCCTGGTGGAGATGTTCCGCGAACAGGCGCGGAACAGGCCGGACGCCGTGGCCGTCGTCGACGAGCACCGGACGCTGACCTACCGTGAGACAGCCGTGCTGGCCGCCCAGTTGGCTCACCACCTGATCGAACGAGGACTCACCGCCGAGCAGGTCGTCGGCATCTCCCTGGAGCGCTCCGCCGACATGGTGATCGGGCTGCTCGGCGTGCTCCAGGCGGGCTGCGCCTTCGTGCCGCTCGATCCGCACTGGCCCGCCGCGCGCCGGGCCGTCGTCATCGAGGACGCCCGGGTCGTGGTGCAGCTCAACGCCTCGGGCGAGCACGCGGCGGGCGAACCGGAAGCCGTGGCCGTGGACCTCGGCGACTGGCGATACGCTTCCCTCCCCGCCGAGGGAGCCCCGGTCGGCGTCCTCGGCGACTCCCTGGCCTACGTGATCTTCACATCCGGTTCGACCGGGCGGCCCAAGG
Organism: Streptomyces sp. NPDC058812; assembly: GCF_042744565.1. Classification (NCBI taxonomy): domain Bacteria; kingdom Bacillati; phylum Actinomycetota; class Actinomycetes; order Kitasatosporales; family Streptomycetaceae; genus Streptomyces; species Streptomyces sp. NPDC058812. The sequence goes on from NZ_JBHYOB010000005.1 coordinate 197,097, forward strand.
GCGCGATGATCCGGCACGAGGCGATCAGCGAGCGCCTGCTGTGGCAGGTGCACGAGATCCTGGGCTTCGGCCACGACGACGCGTCCCTGTTCAAGGCGCCGCTGTCCTTCGACATCTCCATCAACGAGATCTTCCTGCCGCTGGTGTCCGGTGCCCGGCTGGTGGTCCTGCGTCCCGGCGGCGAACGCGACCCGCACCACCTGCTGAGCGTGATCGCCGAGCAGCGCGTCACCTTCACCTACCTCGTGTCGTCCATGCTGGACGTGCTGCTGGAGATGTCGGGCGACTCCGGGCGGCTGGACAGCCTGCGGCACGTCTGGTGCGGCGGCGAGGTGCTGACCCCCGAACTGTACGAGCGGTTCCGCACCCGGCTCGACATCCCCATGTACCACGGCTACGGCCCCGCCGAGACGACGATCGGTGTCTCGCACGTCATCTACCGGGGCGCGGCGGAACGCCTGTCGACGTCGATCGGCAGGGCCAATCCCAACACCCGGCTGTACGTGCTGGACGACGCGCTGCGCCCGGTCCCGGTCGGCGTCGGCGGCGAGCTGTATGTGGGCGGGCTCCTCCTGGGACGCGGGTACGTGGGAGCGCCCGGTCTGACCGCGTCCCGATTCGTGGCGAACCCCTTCGCCGGTGACGGATCCCGGCTGTACCGGACCGGTGACCTCGCGCGCTTCGCCCCCGACGGTTCGCTGGACTTCCTCGGCCGGGCCGACAACCAGGTCAAGATCCGCGGTATGCGGCTGGAGATCGAGGACGTCGAGGCCGCCCTCGCCGAGCACCCCGGGGTCCGGCACACCTGCGTCGTGGCGAAGAAGAACGCGGCGGGCGGCACCTACCTGGTGGGGTACGTGATCCCGGCCGCGGGGCACGACGGCCTGCGGGCGGCCGACGTCAAGGCGTGGGCCGGCGAGCACATGGTGGAGTACATGGTGCCCGCCCACATCGTCGCGATGAAGGAGTTCCCGCTCACCGCGAACGGCAAGCTGGACCGGCACGCGCTGCCCGAGCCCGCGACCGGGCAGGCCCCGGTCGTCCCGCCCGCCACCGAGAACGAGCGCGCGGTGTGTACGGCGGTCGCGGCGCTGCTGCAACTGGACGAGGTCGGTGTCGACCAGGACTTCTTCCAGCTCGGCGGAGACAGCATTCTGGCCATCTCGCTGCTGAGCGCGCTGCGCGACGCGGGGCTCCACGTCACGGCACGGCAGATCTTCACCCACAGCACCCTGGGGGCACTGGCGGCGGTGGCGAGCCGCGAGGACACCTCCACCGTGGACCACCGCGACGTCGCGACCGGCCCCGTCGTGGGATCGCCCGTCGTGCAGTGGCTCGGCGAGACCACCGACGCGATCGACGGCTTCGTGCAGTCGGTGGTGCTGAGCACCCCGGCGGACCTGACCGCCGGCGCCCTCGACGAGATCCTCGCCGCCGTGGTCGGGCGGCACGACATGCTGCGGGCCAAGCTGGTGTGCGGCGACCGCTGGGGCTTCGACATCCCGGACGCGGACCAGCCGCAGCAGGCGGACCGTGTGGTCGCGCGGTGGCAGGAGAGCGACCGGCCGCTCGACGAGTGCGTCGCGCTCGCCACCGACGGGCTGGACCCCACGGGCGGCGTGATGCTGCGCGCCGTCTGGCGCCGCGAGGCACGGCAACTGGTGCTGGTGGCCCACCACGTTGTGATCGACGGCGTGTCCTGGCGGGTCCTGATGGACGACCTGGCCACGGCATGGCGGCAGTTCGCCTCGGGCGACCCGCTGGAACTGCCCCGGGCGGGCACGTCGTTCCGGCGCTGGACGCAGTTGCTGGAGCGCGCGGCGTTCGACGCGGACAGCGCCTACTTCCGGCGCACCCTGCCGGGAGCGGACGAACCGCTGGGCAGGCGCGCCCTGTCCGACTCGGACACCGTCGCACGGGAGCGGGTACGGACCGTCTCCGTCGGCGCCGAGACCACGGCCGCGCTGCTGAGCGAGATACCGGCGAAGTTCCACGCGGGCGTCAACGACGTGCTGCTGACCGCGCTCGCCGTCACCCTCGCCCGCCGGCGCCGCGACCTCGGCCAGGGCCAGACGTTCGCGCACATCGAGCTGGAAGGGCACGGCCGAGAGGGACGGTTCGTCGCGCGGTCGGCCGGCTTCGAGCCGGAACTGTCGCGGACCGTGGGCTGGTTCACCACCCTGTACCCGGTGACCGTGGACCCCGGCGCGGCCCCTGACTTCACCGCACCCGAGTACCTGGCCGCCGCGCTCAAGGCAGTCAAGGAAGACCTCTCCCGAGTGCCGGACAACGGCATCTCCTACGGCGCGCTGCGGTACCTGGCCCGTACCGAGTTCGCCGCGCCCGCACCCCAGGTGCTGTTCAACTACCTGGGCCGCTTCGACGCCGGCGCAGCGGGTGACTGGAAACTCGCGCGGACCACGGGGCAGTTGGGGGAGAAGCGCGATCCGAGGATGCGCCTGCCCCGCGCCCTGGAATTCAACGCGATCGCGGAACCCGCGTCGACCGGCGAGTACGAGCTGGTCACCGCCATCTCCTGGCCCGACGGGATGTTCACCGACGAGGACGTCGCGACGCTCGGCGAGTACTTCCGCCAGGCCCTGTCCGGGCTGGCCGCGCTCGACCGGGGCGGCCACTCGCCCAGCGACTTCGCTCCGGTGCCGCTCACCCAGGCCGACGTCGACGCGCTGGACGGTCCGGCGCTGCGGGACATCCTGCCGTTGACCCCGTTGCAGGAAGGTCTGTACTTCCACTCGGTCTATGACGACGACTCGACGGGCAGCTACGTCGAACAGCAACTGCTGACACTGGACGGCGAGGTGGACGCCGAGCGGCTCGCGGCGGCGGCCACCCGCCTGCTCACGCTCCACCCGAACCTGGCGGCGCGGTTCGTGGCCCTCGCCGACGGCCGTGTGGTGTCCGTGCTGGAAAGCGGTGTCGAGGCTCCCTTCACCACGCTGGACCGCCCCGGCATCACCGACGACGAGATCCGCGAACACGCCGAGCGGGACCGCCGTGCCGGCTTCGACCTGGCCACCGGCCCGCTGATGCGGTACACGCTCATCCGCGGGGGCTTTGGCCGGAACGTCCTGGTGCAGACGGTGCACCACATCATCGCCGACGGCTGGTCGGTGCCACCCATGCTGCGCACACTGCTGGCCGAGTACCACGCGCCGGGGAGCGTGCACGTGCTCGGCGGCTTCCCCGACCACGTCCGCCGGCTCGCCGCACGCGACGACGACGCGGGCGACCGGGTCTGGCGCGAGCAGCTCGCGGAGCTGCCCGGCCCCTCGCTGGTCGCCGAGGGACACACCCCGTCGGACCGGTTCGCGGACACCGCAGTGGAGGCCGAGGACGACATCGACGCCGCCGCCCGGTCAGCCGGCGTACCGCTGAGCGTGGCCGTGCACAGCGCCTGGGCGGTGACGCTGGGCGGCATCCTGCACGGCAGGGACGTGGTGTTCGGCTCCACGGTGTCCGGGCGCGACGCGGATGTGCCCGGTATCGAGGACATGGTCGGTCTGTTGATCAACACGATCCCCGTGCGCGTCCGATGGGCCGGTACCAGCACCGCACGCGACCTGCTCGCCTCGGTCAGGGCACACCAGAGCGCCGTGCTGCCCCACCAGCACGTCTCGCTGGCGAGGATCGCCCGCCAGACCGGCACCGTCCCACTGTTCGACACCCTGGTGGTGTTCGACGTGGCGACCGACGTGGCCGCCCTGCGGCGGCCCGACGACACGCTGGCCATCACCGGCATCGTGAACGAGGGCGCTCCCCATTACCCGTTGACGCTGGTGGTGGAGCGCACGCCCGGCGGCCGCCCGCGCTTCAACCTGATCCACGACGCCGAGCTCCTGCGGGAGGCGAGCGCCCAGGAGATTCTGCACACCTTCACCCGGACCCTCACCGGCCTGCTCACCCGGCCGGACGCCCTGGTCGACGATCTGACGTCCGAGGGGACCCCACGGCGTACGGAGCCGATCACCCCGACGACCCTGGCCGGTCTGTTCGACGCCGCCGCGCACCGGGACCCGGCCGCCACCGCCGTCACCCAGTGCGGTCTCGACGGCGGGACCCGGTCCCTGACCTACGGCGAACTGGCGGACGCCAAGGGCGCGCTGGCCTCGGCGCTGCGCGCGTCCGGTGTCGGACCGGGCAAGCGGGTCGCCGTCGCGGTCCCGCGCTCCGTCGAGCAGGTCGTCGCCCTGGTCGCGATCGTCAGTGCGGGGGGCGCGTACGTGCCGCTGGACCTGGCGTACCCGGACGAGCGACTGGAGTACATACTCGCCGACTCCGCTCCGGAGGTCGTATTCGTGGCCCCGGAGCAGCGTGAGCGCTTCACGCGGTTGCTGGCCCGGGCGGACGTGCCGGCCGGTGTGCTCGTGCAGGGGGAAGTGCCGCCCGCCGCAATCACCGATCCGGGACCCGGGGCCGGTTGGGCAGATCCCGCCTACGTGATCTACACATCCGGGTCGACCGGCAGGCCCAAGGGTGTCGTCGTCCCGCACTCCAGCGTGGTGACGCTGCTCGCGAACACCCGGTCCGACATGGGCTTCGGTCCGCACGACGTATGGGTCCAGTTCCACTCCTTCTCCTTCGACTTCGCGGTCTGGGAGCTGTGGGGAGCGCTGGTGCACGGCGGTGAGCTGCTGGTCCCGGAGTACGGGCTGACCCGTTCCCCGGTCGACTTCCACCGGCTGGTCCGCGAGCGCGGGGTGACCGTGCTCAACCAGACCCCGTCGGCGTTCTACCGGTTCACCGAGGCCGACCGGCAGGCCGGCGAACCGCTGCCCGAACTGCGGCGGGTCATCTTCGGAGGCGAGGCACTGGACCTCGGGCGACTGCGCGGCTGGGTCGAGCGGCACGGCACGGCTTCGCCCGAGCTGGTCAACATGTACGGCATCACCGAGACCACCGTCCACGTCACCCACCGGGTGCTGACCGACGCGGACTTCGGGCCCGGCGGCGACACCAGCCCGATCGGCGGTCCGCTTCCCGGTCTGGTCACCTACCTGCTCGACGACCGGCTCCGGCCGGTGCCGCCGGGCAGGGTGGGCGCCATCTACGTCGCCGGCGACCAGGTCTCGCTCGGGTACCTGGGCCGGCCCGGGCTGACCGCCGGCCGGTTCGTGGCGAACCCGTTCGCGGGCGACGGATCCCGCATGTACCACACGGGTGACCTCGCCCGCCGCACGCTCGACGGCGAGCTGGAGTTCACCGGCCGTGCCGACGACCAGGTGCAGCTCAAGGGCTTCCGTATCGAGCTGGGCGAGGTGGAGTCCGCGATCAGGGAACTCGACGGGGTGACCGACGCGGCCGTCACGGTCGCGGGCAGCGGCGACCACCTGGTGGCGCACGTCGCGGGCCGGGTGCCCGAAGACCTCACCGAGCGGCTGTCCACGAAGCTGCCCGCGCACATGGTGCCGGGCCGGGTGCTGCCGGTGGACGTCCTGCCGCTGACGGTCAACGGCAAGCTGGACCGCAGGGCCCTGACCGAGCGAGCGGGTACACCCCTGAGTGACGCGGGGCCGTATCAATCCGCGGTCCCGCCGCGGGGTGCGACCAGCCGCACCGGACCCGCGGACGACGACGCCACCCATGATTCCGCGCTCGCCGCCCTCGTCGCGATCTTCGCCGACACGCTCCCTGGCCACGACGCCGACCCCGACACCGACTTCTTCCGCGCCGGAGGCGACAGCATCGTCGCCATCACCGTGATCAACCGGGCGAGGGCACTCGGACTGCCGATCACGCCACGGGACGTGTTCCTGCTCAGGACTCCGCGCGCCCTCGCCGAGCAGCTGGGGACGAGCACCCCGCGGACCCCGGTGCCCGCGCCCGCCCGCCGCGCGGACGGCCCGCTGCCGCTGACGCCGATCGTTCTGCGGCAGCGCGAAATGGGCGGCTCACTGGCCCGGTTCGCCCAGGCCAGGACGCTGGTGGCCCCCGAGGGCACCGGCTTCGCCGACGTCGAGCGCGCCGCGCGCGCCGTCGTGGCCGCGCACCCGGCCCTGCGCCTGCGACTGAGCGTCGAGCACGGGGTGTGGTCGCTGCGCACCGAACCCGCGCGCGAGACCACCGTCACCCGGACGGACGCCACGGACGCCACGGACGTCACGGACGTCACGGATGTCACGGATGTCACGGACGCCACGGACACCACCGACGCGACGACCGCGGCCGAGGAAGCCGCCGGACGGCTCGATCCCGAGTCCGGGGACGTCATCGCGTTCACGTGGCTGGAGAAGAGCCGGACCCTGGTGGTCACCGTGCACCACCTCGCCGTCGACTCCGTCTCCTGGCTGGTCCTGCTGGACGACCTGGCCACCGCGATGCGCGGAGCGCCCCTGGCGCCCCCGACCACGTCCTACGCCGAGTACGCCGAAGCACTGACGCTCCAGTCCACCCGCGCGATCGGCGACCTGGACCACTGGATCATCACCCTCCAGGCGCCCGCGCCGCTGCCCCCGGCGAAGGGGCCCCGCGAGACCACGGTCGTACTCGCACCCGAGGCGAGCGACCTCGTGACGCGCACCGCGCCCGCCGCACTCGGCGTCGGTCTCACCGAGTTGCTGTGCGGCGCGCTGCGTGCCGCGCTGACACACATCCAGCCGTCGCCCACCGACCTCGCGATCGATCTGGAGCGGCACGGCCGGGTGCCGGCCCTCGAACACCACGACTACAGCCGTACGGTCGGCTGGTTCACCTCCATCGCGCCCGTACGGCTCACGGCGCACACCGACCCGCTCGCCGCCGCGCGCGAAGTGACGGAACGGCAGCCGGACGAACGCGCGCACGTCGCCTACGGACAACTCAGGTATCTCAACCCGCAGACGGCCCCGCTGCTGACCGCCCGCCCGCAGGTGCTGTTCAACTACCTCGGCCGGGGCGGCGAGTCCCAGGCGCCGCACCTCACGGGCGGCGACCAGGGCAGCCCGTACGCCGTCGAGGTCAACGCGTGGACCGACGCGGCCACCGGCAGCGTGCACGCGGCCTTCACCCTCGCCGAGGGCATCCCCGACGAGATCACCGGGCACTGGCACCGCGCTCTGGAACACATCGCGGACGCCGCCGCGACGGCCGAGCGCACCGCACCGGTCACCCCGCTCCAGCGAGGCCTGTACTTCCAGGCCCAGATGGCGGGCTCGGCCGGACACTACGTCGCGCAGAGCTACTTCACCTTCGACCGGCGCCTGGACACCGACGCGCTGGCCGAGGCGATGGCATACGTGATCGCGCGCCACCCGGTCGTGGGCGCCGGCTTCACCACCGACGACGAAGGAAACCCCGTACAGGTCCTCGCGGCGGGCCGACGAGTCGACGTCCGCACCGTCGAACCGGCGACGGACGCGGAGATCGAAGCCGTACGAGCCCGGGACCGGGACCGGGGATTCGACCCGGGCGAGCCACCCCTGCTCCGATTGACCGTGGTGCGTCTGCCCGACGACCGCGACGGCCTGCTCCTCAGCTACCACCTGCTGCTGTGGGACGGCTGGTCCCGCGAGATCGTCCTGCGGGAGCTGTTCGACGCCTATCAGGCCGTCCTGGCGGGTGAGCCGCCGACAGCGGTTGTGGCCACGCCGAGTTTCGAGGACCACGCCCGAGCGCTCGACGCCAAGGACCCGGCCGAATCGGAACGCTTCTGGGCGCGGTACCTGGCCGGCCTGCCCGGCCCGACGCTGCTCGCCGGCCCGGCACCGTCCCTCTCCGACGACCTGCCGCGCGCGCTCGTACACACGCTCTCCGCCGACCGGTCGGACCTGCTGAGGGAAACCGCCAGGGCACACGGTGTCACTCTGAACTCGGTGCTGACCGGCGCGTTCGGCCTCCTCCTCGGCGCGCACACCGGCCGCGGCGACGCCGTGTTCGGCGTGACCGTCTCCGGCCGGGAGGGCGAGGGACTCTCCGACATCGTCGGCGTACTGCTCAACACCGTGCCCATGTGGACGCGACCACGGCCGGACCAGACGGTCCGGGAGTACCTGACTGCCGTACAGACCGCCAGGGTCGAGGCCATGGAACACGAGCACCTCGGTCTCGGCGAGATCCAACGGGCCGGCGGGCACGACACCCTCTTCGACAACCTGTTCGTCCTCCAGAACTTCCTGGACATGGACGCCTTCGCCGACCTGAACGCCAGGCACGGCATCACCTCGGTGAAGGCCGACGACTCCACCCACTATCCGTTCACCTGGGTCGTCACCCCCGGCGACCGGCTCACCGTCAAGCTGGAGTACCGCGACGACGACACGGACAACGCCCGTCGCCTCCTCGACGACTACCTGCGCGTACTCGACGACCTGGCCCGGTCGACCGGGCCGGTCGGCGGGCTGCGGGGCCCGGGACCGGAACCGGAGTCCGCAGCGCGCACCGACGTCGGCACGGACACCGTCGTCGACCGCTTCGACCGTGCCGCGGACCGCGACCCGCGGCGCGTCGCGCTCGTCGCCCACGGCTCGAAGATGACCTTCGCCGAACTTCGGGACCGCAGTCGCGCGGTGGCGGGTGTGCTGGCCCGGCGCGGCATCGGCCCCGAGGCGACGGTGGGCCTCGCGATACCGCGCTCCCCCGACTCGATCGTGGCGCTGTTCGCCGTACTGCGCGTCGGCGCAGCGTACGTGCCGCTGGAACTGGACCACCCGGACGAGCGGATCGCCGCGATCGTCGCGGACGCCCGCCCGGACCTGATCCTCACCGTGAGCGCCGTGTCGCCCCGGCTGACCGGCGACCTGATCGAGCTGGACCGCCCGCTGCCCGCGGCCGAGCCGTTCGTGACGTTCGCGCCGGACGACCCGAACCGGCTGCGGCACCCCGCGTACACGATCTACACCTCCGGATCGACCGGGCGGCCCAAGGGCGTGGTGACCGAGTACGCCGGACTCACCAACATGCTGGTCAACCACCAGCGCCGGATCTTCGAACCGGTGCTGTCGGCACACGGGCACCGGGTCTTCCGGATCGCGCACACCGTGTCGTTCGCGTTCGACATGTCGTGGGAGGAACTGCTGTGGCTCGCCGACGGCCACGAGGTGCACATCTGCGACGAGGAGCTGCGCCGTGACGCGCCCAGGCTGGTCGCCTACTGCCTCCAGCACGGGATCGACGTGATCAACGTGACCCCGACCTACGCGCAGCAACTGGTGGCCGAGGGCCTGCTCGACGACCCGGCACGCCGGCCGGCGCTGGTGCTGCTGGGCGGCGAGGCCGTCACCCCGGCGCTGTGGCAGCGACTCGCCGAGACCGAGGGAACCGTCGGCTACAACCTGTACGGACCCACCGAGTACACCATCAACACCCTCGGTGTCGGCACCTTCGAGTGCCAGGACCCGGTGGTGGGGGTGGCCATCGACAACACGGACGTGTACGTCCTGGACCCGTGGCTGCGACCCCTGCCGGACGGTGTTCCCGGAGAGCTGTACGTGTCGGGCATCGGCATCGCACGGGGCTATCTCGGGCAGCCCGCCCAGACCGCGCACCGGTTCGTCGCGTGCCCGTTCGGTGAACCCGGCGAGCGCATGTACCGCACCGGGGACCTGGTCGTCCGACGACCCGACGGGAACCTGATGTACCTGGGCCGCACCGACCAACAGGTCAAGATCCGGGGGCACCGGGTCGAACCGGGCGAGGTCGAGGCCGCTTTCGCGGCGCACCCGGCGGTGCGGTTCGTCGCCGCGGTCGCCCAGCCCGACCCGCAGGTCGACGGTGCGTACCGGTTGGCCGCCTACCTCGTGCTGGACGGCTCCGACCTCGCCGAGGTCGCCGCCGAAGTGGGCGCCGGGCTGCCGGACTTCCTGCGCCCGACGCACTACGCCCAGGTCGACGGCATCCCGCTGACGGTGAACGGGAAGGCCGACGCCAAGGCGTTGCCGGAGGCCAAGCCGCTGGGCGCGCTGACCACGGCGGGGGAGCGGAGCCCGGAGACCGAAACCGAGATCACCGTGTGCGAGTTCTTCGCCGAGGCACTGGACCTGGACGACGACGAGGTGAGCGCGGTGAGCGACTTCGTCTTGCTCGGAGGGCACTCCATGCTGGCGGTGCGGCTGACCGGGCTGCTCCGCCGGGAGTACGGTCCTGTGATCACGATCCGCGATCTGTTCACCCTGCGAACCCCGGAAGCGATTGCCCGCCACCTCGATGACAACTCCTGACACCCAGCGGCCCCGCCCGGGGTCCGACATCCTGCGCACCGCGCTGCGCCGCAACGTCGGCGCCATGGCCTGGGGCACCGTCCTCATGGGCCTGTACCAGGCCGGTGAGACCGCCTTCCCGATCGCCCTCGGCCTGATCGTCGAACACACGATGCGGGACCGGAGCCCCGCCTCGCTCGGCGTCTCGATCGCCGCGTTGGCCGTGATCATCACCACCGTGTCGCTGTCGTGGCGGTTCGGGATGCGCGTCCTGCAGAAGGCCAACACGACCGAGGCGCACCGCTGGCGGGTACGCGTCGCGGCCTGCGGACTCCAGCCGGTGGCCAGGGACGTCGACCTCAAGTCGGGCGAGGTGCTGACCATCGCCACGGAGGACGCCGACCAGACCGCCGACATCATCGAGGTGGTGCCGCTGCTGATCAGCTCACTGGTCGCGGTGGTGATCGCGGCGGTCGCGCTGGGCCTGGCCGACCTCCGGCTCGGCCTGCTGGTGATCGTGGGAACCGTCGCGATCCTGTCGATCCTGAGCGTGATGTCCAGAAGGATCGGCTCCAGCACCCGCGAACAGCAGGCCCGGGTGGCACGGGCCGGCGCGAAGGTCGCCGACCTGATCATCGGCCTGCGCCCGCTGCACGGCTTCGGCGGCAACAACGCGGCGTTCCGGTCCTATCGGGAGGTCAGCACGGAGGCGAAGCACCAGGCGATCACCGTCGCCAGGGTGAACGGCGCGTACGCGGGCACCGCACTGGCCCTCAACGCGGTCCTCGCCACCGCCGTGACGCTGACGGCGGGCTGGCTGGCGTTCGAGGGCCGGATCAACATCGGCGAACTCGTCATGGCGGTGGGACTCGCGCAGTTCATCATGGAACCGCTCAAGCTGTTCTCGGAGATGCCGAAGTACGTGATGATCGCGCGCGCGTCGGCCGAGCGGATGGCGCTGGTCCTGACCGCGCCCCCGGTGACGACGCCGGGCCAGGAGCACCCGGCCGCGGGCCGGGACCTCGAGGTCGACTGCGTGCGCCACGGATCCCTGCGCAAGGTGAGGTTCCGGGTGGCCGCGGGCGAGTTCGTGGCCGTCGCCGCCTACCGGCCGCGCGCGGCGGCCGACCTCGCGTCGATCCTGGCCCTGAACGTCCCGTCCGACGCGTACGAGGGAGCGGTGCGGGTCGGCGGCCGGGACCTCGCGGACCTGTCGATCGAGGCGGTTCGTGCGCACATGCTGGTGAACCCGTACGACGGGGAGATCTTCGCGGGCACACTCCGTACGAACATCGACCCGTCGGGCACCAGCCGGACGGTCCCCGAGGCCGTCGAGGCGTCCATGCTGACCGACGTCGTCGCCCTGCACCGCGAAGGGCTCGACCATCCCGTCCGCGACCGCGGCGCGAACCTCTCCGGCGGGCAGCGCCAACGGCTGTCCCTGGCCCGCGCCCTCGCCGCGGACACCGACGTCCTCGTGCTGCGCGACCCGACGACGGCCGTCGACGCGGTCACGGAGCAGCTCATCGCGCGCAACGTCGCGAAGCTGCGCCGGGGCCGCACCACCCTCGTGATCACCAGCAGCCCCGCCCTCCTGGACGCCGCCGACCGTGTCCTCGTCCTGGACGACGGCGTCATCACCGCCGAGGACACGCATCGCAACCTGCTCGCCACCGACGAGGACTACTGCAAGGCCGTGGCCCGGTGATCCGGGCCCTAGGCGAGAGCCCAGGCGACATCCCGGAGCAGGGCGTGCCGCCAGCCCGCCCGGTCGTGGTCCGACGCCGACCGGGAGACCCGCACGGTCGCGCCGGCCTGTTCGGTCAGCGTCTCCACCAGGGCGCAGTGGGGGAGCATCCGCGTCTCGTGCTCCCCCACGTCGAACGCGACCCGCAGACCGGACAGGTCGGGACGCCCCCGCAGCCGCGCGGCGACGGCACCGCCGACCGGCCCGCCCAACGGGTCCGCCAGATCCTGTGCGTCGGGCGACCACCACAACGACGCCGACTGGCAGACGACGCGGGACACCAGGTCCGGGAACTCCAACGCCGCGTACAGCGCGCTCAGCCCGCCGAGGCTCTGCCCCGCGACCACCAGCCGGTCACGGTCGGCGGGCACGCCGGACTCCGCGACCAGCGGCAGCAGTTCGTCCCGGACCGCCTCCCACAGTTCGGGCCGGCACCCGAACTCGCCCTTCCTGTCCCTGACCGGAAGGAAGACGAGTGTGACCGGCGGCAGCTCGCCACAGGCGACGGCCGAGTCGAACGCGGTCGTCGCGGGGTGCAGGTACAGCCAGTCGTCCCCGTCGAGCAGCAGGACCACGGGCCCACCGCCGCCCGCCGGGTGGACGCGCACGGTACGCCGCCCGCCGAGCCGTTCCGCGACCCAGCGCAGCCGGGTGCGGGGGAGGGGCAGGACATCGGTGGCGGTGACCGCCGGCCAGTGCGGCTGGGCCGGCGCGTCCGGGGTCGCGGCGATGGACCGGTCACCGCCCGCACCGACCGGGTTGAACGGGTCGGCGTACGCCGCGTCTCCGACGAGGAACCGATACGTCACCCGCAGCCGCGCGGGCATCCGCACCTCGGCGTACCAGCAGTCGGTGTCGCCCCACCGGCGCAGGGGTACCGGCTCCGACCAGCTCTCGAATTCGATGCTCGCCGCTTCGGACCCGCGCCGCAGGAACAGGGTCGCCCAACCGTCGCCGTCGGCCACCGACGCGGGTGTCCTCGCACTCGCCCAGAACGCGTCGGAGCCGGGCTCGCCGGACAGGCCGAACGCGGCGAAGGTGTCTTCTCCCACCGACCTCATCAACGTCTCCTTGTGGAGCGGAAAGTGAGAAGGCTAAGCTCATTTCCCATTAGGCGAGCCTATCCTAATTCTTCGGGAGGCACCGCAGATGAGCACCAACCCCTTCGACGACGCCGACGGCCGTTTCCTCGTCCTGGTGAACGACGAGGGCCAGTACTCGCTCTGGCCGTCCTTCGCCGAGGTGCCCGGAGGGTGGACGATCGCCTTCGGGGAGAACGGCCGGGCCGCCTGCCTGGAGTTCGTCGAGGCCAACTGGAAGGACCTGCGCCCCCGTTCCCTCGTCGAGTCCATGGGCGCCTGACACCCCGTGCTCTGCACCAGACTGACGAACGCCCGCTTCCTCACCATGGATCCCGACCACTCCGTCGCCCACGACCTGGGTGTCTGGCGGGGCCGGATCGTCGGCCTGGACGAGGCGGCGACCTCCCTGCCCGCGCGTGAGGTGGTCGACCTCCAGGGCGCCACCGTGCTGCCCGGGTTCATCGACGCCCATGTCCACCTGGCCTGGACCGGGCTCAAACAGAACACCCCGAGCATCGCGGGCCGCACGCGGATCGACGACGTGCTCGCCGTCGTGGAACAGGCCGTCACGCAGAAGGGCTCGCCCGGCGCCTGGGTGAGCATCGCCGGCTACGACCAGCGGGCCCTGGGCCGCCACCTGACCGCCGCCGAACTGGACAAGGTCAGCCACGGACACAAGCTCTACGTGACGCACGACTCAGGGCACGGCTGCGTAGTCAACTCCGCCGTCCTCGACCTGCTCCCCACCGACATCCCGCACGACCACGGCTTCCTCGCCGAGGGCGCCATGGGCGCCGCCCGCGCGCTGCGCCTGCCGTACTCCCAGGAGGAGTTGGCCCAGGCGATCGGACGGGCCGCCCGCACCTGCCTGGACGAGGGGGTCACCGCCTGCGCCGAAGCCGGTATCGGCGGCACCCTCCTGGGCCACAGCCCCGTCGAGCTGGGCGCGTACCAACTCGCCCGCGAAAAGTCCCTGTTGCCCCTGCGCGTGCAGCTCATGGTGTCCGCGGACCGGCTGCACTCCGTCGCCGCCCACGAAGCCGACGGCATTCCCAGAGCCCTCGACCTCGGTCTGCGCACCGGGTTCGGCGACGACCGGCTGTCCGTGGGCGCGCTGAAGGTCTTCACCGACGGCGGCATGATGGCCCGGACCGCCGCGCTCACCAGTCCGTACGAAGGGCTGGACCACGCCGGCCAGTTGCAGGACGACCCGGACGTGCTCGCGGACACGATCGTGGACGGCCATCTCGCCGGGTGGCAGCTCGCCGTCCACGCGATCGGCGACCGCGCGGCCGACGTCGCCCTGGACGCCCTGGAGCGGGCCCAGCGAATCCTGCCGCGCCCCGGAGCCCGGCACCGCGTCGAGCACGCCGGCCTGATCCGCCCCGACCAGCTCCCCCGCTTCGCGCGGCTGGGCGTCAGCGCGGTCGTACAGCCCAACTTCCTGCGCCACTTCGGCGACGACTACGCGGCGATCATGGGCGAGACCCGGGCCCCCTGGCTCTACCGGGGCAGGGCCTTCCTGGACCACGGCATCACGCTGGTGGGCAGCTCCGACCGCCCCGTCACGGACGGATCCCCGCTGCGCGCCGTCCAGTTCATGGTCGAGCGCTCCTCCGGGTCGGGCCGGACGATCGGCCCCGACGAGGGCATCACCGTCGAGGAGGCCCTGCGCGCCCACACGGTGGCCGGCGCCTTCGCCTGCCACTGGGAGGACGACCTGGGCAGCCTCACCCCGGGCAAGCGCGCCGACCTCGTCGTGCTCGGCGACGACCCCCGGCGCGTCGAACCCTCGCGCATCGGAGACATCGAGGTGGTGGCGACGTACGTCGACGGCCGAGTGCCGGCTTCGTGACCGGCAGCGGCAGCCGGCGGTCGCGGGACCGCGGCCCAGGGCGGCGCCGGTGAACTCCCGGGTGCCGTCTCCGACCTCACCGGCCCCCGGACCGTCAGCCGAAGCTTCCGGCGGACCCGGGAACGCGTCGCGGGTCGCGGGCGGGTCGGAGCCCCGGAGAGAAGCCGGCCGGAGCGGAAAAGCAGTCGACAGACGAGCGCACGACGCACTGTGATGGCCTCGACCGCCGGCCGCGCACAACGGCCCGACCCCAGGAGCTGTCTTTGACAACCGAGCGAACCCCGGACAGCCCCTCGATCGACTCCTCACTGGTCGCCCGCCTGGTCGAGAGGCAGTTCCCGCAGTGGGCGGAGCTGCCCCTGCGGCCGCTCGAACAAGCCGGCTCGGACCATGTGATCCACCGGCTGGGCGAGGAACTGACCGTCCGGCTACCGCGCCATGCCGGCGCCATCGGACAGGCCAGGAAGGAACTCGAGTGGCTGCCCCGGCTCGCCCCCCACCTGCCGCTGGCCGTCCCGGTCCCGGTGGCGGTGGGAGAACCCGATCTCGGCTATCCCTGGCCGTGGGCGGTCTCCCGCTGGCTCGACGGCGAGGTGGCCACGGTCGAGACCCTCGCCGAGTCGTCCGAGGCCGCCGAAGAACTGGCCGGCTTCCTGACCGCACTCCAACGGTTCGCGCCCGGGGAGGCCTCGGACCTGGGCACCGGCGAGGACCTCACCGTCCGGCCGCTGGCTGCTCGGGACGAGGCGACGCGCGCCGCCATCGCGGAGGCGGGCGGCGTGTTCGACACGGCGGCCATGACCGAGCTGTGGGACGCGGCGCTCAACGCGCCCGCATGGGACCGCCCCCCGGTCTGCTTCCACGGCGACTTCCACACGGGCAACCTGCTGACCGTCGACGGCTGCCTCAGCGCGGTCATCGACTTCGGCGAGTTCGGCATCGGCGACCCGGCCCGCGACCTGACCATCGCCTTCACCCTTATGTCGGCGGCGCCGCGAGCCGCCTTCCGCGCCGCGCTCGGCGTGGACGACGCCACGTGGACCCGAGGCCGGGGGTGGGCCCTGGCCACGGGCCTGAACGCGTACGCCTCCTACGCCGCCGTCAACCCCAGGGTCGCCGCGCAGACCACACGGCAGATCACGCAGGCCCTCGTCGGCTAGGTGAACGAGGTTTCGGACGCCGCACCGCTTCGCCCGAGCGTGCGGCCGGCCCGCCGGCAACGCCTCGAAGGCGAGCCCCACCACCGGCCGCCCAGCAGCTGAGGTTGCCGCCGGACTCGACGTCGAGGAGTTGATGGCGCGTACAGGGCGGCGGCCGCGCCGGTGGCTCCTCCAGTCGATCTGTCAGCCGCCGACGTTGACGTCGACGCAGGCGTAGAACGCGTTGTCGGTGTCGGCGACGTTCCCCACGGCGAGAACCTTCTGCTGTCCGGTGAGACGCGTGTCTCTCTCCCGACGGCACCGACACACCGTTCGACGGTACTGGTCAAAGCAGTGCGGAACCGAGGGATGGCTTGCGCCACACGGAGACGTGCGACCTGCTGGACGCGGTGAACGGCGCCTTGTTCCAGTCGGCCCATCGCCCGGACGGGGTCAGGCCGGCGAGCCGGGCCATCAGGTCGAGTTCGGAGGGCCAGACATAGCGGTGCGGTGAGAGGAACGTGGAGCCTCGTCCCTCCACGACGGAGTAGTGGTGGGAGACCAACCGCTGGTGCACCAGGTCGTAGGTGTCGAAGCCGACGTGCCGTTCGCCGACGTGGAACGGGCGCGGTCTCGCCCGGCGGCAGACGCTGCAGTTCGGGGACGAAGACCTCGACCACGAAACGACCTCCTGGCTCGAGATGTTTCGTGGCGTTGCGGAAGCACGTGACCTGCTCGTCCTGGGTGAGCAGGCAGGTGATGGCGTTGTAGACGAGGTAGACCAGGCTGAACGTGCCGGGCGCCGTCGAGGTCGTCATGTCCCCGATGGTCACGGTCACGTCGTCACCGCCGGGCTTCCTGGCGAGCTCCCGCGCCATGGGCTCCGACTTCTCGATCCCGGCCACCCGAACGCCGCGCGCGCTCAGCGCAAGGGCGACGCGCCCTGTCCCCACCGCGAACTCCAGGGCCGCGCCGCGGCCCACCAGGTGCTGGAGGAAGGAAACCGTGGGTCCCAGGACTTCGGTCGCGTACATGTGCGCGGACGACTCGTCGTAGCCCAACGCCACCTGCTCATTCCACACGTCGGCAGTCATGACGTCGAAGGCTGGCACGGTCCCGGTCGGCGAACCAATGGATTTCCCCCCACCGGCGATCTCGCACACCCGGCGAATCCGTTCCGAAGCCGACGAAACCCGAGAAGGCGGCCACCCCCTTGTCCTCACGGGCGAGCCCGAGCGGGATCGCCATCGCGAAGAGGACGGGCAGGAACGTGAAGGCGACCAGCCCCGTGTTGGCCATCCACGTGAAGACGAGGTGCCAGCCCTCGCCCTTCAGGAAGGCAACGTTGTCAGTGACGGCCTCGCTGGAGAGTGAGGAGCCGACGCCCAGCATGATGCCGCAGAACGCGAGCAGGGCCACCGGCAGCATGAACGTCTTGCCGAGTCCCTGGAGGAATTCCCAGAGCGCGGCCTTGGTCTTCTGCATGTGTACGGAACTTTCGAGCCTGGGGGGACGGACCCGCACGCTCGCCGTGGCGATGCGGGGCCCATGGGCGCAACGAGCGGCGGAGGACATCACGTGGGGGTCGGCCGGCCTCGCGCGGTGTACATGGGGGTCGCCCGGTGACCACGCCCAGCAGGGCCGTTCCGCCGGAGGGATCACATCACAGCGGGTCGGCGACTGTCCATGGAGGCTGGTCAAGGCCAGACGTTGGCCTGTGCTTCGAAGACCGCGGGAGCTCCCTCCACGGGGAGCACGCACACCAAGTGCCCACCGGGTACTCGTAGCACGTGACACTCCTGCCACTGGGCGCTCTGCTCCGCCCCCAGGGCGATCAAGCGAGTGGTCTCCGCCTCGATGTCATCGGTTTCGATGTCCAGATGGATACGGGGTGCGTCGTTGACCGCCTGGACGGCAGTGACGAGCCCTGGCAACGCCTGGTGGAGGGTGGTGAACTGCGGTGCCGGCGCGAACGGTTGCGCTTCGACGCCGAGAGCCGCTGACCAGAAGCGAGCCGCCTGGCCCACCTCGGCTTCGGGTGTGTCGATTATGACGGCGTACACTCGACTTCTGTGCATTTCAGCTACCTTCCATCGTGAGATCACGAATCGCCGTGAATGCCACGGTCGTTGGCTGAGCGATCAGCCTCTCAGGCGGTGCTGCACGATGGCGTCGTCGCGGGCGCCGTCCTTGTGTCGCGCCGTGCGGTGTTCCGGTGGCAGCCGGTGCTCCAGGCGCAGCATCAGTGCCGTGCCCAGTGCGGCGAGGACGCCCACGGCGAGCCACGGGAGCAGACGGTTGTGGCTGAAGAGCAGTCCGAAGAGCCCGGGGGCGAGGATGTTCGCGCCGGCGAAGGAGTACTGGAACGCCGCCAGGTAGCTGCCCCGCGAACCGGCAGGTGCCGCGGCCGCGGCGAGCGCGTTCGACGCGGGGCCGTAGACCATCTCCGCGGCGGAGTAGCACACCACCACCGCCACCAGGAACGGCACCAGCGTCTCGGACGGCACGAGAACGGCCGCCGCGGACGCGGCGCACCACACGACCCACAGCCCGCCGGCCCAGGCCATGGCGCGGGCACGGGTGCAGCGGCGACGCACGAACCGGGTGATGGCTGCCGTGCAGGTGGCCAGCAGGAGAGTGTTCAGGGCCAGCAGGGGGCCGGACAGCCAGTCCGGTCCGGACAGACCCTGAACGATGTAAACGGGCAGCGACAGGGCCAGGAACGAACTGCACAGGGCGAAGATCGTGCACGTCCCGATCAGCGCGAGGTAGGGCGGGTCGCGCAGCAGTGCCCGGTGTCCGGAGCGGCCCTCGGCCGGAGGCGGCGCGTGCGGGACGGACGGCACGGCGAGGACGACCAGCACCGCGGCGACCAGGAAGGCCAGTGCGCTGCCGAGAATCAACCCGTCATAGACGAGAGCGGAGTCGACGGCGAGCACAGCGCCCGCGATCACCGCCCCACCGCCGCCGCCGGCTTCCCTGATCATCCCGGTCCGTGCGAACCAGTGGTCCTTGGCGTCGACCCCCTCGGTGCCCGTTCCCTCGGCGTCCGCCTGGTCGGCGACGAGTGTGAAGACGGACGACCAGTACACGCGCAGGCCGACCGTCGTCACCAGGACGGCGACCACCAGCGAACCCGCTCCGGAAACTGCCAGGTAGAGCAGGAAGCCCGCTCCTTGCAGAGCCTGGCCGCCGGCGACCACCAACCGCGGCCCGATCCGGTCGACCAGGCGTCCGACCAGCAACGGCAACGGCAGGGTCAGGGCGGTGGTCACGCTGACGAGCACACCGAGCGTCGCCAGATCGAGATCAGTGACCTTCACGAAGTACAGAAGCGACAGCGGCAGATACAGGCCCGTGCCCAGTGCGTCGACCGCCACCGCACCAGGAGCGGCCAGCGCCACGTCGTGCCCCGCTCTCGTCGCACCCGCCCACCCGATGACCAGCCCTCGTTTGTAGCAAGGGACGGTGCCGGCCCTCAACTGCTTATGGCTGCCGGAAGCGCTCCTCAGCGGTCCGTGTGGTCCCCCGCCCACACGGTGGGGGTTCGGCCCGACCACGGGTTTGCCCGTTCGAGTTGTCCGGCGAGGCGGAAGAGGCGGCCTTCGAGCCCGTAACCGGCGGCGAACTGCATACCGATCGGGAGTCCGCTCTCGGCGTCGGCCGTCACCGGCACGGACATGGCGGGCGTGCCCGCCACATTGAACGGCATGGTGAACGGCGAGAGGTCGTTGAGGCGGTTGATCCAGCCGAGGCCGTCCAGGGCCTCCGCGCCCTCGGCACAGGCGCCCAGGGGCAAAGGAAGCTCCGGCAAGGTCGGGGTGAGGAGTATGTCGTGCGTGGCGAAGTGTCGTGCCAGGCTTCGAGCGACCCGGTTTCGGATCGTGAGAGCGGTGACGAACTGGGCGCCACTGACCCGCTGCCCGTAGTGGTAGCCGGCGAGGGTCACCGGCTCGAGGGTCGAGGAGTCGACGGGCCGGCCGAAGGCGGCGGCCAGCCCGTCGGCCGAGGCCGCGAGGTTCGCCGCCAGCAGACGGGCGTTGGCCAGCACGAACTCCTCCCAGTCGGCCCCGAGGGCGACCTCGACCTCTTCCACCCGGTGGCCGAGGGATTCCAGCAGACGTACGGTGCGAGCGAGAGCGTCGGCCACTGGCGTGGTGGTGCGGCGGCCACCCCATGCCCGGGTGAGGACACCGATCCGCAGCGAGCCCGGGTGGCGGGTGACTTCCTCCGCGTAGGGCCGGGACGGCTGCTGGGCGAAGTAGGGATCACCCGGTTCGGGGCCGCGGATCTGGTCGAGCAGTGCCGCACTGTCGCGAACGGTACGGCTGACGCCGCCGTGCACGGCGAGGCCGCTGAACACCTCGTCGGCGTCGGGGCCCATCGAGACCCGGCCGCGGGTGGGCTTCAACCCGAAGAGGCCGTTGTGGGCGGCGGGTATGCGGAGCGAGCCGGCCGCGTCGGTGGCGTGTGCGACCGGGACCACCCCGGCAGCGACAGCCGCGCCCGCGCCCCCGCTGGATCCGCCCGCGCTCCGCGCCGGGTCCCACGGATTGCGGGTCGGACCGTACAGCTCTGGTTCCGTCGTGATGCTGTAGGCCAACTCCGGAGTCGCGGTACGCCCGAACGTCACGAGGCCTGCCTGACGGAAGCGCAGCATCAGGGAGGAGTCGGCGCCGGCGACGTTGCCGGCCGCGAGGCGGCTGCCCAGCTCCATTCGCCTCCCGGCCATGGAAACTCCGATGTCCTTGATCAGGAATGGCACTCCGGCCAGCGGTGAACTGCCCGGGTGGGGCTCGTCGTCGGCCGGCCATGTCTCCACGACGGCGTTGATCCGGCCGTTGACCGCCTGTGCCGCCTCGAGTGCGGCTGCCGTCAGTTCGGCGGGGGTCACCTCGCCTTTGGCCACGAGCTCCGCGAGCCCGACCGCGTCGAAGTCCACGTACTCGGCAACTCTCACTGTCACTCCCGGTGGAAACTGGAACGATACCGTTGGGTACCTAGTGATACCCAACGGTATCGCATGGAACGGACTGGTACCGTAACAGCGGATGGGGAGCCCGCAACCGACGGGACGTCACGGAGTAGTCATGGCATCGACCGGCAGAAGGCCGAGCAGGGTGGCGAAACTGCCGCCTCGGGAGCGCATCCTCGACGCGGCGGAAGAGCTGTTCCAGAGCGAGGGGATCCGGCGGGTGGGCGTCCAGGCGATCGCCGAGCGGGCCGAGACCACCAAGATGGCGATCTACCGGCACTTCGAAACCAAGGACGCCCTGGTCGCCGAGTGGTTGCGCATCGTCGCCGCCGACTACCAGGCGGCCTTCGACCGGGCCGAGGCCGAACACCCCGGCCGGCCCGGAGACCAGATCCTGGCCCTGGCCCGCTTCATCGCCGAGGGCCTGCCGGCGATCTCCCACCGGGGCTGCCCGTTCATCAACTCCATCGCCGAACTGCCCGACCGCTCCCATCCCGCACGGCAGGTGATCGAGGAGCACAAGGCCCGTCAGACCCGGAGACTCGTCGGCCTGTGCGCCGAGGCCGGACTGCCCGACCCCGAGCAGACCGCGGCCGAGATCACCTTCCTGCTCGAAGGCGCTCAGGTCAGCACACAGAACGGAAGCATCGATCAGACGGGGGCTCGACTGATGAGCATCGTCGAGGGAATCATCGGCCGGCACCGCTCCGCCTGCGGCTCACCCCGGACGACCACCGACTGACCGCTCCGGCTTCAACTCGGCGTGGACGTCGGCGGTGTCCCCACTCGCGATGAGCGTTGCGCCATTGCCGCGCAACGCTGCGAGGGCGGCTGTGTTGTGCGCTGTGGTGTCCGCGACCACGACCTGCGCACCGGCCCTGGCGGCTTCACCGAGGAGTACGCGGAGTGCGGCGCTGCCTATCCCGCGGCCGCGTTGGGAACGGGCGAGCCACATGCCCGTCTCCAGGACTTCCCGGCTACCCCGGACAGCCAGCCGGGCCGACCCCACTGTCTTCCCCTCGTGGGTGATCGCGAAGGTGGATTCCCGGAGCGGGCCGGCAAGTCCAGGGCGCCGGGCGCGGTGCCACGCCCGGAAGGCTTCCCGCCGTGTCGGCGTCCAGCCGGGTGGACCGGCCACTGGAGGCATGACCTCCTCGGGCTCGGCGTCCTCGACGGCCACGGCGAGGAGTTCCTCGAGGCTCACCTCGTCCATCTGCCGCAGTTCCACCCGACCGACCACGTTGGTTCCCTCCGGTGCGTGTTGGACGCCGCTTGCCGATCCTGACGTCGGCGGCGAGAGGTTCCGGACGGGTCAGCGCGCGACCCGAGGAATACGCTTCTCCCAGGTGCGCCGGAAGACGATGTCCTCTCCGTCGCGGCACACCACCTCGTTGGAGGTGACGAAGTCATCGGCGTCGCAGGTGATCTCCGACCGGGTATCGACCCGCACATCCCAAGCGCGTTCCGGCCGGTGCAGGCGGACGGTCCAGTCGGACCTGGCCCGCGCCGAGAGCGGGTCGTCCTCCCTGATGGTGTAGGTCTCCAGCGCGTCCTCGGTGAACTCCAGGCCGTCCGGGTACACGCGGGTCCCGCCGTAGCGCGGATCCACCTCCAGCCGCCACTCGCCCTCGGCCACGTCGCGCACCACGAGTCGCTCCGGGCGCTGCTCCTCCTGGGCCGCCGGCACCGCGACGCGCAACGGCTCGGACTGCTCGGGCGGCTCGAAGCGGATGCCGGTGTCCTCGGGGTGTTCCCCGGCGTCGCGCACCGGCAGCGCGAGTGCCGAGCCGGCCGGCTCCAGGACGAAGCCGTCGGAACCCGCCTGCGGCCAGATCCACGGCCAGTAGGCGGAGGAGACGGCGAGCCGGATGCGGTGTCCGGCCGGGAAGGTGTGGCCGATGCCGTTGAGCTGGAAGGCCACCGTCTCGGTGGCGCCGGGCTGCCAGGGAACGTTGCGGTCCCGGCCCTGGCGCGCGGCCAGGTTGAGGGCGCCGCGGGTCACCAAGGTCGAAGATCCGTCCGGCGCGACGTCGCAGAGCCGGGCGACGGCCTGCCCGTACGGTACGTCCATCCGAAGGCGCAGGGTCACTTCGGGACGCCCGAGGATCTCGATGGGGCCGTCGGTGACGGGGAACTCGAAGCACGCCGAGCGGGCGTCCTCCTCGCGCTGGTCGGGCGGCAGGTCGGCGTCGTTGCCGAAGGGGAAGAACCGTCCGGCGTCGACGCCGGTGTGCTGGGGAGAGCGTACGACGACCGGGTCGCCCCCGAGGGCGTGCGGCGTGGGGGTGATGTACGGGGACGGCCAGGCCGGGTCGCCGACCCAGCGGCCCGGCAGTTCGGGGTAGACGGTGGCCGGCCGGTGCGACTCGCTGATCCAGGAGCGGAGCAGCGGTTCGTCCATGACGCCGTTGTCCACCCCCTTCAGGTGCCGGTCCCACCAGCGCAGCGTCTCCTGGAGGAAGCCGATCGGCGGGCCCGGCGGCAGTCCGCGGTCCGGGTACTGGTGGGACCAGGGCCCGATCAGCCCGCGCACCCGTTCGTTCGGCAGGTGCTCCACGAGCCGGAGAACGGTGTCCCGGTACGGGTCGTGCCAGCCGCCCACGGCGAGGACGGCGGCGTTGATCGCGGAGTAGTCCTCGCAGACGCTGCCGTGCCTCCAGTAGTCGTCGCGAAGCTGGTGGGCGAGCCAGGTGTGGATGAACGGGTCGACGGCCTCCAGCCGTCGCAGCCACATCTCCCGCCACTCCTGACCGGCGTACTCCGGGTCCGGCGGGCGGCAGACGAACGCCAGCATGGTGGAGGCCCAGGCGTGCATGTCGACGCCGAGCACCGAGCCGCCCATGTAGTGCACGTCGTTGTCGTACCGGTCGTCCGCGGAGCAGACGGTGACGACGGCCTTCAGCGGTTCGGGAGCGAGCGCGGCGATCTGGAGCGAGTTGAAACCGCCCCAGGAGATGCCGAACATGCCCACGTTGCCGTCGCACCAGGGCTGCGCGGCCAGCCACTCGACGACCGCGACACCGTCGGCCAGCTCGGTGGCGTCGTACTCGTCGCCCGGCAGGCCGCCGCTGTTGCCGTGCCCGCGCACGTCGACGCGGACGGAGGCGTAGCCGTGCCCCGCGTACCAGGGGTGGCGCTGGCTGTCGCGGGGCGCGGTCCAGTCGCTGAGCCGGTACGGCAGGTACTCCAGCAGGGCCGGCACCGGCTCATCGGTGACCGGCCGCCAGATCCGCGCGTAGAGCCGGGTGCCGTCCGGCAGGGGGATACGGATGTCGTCGTGGGTCGTCTCGTACGGGAAGTCCGTGCGGATGTGCATGGGGCGGTACCTTCCGGCGGGCCGGGTGCTCAGTGGACGGGGTGCATCGTGCGCCGCAGCCACGGCGCCAGGGCTACGACGACCAGGCCGAGGACGACGGCGATGGAGCCGTTGACGCCGAAGTACACGGGGTGCGAGACGTCGTCGTAGATCTTCACCACCTGGGCCTGGATGCCGTTGGCGAGGGCCAGGGAGAGGAACCACAGGGCCATGGTCTGGCTGGAGAACGCCTTCGGTGCCAGCTTGCTGCTGGCCGAGAGGCCCGAGGTCTCCAGGAGCACGTCGCCGAGACCGAGCAGCAGGTAGGAGCCGACGATCCACCAGGCGGCCATCCGGTAGTCGGTGCCTTCGTGCCCGGAGGTGGGCACCACCATGAGCAGGAACGACAGGCCACCGAGGATGACCCCGAGCGCGATCTTGTTCGAGGCGTGCGGCTGGCGGCGGCCCATCCGTACCCAGACGGCCGCGACCACGGGGGCCAGCGCCACCTCGAAGGCGCCGAGTGCGGAGGCGTACCAGCTGGACGGGAAGTCGAAGCCGAGGATCGTGGTGTCGGCGTTGGTCGACGCGAGCAGGATCATCGTCGAGTACGCCTGGAAGAGGATGAAGTTGAAGACCACCGAGGCGAGGAAGAGGACGATGTAGGGACGCAGCCGCCCGCGTTCCTCCGCGGTGACCCGGGGGCTGGTGAACATGACCCAGAAGTAGACGACCGGTGCGATCACCGAGACGACCGTGAGCACGTCGACGAACCGGTCCATGGTGAGCCAGCCGGCGCCCGCGAGCACGCCGCACAGCACGGCGAAGGCCAGGCCCCCGGCGACCATCAGCCACACGGCCCGGCGCATGGCCGCCGGGGCCAGTGCGAACTCGGCGGCGTGCTTGCGGCCGGCGAGGTGACGGCGCCCGGCGATGTACTGGATCAGCCCCAGCGTCATCCCGAACGCGGCGGCGGAGAAGCCCCAGTGCCAGCCCTGGTGCTCGCCGAGCCAGCCGGTGATCAGCGGACCGGCGAAGGCGCCGATGTTGATGCCCATGTAGTACAGGGCGAAGCCGGCGTCCCGGCGGTCGTCGTCGGTGCGGTAGAGCTTGCCGACCATGGCGGCCACGTTGGGCTTGAGCAGGCCGGTACCGGCGCTGATCAGGCCCAGGCCGACCCAGGTCATGGCGGCGGTGGGCACGGCCATGGAGTAGTGCCCCAGAGCGATGAGGATGCCTCCCCACAGGACCGCCCGGTACGAGCCGAGGATGCGGTCGGCGAGCCATCCGCCTCCGACGGAGACCAGGTAGACGAGGGTCCCGTAGGCGGCCGACACGGACGCGGCGGTGCCGGCGTCCATGCCCAGGCCCTCGTTCGCCACCGAGTCGGCGAAGTACAGGACCAGGATCGCCTGCATGCCCAGGAACGAGAAGCGCTCCCAGACCTCCAGGGCGGACAGCGTGAGCAGGCCCTTCGGCTGCCCGAAGAAGGCGCGGTCGTCCTGCGCCGGAGGCTGCTCGTCGTCGGCTGCCTGGGGATGAGCACGTTCTGTCATGAGTCCTGTCGCCGGTCGGGGGGTGCTGGACTGCTGCACAGCAGAACTGGCGCATACGGAACATACCGGCACCTGTTCGCGACGCGCACAGCGACATGACAGTCAGTCCCACGTCGCCGCTCAGGAGATCAGGGATCACCCCTACTTCGCAAATGCGTACGTCGCCGCCGTCCCCGCTCGAGCCGGGCGACCCGCCGGCCCCGGGCGGGGCCGGCGCGTAGCCCACCCCCTACGGAGGTATCACCTCCGACTTGGCTCCTCAGCGTGACGCCCTGCCTCCCACCGCCTTCCTACCTTCCTCCCCGGCACCACGGACGAGACAGAGGGAGAGGGACGGATGCGCCGCTTCAAGAAGACCCTGACCACTGCCGTACTGACCACACTGCTGGTCGGCAGCACGGCGGGCTGGGCCTCGGCGGGCAGCGAGAGCGCGCCGAGCGGTCCGCTCCCCGGCACCGCCGCCTGGCTGGCGGACGACTTTCCGGGGCAGGGGCTACCGGACCCCACCACGGCCACGCCTTCCGAAGTGGCGGCCTTCTTCGCGGACCTGACCGACGCTCAGCAGCAGCGACTCGTCGAGGACCACCCCACCGTGGTGGGCAACCTCGACGGCGTTCCCGTGCACCTCCGTTACGAGGCCAACGTCCCGGCAGGCGACCAGGTCCTGGCGTACGACCCACGCGGCCGCGGCCTGATCGCGCAGGTCGCGGGCGACCTGGAGAACGCCACCCACGTCTCGGTGATCGTCCCCGGCTCGGACATCGACGTCTCGACGTTCGACCGTACGGCACAGTGGGCCGCCGACCTCCAGGCGGAGGCGGGTGACGACACGGCCGTCATCGCCTGGGCCGGCTACACCACCCCCTCCGGCATCGGCCCCGACCTGGCGACGGGCCGGCTCGCCGAGACCGGCGCCGAGCGCCTCACCCGTCTCACCGACGGCCTGGACGCGGCCGGCCTTCCCGACCCCTCCCTCTTCTGCCACAGCTACGGCTCGGTGGTCTGCGGCCTCGCCGCCCCCGACACCGACGCGAGCGACATCGTCGTCATGGGCTCGCCCGGCATGCGCGCCGACAACGTCACCGCACTCGGCACCGAGGCCGACGTCTGGGCGGCCAAGTCCCCGGACGACTGGATCGACCGCGTCCCCAACGTCGAGGTCCTGGGCCTGGGCCACGGCGCGGACCCCACCTCGCCCGGCTTCGGCGCGACCGTCCTGCCCGCCGACGACGTCCCCGCGCACGACGAGTACTTCACCACCGGCACCTCCACCCTGACCGCGTTCGCGGCGATCGCCGGCGGAGACCTGTGATGAAGACCCCCACGAAGCTCGCGAGGCTCACCGCCAAGATCGACGACCGGACCCCCGCCCACCGCGACCGCGCCGTCGACGGCCTGCGCGCGCTGGCGCTCCTGGCCGTCCCGACCGGCCACTGGCTGCTCGGCGGCTTCACCCTCGACACTGGCGGCGGCCTGCACAACGCCAGCCCGCTGGCCACGTTCGGCGCGCTGGCCCCGGCCGGCTGGTTCCTTCAGATGCTGGGCATCTTCTTCCTGGTCGGCGGCTACTCCTCGTACCTCTCCCACCAGCGCCGCAAGGGCTCGGCCCGCGAGTGGATCACCGGCCGGCTCACCCGCCTGGGCCGCCCGGTCCTCGGCGTCACCGCCGTATGGGCGCTGCTGCTCCCCACCCTCCATTACGGCCTCGGCGTCCCGACCGCCACCCTGCACACCGCGTCGACACTGGTCGTCCAGCCCCTGTGGTTCGTCGGCGTCTACGCCGTGATCACGGCCCTCACGCCGTACTGCCTCCGCGCCTCGCGGCGCCTCGGCTTCTGGTCCGCGGCCCCGCTGCTCGGCTCGGTCGCGGTGGTCGACTTCCTGCGTTACGGGCCGTACGCGGACGCGATGCCGACCTGGCTGAGTCTGCTCAATCTGCTTCCGGGCTGGATGTTCGCCTACCAGTTGGGCGTGTCCTGGGCGGACAAGCGGCTGGGCCGCCGCGAGGCGTGGCTGCTGTTCGCGGGCGGCGCGGCCCTGTTCGCCACCTTGCTGCTCGCCTTCCACTACCCGGCGTCGATGGTGGGCGTGCCCGGCGCGTCCCGTACCAACTCCCACCCGCCGTCCCTGCTGGTCCTGGCGCTCGCGGCCGCCCAGTCCGGTGCGGCGATCCTGCTGCGCGACCGGCTGGCCCGGCTGCTCCGGCGCCCCGCCCTGTGGGCCCCGGTGGTGATCATCAACGTGGCGGCGATGACGATCCTGTGCTGGCACCAGACGGCGATGCTCGCCGCCGCGGTCCCCGCCTCGTACTTCGGCGAGATCCCCGGCCTGACCACCGCGCCGGACACGGCCGGATGGATCCTGGCGCGGATGGCCTGGATGCCGCTCCTCGCGGGGCTGCTGGTGGCGATCACGAAGTTCGCCCGGCCCCTGGAGACCCCGTGGGACCGCACCGGCACGACCCGCCGCGCGGCGGCGGGCGTGCTCGCGGCGGGCTTCGCCTACTTCGCGCTCGCCGCGTGAGTGACGTAGAGGCACCGCCGTACCACCGTGGCCGGATGACGGCTCCACGGCCCGCCAACACGCCGGATCCGTACGTCCGTCCAGCCCGGGCTGACGAACCACCTGCCCCACCGACACCATCCACCGAACACCGGAGTACACCCATGTCCTTGGCCGGCGAAACCGCTCTGCCGCACCCCGAGAAGGCCACCGCCAGGCAATCCCCAGCGGACACGGGCAGCGAGTTCACACCCCTGCTGCGCGACGTCAAGGGACAGGAGCTGCTCGAACGGCGCACCGGCTGGTACGCGCGCACCATAGTGACCAACGCCTTCAGCCTGGCCGCCGTCGTCACCGGCATGGCACTCATCGGCGCTTCGTGGTGGGTGCTCGCCCTCGCTCCCGTCCTCGCCGTCCTGAGTGCCCGCACGGCGTTCATCGGCCACGACGCGGGCCATGCGCAGATCAGCGGCGACCGCGCCACGAACCGCCGCATCGGGCTCATCCACGGCAACCTGCTGCTCGGCATGAGCTACGCGTGGTGGAACGACAAGCACAACCGCCATCACGCCAACCCCAACCACATCGACAAGGACCCCGACGTCGCCGCCGACGTCCTCGTCTTCACCAGCGAGCAGGCCGCCACCCGCACGGGCTTCCGCGGCCGGCTCACCCTCCTCGAAGGCCTCGCCCTGAAGCTCTACGGTTTCCAGGACCTGCGCCGCCAGACCGGCCGTGAACGCCTGGTGGAGGGGGCGCTCCTTGTCGCCCACATCGCCGGGTACGTCACCCTGCTCCTGACGACCATGCCGCTCGCGCACGCGCTCGTCTTCGCCGCGCTCCATCAAGCCCTGTTCGGGCTGCACCTGGGCATGGCCTTCGCGCCCAACCACAAGGGGATGGACATGCCCGACGCTGACGGCGAGAAGTGGGGACACCTGCGGCGCCAGGTCCTCACATCCCGCAACGTCAAGGGCGGCGTCCTCACCGACTGGTTCCTCGGCGGCCTCAACTACCAGATCGAGCACCACCTGTTCCCCAGCATGCCCCGCCCCCACCTGAGGCTCGCCCGGTCCATGGTGCGGGCCCACTGCCGCGACCTCGGAATCCCCTACGCGGAGACCGGTCTCATCGACTCCTACCGTCAGGCCCTGCGGCACATGCACGAAGTGGGAGAACCGCTGCGTGCCGACATCTGAGGATCCGCCGAGTCCGCCTGACAGCTGTGTGTCTCCGGACGCCGTCCCGCCGCACATAAGGTGGGGCCCATGACCTCAGTGGAGGAGGAACGCCCCCGCGCGCTGTTCGCGGGGGCTTCGCGGCGGTGGGTGCGACTGCTGCCGTGGGGCGTGGCGTTCGTGCTGTGCGTCGCCCTGCTGCCCACCACCATCCAGGTGCTCAGCGTCGACTACGGGTTGCACGGCGGCATCGCGAGCGGGCTGGCCATCGCGCAGTCGGCACCGCTGCTGCTCGCGGTCGTCCGCCCGCTGCAGGCCTGGTACGTGATCTTCGTCGCGGACGTGGCCGGGGCCCTCGCCCTGCTCACCGTCGACCTCGGCGAGCGGCAGGTGTGGCCGTTCCCGCCCATGGAGATCGTCGGGTACGTCGCCCTCTGCCTCGCCCTCGGCCTGCGCGAGCGGCGCCGGACGCTGCTGCTGGTGTGGCTGGCGACGGCGGCCGCCAACGTCGGCCTGGGGTTCGTCTCGCCCGACGGCACCAGCGGCAGGAGCGCCCTGCTCACCATCCTCAGCGGCGTCGCACTCCTCCTCGCCGGCGCGCTCCGCGAGCGGTACGAGGTGCAGCGCAGGCTGGCCGAGCAGGAGACGATCAGCGAGGCCGAGCGCGGCCGGCGGACGCTGCTGGAGGAACGCGCCCGCATCGCGCGCGAACTGCACGACGTGGTGGCGCACCACATGTCCGTCATCACGGTGCAGGCGGACACCGCGGCGTACCGCATCGACGGGCTGCCACCGGACGTGCAGGAGGAGTTCACGTCCATCGCGGCGACCGCGCGCGAGTCGCTCGGCGAGATGCGACGGCTCCTCGGCGTACTGCGGAACGAGGAGGCGCACGGCGAGCTCGCGCCCCAGCCTGGCCTGACGCGGATCGGGCAGATGGTGGAGGCGACGGTAAGAGCGGGCGTGCCGGTGGAGTTCACCCCCTGCGACGCCGACGTGCCCGAGGCGGTGGGCCTCTCCGCGTACCGCATCGTCCAGGAGGCCCTGGCCAACGTCGTGCGGCACGCGCCGGGCGCTCCGACGCGGGTGTCGGTGTCGGAGTCCGGTTCGCAGGACAGCGCGCGGCTCACCGTCCTCGTCGTCAACGGGCCGCCGCCCGAGCCGCCCGCCGCGCCGCTCGAGGAGGGCGGCACCGGGCACGGACTCGTCGGCATGCGCGAACGGGTGCGGCTCGCCGGCGGCACCCTCGACGCGGGGCCACTGCCGGCCGGCGGCTTCCGGGTCGCCGCCCAACTACCCCTGACTGAAAAGGACATCACGTGACAACGCGCGTCATCGTCGTCGACGACCAGGCCATGGTGCGGGCCGGTTTCGCCGCGCTGCTGGCCGCCCAGAGCGACATCGACGTGGTGGGCGAGGCCCCCGACGGTGCGCAGGGCGTCGAGCTGAGCCGGCGCACCCATCCCGACGTCGTGCTGATGGACGTCCGCATGCCCGAGATGGACGGCCTCGAGGCCGCGCGCCGCCTCCTCGCGCCCCCGCCTGGCGTGACCCACCGGCCGCGCGTCCTGATGCTCACCACGTTCGACGTCGACGACTACGTCTACGAGGCGCTGCGGGCGGGCGCGAGCGGCTTCCTGCTGAAGGACGCGCCGCCGGCCGACCTCATCGCGGCGGTACGCGTCGTGGCCTCGGGCGACGCGCTGCTCGCCCCCTCTGTCACGCGCCGCCTCATCGCGGACTTCGCCCGGCAACGTCCGGCCGCCCGGGGCAAGCCCGCGCTGCGGCTCAAGGCCCTGACGGAACGCGAGACCGAGGTCCTCACCCTGGTGGCCCGCGGCCGGTCCAACGCGGAGATCGCGGAGACTCTGGTGCTGGCCGAGCAGACGGTGAAGACGCACGTGAGCCGCGTCCTCACCAAGCTGGACCTGCGCGACCGTGCCCAGGCGGTGGTCTTCGCGTACGAATCGGGGCTGGTGGCCCCGGGCGAGTAGGACGGCCCCTGCCCGGGGCTGCGACCCGGAACCCTGAGCACCTTGCCTCGGAGGCGGAGGCGGAGGCGGAGGCGGAGGCGGAGGCGGAGGGGCCCTGCGGCCTCTGGTGCTCGCACGGTGCCGACGCCGGCCTCTGAACCGCGTCGGGCGGGCCGGGCGGGCCGGGCGGAACGGACAGAACGGGCAGGACGGGCAGGACGGGCAGGACGGGCAGGTCAGGGTCTCGTTGGGGGCGACTCGCTCCACAACCTCGTACGGCGCAGGTGGCACCCCGCCACCCACCCGGCGAAGCGGCTCCCTCGCCGGGGCTTCACCCCAGACCCAGGGCGGCAGCCCCGGGCGGAAGGCAGGGCCGGCCTCTCCTCCACCCCCTACCGCGGTAGCACCTCCACTTTGGCTCCCGGGTATGACGCCCGGCGCACAGCCGTCCCCGCACGCTTCACCTCGTCGGCAAGAGAAGATCGCGAGAGGGCGGAACATGAGGCTACGCAGCAACAGGCGGCAGAAGGCGGACCACCGACCGGAGGCCCCGGCCGCCACACCCGGCCTCGCCGTCGAACTGCGGGGAGTCCGACGGCAGTACGGCCGCGGCGCGGGCGCCGTGCACGCCCTCGCGGGCGTCGACCTCGCCCTCCCGCGCGGCACGTTCACCGCGGTCATGGGCCCGTCCGGGTCCGGCAAGTCCACGTTCCTGCAGTGCGCCGCCGGCCTCGACCGGCCGTCGGCGGGATCCGTGCGCCTCGGCGGTACGGAGATCACCGGTATGAGCGAGGACAAGCTCACCGAGCTCCGCCGCAGCCGCCTCGGTTTCGTCTTCCAGGCGTTCAACCTGCTGCCGTCGCTGACCGTGGAGCAGAACGTACTGCTGCCCATGCGCCTCGCCGGGCAACGCCAGGACCGCCGCCGTGCGGCCGCGATGCTCGCGCAGGTCGGGCTCGCCGACAAGGCGCGGCGCCGGCCCGGCGAGCTGTCCGGCGGCCAGCAGCAGCGCGTGGCCGTCGCCCGCGCCCTGGTCACCAGCCCCGACGTGGTCTTCGCGGACGAGCCCACCGGCGCCCTCGACACCGGCACCGCGACCGAGGTCCTCGGCCTGCTCCGGCAGGCGGTGGACACCCTCGGCGCCACCGTCGTCATGGTCACCCACGACCCGGCCGCGGCCGCCTGGGCCGACCGTGTGTTGTTCCTCGCCGACGGCACCTTCGCCGGCGGCCTGGAGCGCGGTTCGGCGGAGCAGATCACGGCGCGGATGGCGCTGCTGGCCGGCCGCACGGGCGCGATGGCCGGGGCCGCGGCATGAGGAGCTTCGCCCCGAACGGCCTCGCTCGCGCGGCCATACGCTTCAAACCCGCTTCGTTCGCGGGCACGTTCGTCGCGCTGATGATGTCCGCGCTGATCGTCGCGGCCTGCGGCACCCTGCTGGAGACAGGCATCCGCGCCTCGGTGCCGGCGGAGCGGTACGCGAAGGCGCCGGTCGTCGCGGCGGCCGACCAGTCCGCGCGACTCGTCTCCGACACCATCGACGGTCCCGAGGAAACCGCGTACCCGCTGCCGGACACCGCCCGCGTGGACGAGGGGCTCGCGGTGAAGGCGGCCCGGGCGCCGGGCGCCGCGGCCGCGGTGCCGGACTTCACCTTCCCGGTGCGGCAGGGCGACGGGGCGCTCACCGGCCACGGCTGGGGCTCGCACGCCTTCACCGGCAGCGCGCTGTCCGCGGGCGCCGCGCCGCGCGCGGGCGAGGTCGTGCTCGACGCCGCCGCGGCCCGTGCGGCGAAGGCCGGCGTCGGCGACACCGTCGCGCTCGAAACGGCCGCAGGCCGCGCGGAGTTCCGGGTGTCCGGGCTGGCCAAGGCCGGGGCCGGTGACACCGCGGCGGCGGGCGCGGCCGGCGGCAAGGCCACGGCCTGGTTCGCCGACGCCGAGGCAGCCACACTGGCCGGGCACCCCGGCAAGGCCGACGCCATCGCCGTGCTGGCCGCGGACGGCACCGACACCAACGCCCTCGCCGCCGCCGTCGAGACGTCCCTCGCCGGCTCCGGCGCGCAGGTGCACACCGGCGACGGCCGCGGCGAAGTCGAGGAGCGGGGCCTGGCGTACGCCAAGGAGACGCTCACCGCACTCGGCAGCTCTTTCGGCGGGATCGCCACCCTGGTCGCCGTCTTCACCGCGGCCGGCACGGTGGCCCTGTCCGTCGGCCAGCGCATGCGCGAGTTCGCGCTGCTGCGCGCCGTCGGCGCCACCCCGCGGCAGATCCGTCGCGCGGTCGCCGCGGAGGCGCTGCTCGTCGCGCCCGTCGCCGGGCTGGTCGGGTGCCTGCCGGGGATCGTGCTGGCGAGCTGGTGGTTCGGGCAATTGAAGGACCGCGGCGCCATCCCGGAGGCGGTCGATCTGCACGTCTCGTGGCTCCCGCTGCTCGTCGCCGTCGGGACCGGACTCCTCACGGCGCTCGGCGCCGGCTGGATGGCCGGGCGCAGGCCCGCGAAGATCAAGCCGGGGCAGGCGCTCACCGAAGCCTCGGTGGAGCGGCTGCGGCCGGGCATCATCCGTACCGTCCTCGGGCTGGGCGCCCTGGTCGGCGGCGCGGTTCTCGCCGGCGTCGCCGCCTCCGCCGCCGGTGCCGACGCGGCCAACGCCTCCCTCGGCGTCGTCATGCTCTTCATGCTCGCCGTCGGCCTGCTCGGCCCGCTGGTGGCCCGGCTGTGCGCGGCGCTCTTCGGCCTGCTGCTGCGCGGCGGCGGCGCCTCGGCGTCGCTGGCCGCCGCCAATTCCCGGACCAACGCACGCCGGTTGGCCTCCGCGATCACCCCCATCGTGCTGGCGATGGCCTTCGCCTCGACGCTCGTCTTCATGCACACGAGCGAGAGCCATGTCGCCGCGGAACAGCTCCGCGACGGCATCACGGCGGACCACGTCGTGACCAACCCGGCGGGCCTGCCCTCCGGCGCCGCCGACCGGGCCGCCCGCGCTCCCGGCGTCGACGCGGCCGTGAGCCTGCTCGACACGCAGGTGCTGGTGCCCGTCGACTCCGGCGGCGAGACGTCGCTGCAGGGGTGGGCGACCCAGGGCATCTCGGGCTCCGGCGCCCAGCTCGCCGAGGTGCAGGACCTGGACGTACGCAGCGGCAGTCTGGACCGCGTGGGAGCGGGCCGTATCGCCATCGACAAGACCCTCGCCACCGCGGCGAAGGTCAAGGTCGGCGAGAAGCTGCCGCTCCACCTCCCCGACGGCGCCGAGGCCCGCCCGGAAGTCGTCGCGGTCTACGGCCGCGGACTGGGCTTGGCGGCGGTGACCATGGACCGCGCGTCCCTGGCCGGCCACGTCACGTCGGGCTTCGACAGCACGCTGCTGGTACGCGGCGGCGACGCGGAGCCGCTCGCCGCACTCGGCGAGGTCACCGACGCCTCGGGCTACGCCGTCAAGCAGAATGTGGACCGCGAACTCGGCGCCTGGGCCAACTACATGATGGCCGCCGTCCTGGGCGGCTTCGCCGCCGTCGCCGCAGTCAACACCCTGGTGATGACGGTCCTGGACCGCCGCCGCGAACTGGCCACGCTCCGCCTCGTCGGCTCCACCCGCCGCCAGGTGCTGCGCATGCTCCGCTGGGAGAGCCTGCTGGTATCGGCGGCGGGCGTGGCCCTGGGCACAGCCATCGCCCTGATCACACTGACCCCGATGATGCGCGGCCTGACGGGCGAGCTTCCGCACGTACCCCCACTGCTGTACGCCACATTCGCCGCGACCGCGGTATCCCTCGGCCTCGCCGCCGTGACTCTCCCGGCCCGCGCGGCACTGCGCGACCGGGAAACCTGAGACCACGACGCGCAACGGGCACTTCGTGCCCGGAGGCCGAGCGCGGCCGCGCGGGGAAGCGCATCACCCCCTGGCAGCGGCCGCCCCTGTTCCAGTCGACAACCCGTCAGACCGTGCCGGCACCGTCGCGCGCCCGTAGTACCCCGTAGTGAAGGAGTCCTCAATGCAGCAGAGCAGGACCGGAAGCACAGACGCCGGACCGCACACGAGATGGAACGGGCGGCTCATCGGCCTGGTGGCCGTCCTGGCCTTGGTGAATTTCGTGGTCGACTCGGCCATCACCGCGCCGCTGCTCGTCCTCCCGGAGATGCTCGACCACTTCGGCACCGACCAGGCGGCGTGGCTCAACGCCACCGCGATGCTGGCGGGAGTGATGTGGGCACCCCTGCTCGGCAAGAGTGCCGACATCTACGGCAAGCGCAGGGTGCTCGTGGCGACGTTGCTGATCAGCTGCGCGGGCGCCCTGCTGTGTGCCGTGGCCCCCAGCATCTGGGTGTTCGTGCCAGGCCGCATGCTTCAGGGAGCCTCTCTGGCCGCCGTGTTCCTCTCCGTCGCGATCGTTCGAGGTGTCTGCGCACCCCGCATCGCGATGGTCACCGTGGGCATCGTCACCTCCAGCTCCGCGGTGCTCAACATCGCGTCCCGTTTCCTCATCGAGAAACTGGCCGTGGAGTTCGGCTTCCAGATCTTGTTCGTCCTGTCGGCCGTCGTCGCGGCCGCGATGGCGGTCTGCGTGCACAACGTCATCCCCGAATCCCCGGTCAGGGCACCGGGCAGGATCGACATCGGCGGCGCCCTCCTCCTCGGCGGAGGCCTCGCCGGGGTGCTCAGCTACGTCAGTCTGGGCGCGGACCTCGGCTGGCTCACCGCCGGCCCGCTGGCTCTCCTCGTCGGGGGCGTCGTGGCATTGGCCAGGTGGTTCCTGGTCTCGAGTCGAAAGCCCGACCCCCTGATCGACGTCAGGGACCTCGATGGGCCATTGGTGCTCATGCTCCTCGTCGTCTTCCTCGGAGCTGGTTCGTACCAGAGCATGCTTCAGCTCATCCCTCTCATCGGTGACGTCTCGGCGGATCAGCAACTCGGGTACGGGCTGGCCGACCAGGGGTCGGTGGCGCTCTTGCTCGCGGCGCCGGGACTCGGAGTCATGCTCGGAGGTCCGGTGGCCGGATGGTTCGCCGCACGTTTCGGACCGGCCTCGACGCTGGCCGGGGCGGTCATGCTCGGAACGGTGGTGACCATCGGGATGTTCCTGGGCGCTTCCCAGCTTCCCGCCGCCCTCTGCTTCGCATTCCTGCTGGGTGTCACGGTAGGAGCGCTCGGGACATCCGGCTTCAACATGGCGGGTGCCTTGGCGTCCGCCGAACGGCAGGGCATCGTGTCCAGCCTGGTCATGGTCATGGTCTCGATCGGGTCGGTGGTGCTGAACTTCGTGGGCGCAGCCGTGCTCAAGTCGACCGCCGTGGTCGTCGACGGCGAGACGACGAATTCGGCCACGGGCGTGTTCAGCTACATCGCGATCGCTTCCGGCGCGTTCGCGACAGCCGCAGTGCTGGTCGTCATGCTCGTGCGAAGCACGCGCCTCAGCCGCAACTCGCCGTCGCCCGAACTCGAGCGGGACGCGGTGTGATGAACCCTCTGAAGAGGTTGACAGAAGTCGGCAGTTTCCTCGCGGCAGGACAAGCCGATTCGGTTCTCGAATGCCGCACAACAGAATGGGGAGTCGGCGAATGGGCTTGAGAAGCGCATCGAAGGGCACAGTCCTGATTTCCGGCGCGAGCATCGCGGGTCCCGCCGTGGCGTTCTGGCTGCACCGGTACGGATTCGCGGTGACGGTGGTGGAGAAATCCACCGGACTGCGAGGCGGTGGGTACCCGATCGACGTGCGTGGCACCGCGGTGGAGGTGGCGCGCCGGATGGGAATCCTGCCGCGGCTCCAGGCAGCGCATATCGATTCGCGCCGGGTGACCTTCCTCAATGCCGATGGCAGTGAGGCGGCGGTGGTTCATCCACAGGCGGTGGTCGGCGGGGTCGAGGGGCGTGACGTCGAGGTACCTCGCGGGGATTTGGCGGAGGTCCTGTACGAAGCCGTCCGTGACGAGGTGGAGTTCGTGTTCGACGACTCCATCGAAGCGCTCACGGAACACGAGCACGGTGTCGACGTCACCTTCCGCAGCGGTGTCCAGCGCGGCTTCGACCTGGTCCTGGGCGCGGACGGGCTGCACTCGCGTACCCGGGAGCTCGTGTTCG
Source organism: Streptomyces sp. NPDC058812 (assembly GCF_042744565.1). Taxonomy (NCBI): domain Bacteria; kingdom Bacillati; phylum Actinomycetota; class Actinomycetes; order Kitasatosporales; family Streptomycetaceae; genus Streptomyces; species Streptomyces sp. NPDC058812. Next base: position 234,604 of record NZ_JBHYOB010000005.1, read on the forward strand.
GCCCCGAGCGGCAATTCCATCGCGATCTGGGGTACTGCTTCGCCATCTTCACCATGCCCAACACCTTCGGACTCTCCCATGAAGTGCTCATCTGGAACACTCCCGGGCGGGCCGCGGCGCTCTACGCGGTCGGAGACAGCAAGGAGTTGTACGCGTTCCTCAACTTCGTTCACCCCGAACCACCGGGCGAGGTCCTCCGCGGCCCCGAGGCGCAACGTGATCTCGTCGCCACCACTTTCGCCGACGACGGATGGGAGATCCCGGCCATGGTCGCCGCCATGCGCCACGCGAACGATCCGTTCTTCGACACCGTGAGCCAAGTCCACATGCCGTGCTGGTCCAGCGGCCGGGTCGCGCTCGTCGGCGACGCCGCCTACGCCCCGTCGTTCCTGACCGGGCAAGGGTCCAGCCTCGCCCTCGTCGGCGCTTACATGCTCGCCGGCTCGCTGGCCGCCCATCGCGACCACACCGCGGCCTTCGCCGCCTACGAGCGCGACATCCGCGGATTCGTCGAACTGAACCAGGCACAGGTCGGTGAAGGCGACGCGGCACTCTTCCCCACGACCGCCGAAGCCCTGGAAAAGCGCAACAACAAACTTCGCAGTCTCACGGCCCTGCCACCGGAAACAGGGCGCCCGGCCCACACAGCCCTCACATTGCCCGAACACATCGGGGACCGACCCAGGAACGGTCAGTGGAGGGTGGGTCGATAGATGAGCTCCTGAATGTGACCGTCGAGCGTCCGACTCTCGACCAGTTCCAGGTCGAAGTCGGCCGCACCCTGGAAGATCGGGTCCAGCCCGGTCCGACCGGTGACGACAGGGAAGAGCGTCACCTGCAAGCGGTCGACCAGGCCGGCGGCCATCAGCGCCCGGTTCAACGACAGGCTTCCGTGCGAGCGCAACGGCACCTCGGACTCCTCCTTGAGCCGGGCGACGACGTCGACGGCGTCTCCGCTCGCGACGGTCGCGTTCGGCCAGTCGAGAGGGCCTTCCAGCGTCGTCGACACCACCGTTGCCGGCAGGTTCCTCATCCGAGTGACCCATGGGTCACGCACTTCGGACTCCTCGGTGCTTGCGGCCAGCATCCGCGCGAACGCCCGGTACGTGTTGGCCCCGAAGACCATCCGCTGCTCCGCGCCGTACAGGGCAAGACGGTGGTCGAGCAACTCGGGTCCTTGCTTGCCCCAGTAGCCGGTCCAGTCGGCACCGGCGGCCCCGTAGCCGTCGAGGCTGGAAAAGATGTCGAAGGTGTAGGTGGCGGTCATGTCGTTCTCCTCGACTCCGGTTGATCGCTGCGGGGGTACAGACCGGTGGTCTTCTCCGGGTGCGCTTCGGAGACCGTCACATCCATAGACTCAGCACGCTCGCGAAACTCATCGTCATGCCGACCACAAGTGGCCCCGACCACTCGAACGGCATGTGATCAGCGATCGATGGCACGAGGCGGAGACCACGGCCATGACGGAGATCGCGCCCGCCGTCGGCGCGGGACCGCGGCGCGCCGGCGGATGCCTACGTCGACCGAGCCGGGGGCGAGCTGGCGAGTGATCTCGTCCATCGGCGTCGGCGTACTCGCCGCCGGAGGATTCGCTCTTGACGCGGCGCCGGAGTCCTCACATACTGGCGGCCAAATCGATTTGGCCAAATCGATTTGGCTCTCCGTCCAGGGCCGGTTCACTGCTTCACCCCGAGCGTGCTGTATGCCCGAACGGAGTCCATCGTGTCCAGTGCCCACCGTGGCCGGCCGCCGCAGGCCGGCCCTACCGACCAACCCGCGTCGCCCGGTCACGCGGAGCCCGCGCGCCCGGCCCACGGGCCCGCCGACCCTCCCGCCGTGCCCCGCCCCGGCGAGCCTCACCGCCCCGCGGAGACAACCACCGGCAGCACCGGCTCCACAGCCGGGGACGGCGAACGGTCCCGCGTCCACCCCGTGGACGAGTCGCGTCCTCTCCCGCGGATCCTGCTCTTCGGTGTCCAGCACGTCCTCGTGATGGCCGCCACGCCGATATCCGCGATCTTCCTGATGAGCGCCACCCTCGGGCTCGACCCCGGCCTCACCGTCGACCTGCTCTCGGCGGCCTTCGTTCTCTCCGGCATCGGCTCTCTCATCCAGTCGCTCGGTCCCTGGAAGTTCGGGCCGCGACTGCCGTTCATGATGCTGCCGGGCGGGGCCCCGTTGATCCTCTTCCTCGCGATCGCCGAACAGCACGGCCTGCGCACGGCCGGCGGTGCCGTGATCCTGACGGCGGTGTTCTGCTTCGTCGTGCTACCGGTGTTCTCCCGGCTGCTCAGGTTCTTCCCCGCCCTCGTCATCGGCACCATGATCGTCATCGTGGGCGTCAACCTGGTGAAAGTCGGCGCGGTCCTCGTCACCGGACACCCCGGCTCGCCAGGCTTCGCCGATCCGGGCGACCTCGGTCTCGGCATGGCGACGATCGGATTCACCGTCGTCTTCTACCTGCTCTTCAGCGGCGTTCTGCGCCAACTGGCCGTGATGCTCGGCCTGCTGGCCGGCACCGTGCTCGCCGCGGTGACCGGCGCGATCGACTCCGGCCGGCTCGCCGACGGACAGTTGGTGAACCTTCCGCAGTTGATGCCCTTCGGCACGCCGGAGTTCAACCTCGTCGCCGCGCTGCCCCTGATGCTCTACAGCCTGGCCTCGATGGCCGAAGCCACGGGCCAGACCGTCATCAACGCCGAGGCCGTCGGCAAGAGGATCGACAAGCGCACCGACGTGCCGAAGACCGTCCGGGGCGACGCGATCACCTCGCTCATGGGCGGCTTCGTCGGCCTGCCGCTCATGGTCACCAGCGGCGAGAACATCGGCATCGTGCGCGTCACCGGGGTCCGCAGCCGATACGTCACCGCCGTGGCCGGGATCGTACTCATCGTCATCGGACTCCTGGCGCCCGTCACCCGTGCGATCAGTGTGATTCCCGCCGCGGTCGTCGGCGGCACCGCCATGGTCGTCTTCGCCGTCATCACCGTGCTCGGCATTCAGATGCTCGGCCGCTCGGACCTCGACCGACACACCAGCACCTTCATCGTCGCCGTAGCTCTCGCCCTTGGGCTGCTGCCCATCCTGGTGCCCGGCGTCTACGGCGGGTTCCCGCCCAACGTCCGCATCCTCCTCGAAAGCGGCGTCGCCGTCGGCGCCTGCGTCGCGGCCGTCCTCAACGTCCTCTTCCACCACGTCAGGCCCGGCATCGCCGCGCGGCTGGCCTTCACCCGTACGGAAAGCGAACGATGAACCGAATCGACCGCGACGCACTCGCCGCCCCCGGGCCGCTCCTGCTCGCGCCCGACACCGTCCTGCTGCCCGAAGGCCCGGTCGGCGGGTGGGCCGTACTGGTGGACGGCGGACTCTTCGAGGCCCTCGGACCGGTGGACGAACTCGAGGCCCGGTACCCGGAGTTGCGGACCGTACGGCTGCCCGGTCATCTGCTGATGCCGGGATTCGTCGACGCCCACCACCACCTCACCCAGAGCTTCGGCGCCGCGCTCGCCTTCGGTGAGCCCTCGGAGATCTTCCGCCGGGTCTGGGTGCCGCTGGAGGGGACGCTGGACGAGGAATCGGCCTACACGGCAGCAAAACTGGCGGCGCTCGAGGCCCTGCGCGGAGGGTTCACCACCGTCACCGACGCCGGAACGCGCGCCGACGTCGACGTGGACGTGGTCGCGTCGGCCGCGCGGGACGCGGGAATCCGCTGCGTACTGGGTCTCGTCTGCAACGACGCCGACGGGGGAGACGAAGCGGATCACCGGACCGTACTCGAGAACGCCGAGAAACACCTCGCCCGCTACGACGGCGATCCGCTCGTCCACCCCTCCCTCGCCGTCTCCATCCCCGAGGCGGCCACCGAGAGAACCCTGCACCACACCGCCCGCCTGGCCGCCGAGGCCGGGGCGGTCGTGCAGATCCATGTCAACGAGCACCTGGCCGGTGTGGAGCGTTCCCTGGTACGCCACGGGCTGCGGCCCCTCGAACACCTGCACAGCGTCGGCGCCCTCGGCCCGCAGTTGCTCGCCGCGCACGCCACGCTCCTCACACCACGCGAGCTGTCCCTCCTCGCCGACACAGGGGCCGCCGTCAGCTACAACCCGGTCGCCAGCGCGTGGAAGGGCAACGCGGTCGCGCCCGCGACCGACATGACCGAGCGCGGTATCCGTGTCGGGCTCGGTACCGACGGCACCCGGGGCGACGGTTTCCGTCTCACGGAGGCCGCCGAGTTCGCCCAGCGGCTGGCGTACGGTCTGGTCACCGGGGACTCGTCGTGCGGCGCCGGCTGGACCTGGCTGGAACACGCCACAGGTGGGGGAGCGGACGCCGTCGGGCTCGGCACCCGCACCGGTACGGTCGCACCGGGCAGGGCCGCCGACTTCCTCCTCGTCGACGTCGACACGCCCGAGTTGGCGCTCTCCTGGGACCTGCCGTGGGAACTCGTCCGGCGCGGCAACCGCGACCAGATCGCCGCCGTCTTCGTCGCCGGCCGCCTACGCGTGTGGCACGGCCGGCCCACCGACTGGGACGGTGACGCGCTGGTGCGGCGCGCGACGGAACTGGCCCGCACCGCCGTCGCCGAGGCGGACATCGTCCGGGTGCATCCCACCTCCACAGCGGCACGGGCGCTGCGCCGACCACACGAACGGAACGTGATCCGGTGAGCTGGCAGCCACTGATCGTCCTGGCCCTGACGGTGACCGTCGCCGCGTTCGTCCAGGGCAGCAGCGGGCTCGGTTTCGCGCTGATCGTCGCGCCCGTGGCCGGCATCCTCGCCCCGGGCCTGGTCCCGGTCTTCGTACTGGCGTCGATGATCCCGCTCAACCTGTACGTCGCCTGGCGCGAACGGACCTCGCTCGACCTGCGCGGCGCGGGCTGGATCATCGGGGCTCGCCTCGCCGCCACCCCAGCCGGGTTGGCACTGCTCTGGCTGATCCCGGAGCGCAGCCTCGGCGTGTTCGTGGGCGTCGCGACGGTGCTCGCGGCCGTCGTGAGCCTGGCCGCGCCCGTGTTCACGCCGGGCCGGGCCGCCTACGTCGGTGCGGGCGCGGTGACCGGGCTGACGGAGACGGCGACCGGCGTCGGCGGGCCACCGCTCGCCCTGGTCTACCAGCACCGGACACCCGCCGAACTGCGCTCCACCGTCGCCGCCTGCTTCCTCGTCGGCGAGGTCGCTTCCCTGGCGCTGCTGTTCGCGGCAGGGAAGGCGGAGGTCGCGGAGCTCGGCTGGGCGGTCGCACTGCTGCCGGCGGTCGCGGCGGGCGCGTGGCTCAGCCGTCTGGTGCACCACCGTCTGGACGCACGCCGGATGCGCCTGTGCGTGCTGGTGTTCGCCCTGGTCTCCGGGATCGTCCTGATGCTCGGATTCTGAACGGGGCCGGGCCGGCGTCAGGCCCGCGAAGCTCGTACCGACGAGGCACGGGCGATCACCCGCGGCTCCGGGGACACCGCCACCGACGGCGTGGCGGTGTCCCCGCGCAACCGCCCCAGCAGCAATTCCACCGCGTCGGACGCCGCCCGCTCCAGATGCAGATCGACCGCGGTCAGAGGCGGTTCGCAGGTGCGGGCACGCAGGCCGTCGTAGCGGGTGACGACCATGACGTCGTCCGGTACGGAACGCCCGCTGTCGCGGATCGCCCGGACGGCGCCCACGGCGAAGGCGTCGACCAGCGCGCACACCGCGTCGATGCCCGGATGACCGGCGAGCAGGGCGGCGCAGGCCTCGGACCCCGCCTGCTCACCACCCGACTCGGCGACCCGTGCCACGATCGGCGTCCAGCCGTGCTCCTGCGCCATGCGCTCATAGGCGGCGAGCGCGTCGACGGACGAGTGCCGCGAACCGGAGCCCACGATCAGCGCCGGTCGCCTCGCGCCCTGCTCGTGCAGGTGCCGCAGCAGCAGCTCCGCCACCCGCCCACCGCGCAGATCCACGTACGGGACGTCCTCGTCGGGCGACATCGGCCTGCCGAGCGCCACGTACGGCAGGCCGCGTTCGCGCAACTGTGCCGCCGCCGCGTCCGCCGCGTCCGGCTCGACCACGATGGCCCCGTCGATGTCCACGGAGTACAGCGCCGACCCCGACTGCACGGGCGGAACGAGCACGAGGGCGAAGCCGTGCGACAGCGCGCTCTCCGCGGCTGCGGCCGCCACCTCCATGTAGAACCCCAGCCGGGACGGCCCGCCCGCCACAGCGAACGGCATCGAGGACGCGAGCGCGATCGCCTTCGCCTGCCCGCGGCGCAGTCGCTGCGCCCGGAGGTTGGGCCGGTACCCGAGCTCTGTCGCTGCCTGCCTGACCCGTTCCCGGGTCCGGGGGTCGACCTTGCCGAGTCCGTTGAGGGCGTGGGACACGGTCGTACGGGAAACCCCGGCGACGCGTGCGACGTCGGCGATCGTCGGCTGTTTCGGGCCGGGAGCGGAAGCGGACATCCGCGCGGACTCTCCTCGCTGGCGGGAAAGAGTGGACTCGACCATCTTCCCCGACCGGAGCCCACAGGTGTGCACCGGTGCGGCCCTCCGCGGCGACGGGAATTCGGTGCTCAGTCCACCGCGGGACCGGCCGACAGCCGCCCCACTGGCCTGCGGAGGGGCCCCGGCCGCAGGAGCCTCTCCGACGTGGCCCGCCGCCGCGCGTGGACGGTGCTGACCCCCGAGGCCCTGACGGAACCGGTGACCAATACGACCGGCAGTTCTCGCCCCCTTGGCATCGCGCGGCACCGAGCGCCGTAGCGGACGGGTGCAGGAGCGCGGACGGGGAAGCGCCTCCCCGGCTCTGAGCGGGGAGGCGTTCCACGGGCTCGGTTACCTGCCGCCGGACCGCCCGGGTCAGGCCCGTTGCAGTCTCCAGATCTGAGGGTGCAGACCATTGCACGTCCACTGCTGCACGTTGCCGCCAGGTTCCCGCGAGCCCTCCGCCACGTCCAGGCACTGCCCGCTGGAGCGGGCGATGAGCCGGTAGTAACCCCGGCCCACGTTCTCCAGCCTCCAGTCCTGCGCGGAGAGACCGTTGCAGTACCACTGCCGGACGTTCGTACCCGGCACCGTGGAGCCGTTCTCCACGTCCAGGCAGTGGCCGCTGTTACGGCCGGTCAGCGTGAAGTGGCCGCCGTCACGGGCGCGCAGCCTCCAGTCCTGCGGGCCCATGCCGTTGCAGCTCCACTGCTGGACATCGCCGCCGGCCGAGCGGGAGTCGCCGGCGACGTCAAGGCAGTGCCCGCTGTTGGCGTTCACCAGTCGGTAGAGCGCGCCGTCGACGATCCCGGCCGCGTCTTGGCTGCCGGTGAGACCGCCGGTCCCGTAGTAGGCCCGGCACGTCGTGCCGTCGAAGTCGGTGGCGATCTGGAGGACCCGGCGGCCGTCGGCCGACGGAAGCAGCGGCGAGCTGTAGTTCTGGCAGTAGTTCACTTCCGGGTTCGGCACGGCCACCGGTGACTCGATCTCGTACCACGGACCGCTGCCGTTCTCCGTGTTGACGAGGATCGTCCGGCCGCTGTCCACCGCGGGAGTGCCGTCGCGGTTGAGAAGCCGTTGCCCGATCAGCAGCAGCCGTCCGTTCGGAGCGCCGTCCGGCGACGGTGCCCAGGCGATGGTCGGTGCGGCGCGGAAGTACTTGCCGTCGACGGTCTCCGGGCGGAACCCGAGCGATGCGGGATTCCCCCAGTCCCAGCCGTCGGCGGAGGTCCGGAAGTGCACCACGCACTGGTACTGGCCGCCGGGGTTGCAGATCTCGTAGCTCATGAAGTAGGTGCCGTTCGGCAGCTTCCGCACCACCGGCATACCGGGGCGGTCGGCCGACCAGCCACTCGCCACGGTGTTGTGGTGTCCCTCCCAGTGAACCCCGTCATAGCTGCGCGCCGCGACGAGTTTCTGGCTGTGTCCGGGGTCCGTCTCATCGGCGTAGTGGCAGACCAGCGCGCCGTCCTCGGCCACCGAGAACTCCGGTTCCCACAGGCCGCCGGTGCCGCTCGCGACGGCGCACGAGGACAGGTAGGACCAGGTGCGTCCCACGTCGTTGCTGCGCCAGACCCGCAGCGCCATCCGTCGGTCCTGTTCGTCCTGGCCGGCGGAGGAGGCCCAGAGCAGGGTGCCGGCCGGCATCGAGCCCACCTGCCGCGGCAGCTCGAACAGCGTGGCGCAGCACAGCCCTTGGCCTGCGGCGGACTCGGGATCGGACACCCTGCCGACCTCGCGGAAGGAGATCCCGGAGTCGGTGCTCTCGTGAATGGCGCCGACGCCGTTGTCGCCGTCGAAGGTGACGACACTGGCAAGGACGCGTCCGTTCGCCGTACCGCTGTGTGCGAGCCGGATGGCACGCGGGTACAGCCCCGTACCGTCGCGCAACGGTGTGCCCGTTGCCGCGGGGGAGAAGCCGTCAGGGGTCGCTACGGCGGCCGATGACGGGACGGGAGGCGGGGACGAGGTGGGCGCCGACGGAGCGCTCGCAGCGGCCGGGACGGCGAGTCCCAGGGCCAACAGGCCGGTCAGGGCCAGAAGCACGACTCGCGCGCATGAGCCGCCTCGACGTCTGAGGGAGTGTGACAGGCGGAGGAACATCACGGTCTTCCTTCCTGCGGGGAACGAATCCGCGCCAGGCTAGAGCGGTAGTACATCGATGTAAATGGAGTGGGAGTACATCGATGTAAATGGGTCCGCCGGAGTGGTCCGGAAGGTGTAGGGCGCAGCGGTCTCGTGTCATGAGAAGTGCGAGGACGTGCGCGATGAGTTTTGGTGTCTTTGGCTGTCCGTAAGGAGAAAGCATCTCTACCCATGACGGGAGCAGGTGGATTCCATGGACGTCTCGCGCGTGCTGATGGTCGCGCCGGTCGGGGACGTTGACGTGGCGGTGGCTTGGTACGAACGGCTGCTGAGCCGTCCGGCGGACACCCGGCCCATGCCGTCGTTGGCCGATTGGCACCTCACCTCGGGCGGCTGGCTTCAGGTCTTCGAAGACCCCGAGCGGGCTGGGTCAAGCCTGCTGAACCTGGAGGTGCCCGATCTGGACGCGGCTTTGGCCGGGCTCGTGGAGCGCGGTCTGACAGCGGGGCCGGTACAGACCGGCGGGGAGCGCACCCGCTTTGCCGCGCTCGACGACCCCGACGGCAATCGGATCACCTTGATGGAGAACCCGGTGGTCTGACCGGTGGGCCTCGCCCTGTTCCGCCGTCAGGCGCGGCCACGGTCGGCGCGCCGCGCCCGCGGCTGGCGAACCGGCTGCCGAGCCGAGGGCCGACACCCACGACGCTCGCTCTCTGTCAGCAGCCAGTCCTGAGCGCCGCCGGGCCGGGCTGCGTAGCCTTGGCCACAGGAAGAGGGGAAGGAGTTCTGGCATGACGCCCAAGCAGCCCAAGACCGAACTCGACGCCCGCTACAGCTCCGCGCTCAACCCGCGCCCCGGCGCGGAAAGCGTCACCGCCACCGACTGGGACGAGGCCCAGCGCCGCCTGCGGGCCGCCGAGGTCTTCTGGATCACCACAGTCCGGCCGGACGGCCGACTGCACGTCACGCCGCTGATCGCCGCCTGGCACGACGGGGCGCTGCACTTCAGCACCGGACCGGGGGAGCAGAAGGCGAAGAACCTGGCCGGCAACGCCAACTGCGTCCTCACCACAGGGCACAACTCACTCACCGAAGGCGTGGACATCGTGGTCGAGGGCGCGGCGGAACGGGTGACGGACCCGACACGTCAGGACGAGGTCATCGCCGCGTTCGAGGCGCAGTACGGGGATCACATCGTCTCGCCGGAGGGGACCTTCTACGGCTTCGGCGACAGCATCCGAAAGGGCAACGACCTGCTGTTCGCGGTGGCACCCGGCACGGCGTACGGCTTCGGGCACGACGGCCAGGTGTTCAGCCACACCCGCTACACCTTTACCGACCCCGACAGAAGCCGTTGATCACGTGACTGTCGGGCTGCTTACTCGTCGGCGTGACCGTGGGAGAGCGACAGTCGCGCCCGTGGATTGTCGTCCGGTCAGTCGCCGAGTGCTTCGGTCATGGCGTCGAGGTCGGCGAGCAGCGCGGTCAGGCGATCCGGGGGGAGCCCGCTGATCATGCGTTCCTCGATGGCGTAGACGGCGCTGCGGGCGGCGTGCTCAAGCAGCTGTCGGGGCTGACGTACCGCGAACTGGAGGAGCAGGCCGCCCGCAACGGCGAGGTGTTGGCGCGCAGCACGCTGGCCGATGCCATCAGGCGCCCCAGCCTGCCGCGGCCCGACGTCCTGGCCGTGTTCGTGCGTGCCTGCGGGGACGGGCATCGGGTCGGCGATTGGCTGGACGCAAGGGAGCGGATCGCCGAAGCGAAGCCGGAGCCGCACCCAGCCGCCTCCGCGTCCGCGGGGGCGGCTGCGGCGGACGGGGAACCCGCGCCCCCGCGACGACGACAGGACCGGGTGCCCCTGTTCGCGCTCGCGTCCGTGCTCGCGGCTGTCCTGCTCGCCGTGGGACTCTGGACCCTCCTGCCCGACGGGTCCGGCGACTCCGCCGGGCCGGGCCGGCCGGCGGCGGCGGCCAACGCCCTGCCCACCCCCAGCGACGGGTGGGTCACCATCCGCCCGGCCCACGAGACCGACCTGTGCCTCACGGACGGACGGGACCGCGACGGCGCCTACGACAGCGCGGTGGCTGTGCACGTCCCCTGTGCCCGGGCTCCCGTACCGCGCACATACCTCGAACCGGCCGGTGCGGGCCTGTACCGCATCCAGTGGCACCACCCCCAGCAAGGCAAGGGCTGCCTGACCGTCATGGGCGGTGGACCCGTCAGGGGCATGATCGAGCCGCGCGACGACTGCACCCGGGCGACCCCGTTCCGCCTGGAGCCCGCCCCAGACGGCTCCGCCGGGTTCCGGTTCCGGCCGACGCAGAGTGGCCAGTGCGTCGGCACCGCCGGCCGCACCGCCGCCGAGGGAGCCGAGGCCGTTCAGGAACCCTGCGCGTACACTCCCGACCAGTACTTCGTCGTTCGGGCGGGCGGAGCGGTCAGCCGTGCAGTGAGCGGTAGGCGGCGACCGTCCTGAGTGCCGGGGGGCGGCTCCCCGAGGACGGCGTGATGCGCGCTGTCCTCGGGTCCCTCTCCGACGGAGTAGCAGTCGTGGAAGTAGGTGGTGCCGTGGGTGCGGCGGAACGCCGCCGGCAGCCGGTCGGGCCTGGCGCGGTCGCTGAGGAAGCGCGGTATCAAGCCGATGATTGCCCGACGCGGCGTTCTGAAAAGACCAGTTAGCAGGACAGGCTGCGAGTTACCTCCAGTTCACGTGCAGGTGCCAGAGGTGTTCCGCCTCCTCCTCACACATGAACTGGAGAGCGTTGCGGTCGTTCCGCAGCAGCTCACTCCCCGCGGCACTGCAGTTGGTGAAGCTGAAGTACCAGTTGTAGTACTCCCAGCCGGAAGCCTGCGCCTGGACGCCGGTTCCGGAACTGCTCGACTGCCCGGTGTGCTGAGCGGTCCCGGCCTGAGCCGCACTGGCTCCTGCCAGCATGGCGGTACTCAACGCCAGAGCGGAGATTGCCGCCGTGAATGCCTTACGCATGGGTCGTCTCCTGTCGTTGGTGGACGCTTCCCACGAGTACAACCCCGTGGGCGTTTGTTCAGCAGCCCGCTTCAACGGTGTGAACAATGATTGGTGTGCACCGTGAAGTTGCTGGTCACCTGGTCGCGACGGGAATCGGAAGCAGTCCGTGGAGCCCGCGAACCGGCCTTCTCAGCGCAAGGCGGCCCTGGCCGGGGCGGCCCGTACGGAGCTCGTCCCTGACGAAGTGAAAACTGCCCTGAGTAAGGTTCTGGCCTGGGCCTTCGACGGCCTCTGAAGAGGAAGGACCGACATGAACGAAGCAACCAAAGCCGAGGTTCTGGCGGAACTCGACGCGATGCGGCGCGCGAGCGGTGTCGCCGCCGGCCACGCCGACCTGGTGCGCGAGTACTCGGCGGATGGCTCGGAGTGCCGGATCGTCTTCGCCGACCTGGCGGACGGCGAGGTCGGTGAACTGGTCCGCGGGGAGCGGGAGCTCGCCCGGTCCGGCGGCTACACCCTGGAGTGGAAGGTCTACGGCCACGACAGGCAGCAGGGCCTGGCCGCCGCGCTCGAAGCAGCGGGTTTCGAGCCCGACGAGGAGGAGCAGGTGCTGGTGCTCCCGGTCGCCGAGGCATCATCGGCCCTCTTCGACACCTCGGGCTACGAGGTGCGGCAGGTGACCGATGGCGCCGAGCTCGACGACTACGCCGAGATCTCCCGCCAGATCGGTCGGCGTAACGCGGACGAGGAGCATCGGCAGCTGGCTCGGTTGCTCGAAGAGCAGCCTGACGTGATGAGCGTGCACATCGCCTATGCCCAGGGCGAGCCGGTCTCCTGCGGACGGGTCTACTTCCAGGCCGGCAGCCCGTTCGCCGAGTTGGCGGGCGCCCGGACCAAGACCACCCACCGTCGGCGGGGCTTCTTCACCGCGGTGGTCGGCTCCCGGCTGCGGCAGGCCAGGGAGCGGGGCTGCGGGCTGCTGGTCACCGATGCGCTGCCCACCTCCGAACCAATCCTGCGCAAGCGCGGCTTCGAGGTGGTCACCTTCACCCGGCCGTACATCTTCGAGCCCACCGTCGGCTCCGGCTGGGTCCGCCGATCTACGTGATCCTGGACAACCCGTGACTCGTGGGCCAACCCGGTCGAGGCCCACTTCGGACCTTTGCGGCAGTCCACCATCGCCAACTCCAACCACCTGAACCACGCCGTCCAGACCCTCGCCCTGCACGCCCACCTGCGCTGGCGCAACGCCCATGCCCGACACCGCGACGTCCTGGCCGCTGAACGCAAGGAACGCGCTCGCATCCGCAGCGAGAAGGGCATCCGCTGGGGGCGTGCTCTCGCAGCCGTCCCAAGCAATCCGGCGAACCTATGCCGCTCCCCCCCCAGCAGTCGGCGGGGCCAAAGTGCCGGACTGGGCCTCAACGCCGGGCGTGGCGGATCTTCAAACGTCCGAATCCCATGGTCCCGGAGATTCGGATCGTTGGCCCGCCGGGCCGGGAACGCCGCGGCACCTTGTAGCGCAGGTCCTTCCACCCAGTGCTCAAACCCTCGACGTCAACCACCGCGTCACGAGGCACCGTGATTCTGGCCCCGCCGGTTCCGATGTGCAGCTCGATGTCGACGACCGGGTGCTCGATGATCGCCCGGGACAGATTCAGGCGCACCCTTCCATATGCTGACCCGACCTTGAGGACCCGGGGCACCCGCCATGCGCCGCGCCGCTGGATCCGTCCGCCGGCGGCGGCGATCGTTGAGGTGCTTCCCGGGTCCTCCTCCGGGAGCGAGAACAGAGCCGACGCGAGCTCGCTGTGCGCCTTGGCGGTGAGCACCTGATGAAGGCGTTCGTCCAACTCCTCGTGCGAGATGAGCCCTTCGGCGTACGCCTCCTGCAGGCGCTGCACGGCCGTATTGCGGTCGTCTTCACCGATCAGCGGCGGCGAGTCTTCCGGTAAGGAGGTCACCGTTTCACCCTACTGCCGAGCCGGCGATGCGAACCCGTCGAGGTCCATAGCGGGCAACGTATTCGATGGGGAGGCCGACCGCTCGTCATCTGCGGATGACCGCCGCCCAGCGTGCGGACTGGACCGGCGCCCAGCCGCAGAGGCTTCCGGTCCGAACGTGATGTCCGCCGGGTCGGTGTCCGCGCTGTTCACCGAAGAGCCCTCGCGGGTGGGGATGCCTCTACCGCCTCCTCGGACGAGTGAACCCCGTGATCGCCACGCCGGTCAGGGCGCGGCACCGCGGTTCGCCTTCCGGCCCCCGCGGCGGGAAGATGGGACCATGACCGAGATCCGAACACCTCGTCTTGTCCTGCGTCGCTGGCTGGACGATGACCTCGTCCCCTTGTCCGAGATCCATGCTGATCCGGTGGTGATGCAGGGCATCGGCGACGGCAAGCCGCGCTCCCTGGAGCAGACGGCCGAGGACATCGAGGCGTGGGAGGAGGAATGGGACGAGGAAGGGTTCGGGATGTTCGCGGTCGAGCTCCTGGGCTCCGGTGAGGTGGTGGGCGCCGTTGGCCTGTCCGTCGCCGACGCTCCGACCGAGGTCGCTGGTCAGGTGATGATCAGCTGGCGACTCGGGCGGGTGTTCTGGGGGCAGGGATACGCCTCCGAAGCAGCGCACGCGACACTGGAGTTCGCACTGCAGGATCGTTGCCTCGACCGTGTGGTCGCCGTCTGCCGGACGGGCGACCGAGCGTCCGCGAACGTACTCGACAAGCTCGGCATGCAGGCGGAAGGGACGGCACAGCATCCGGTTCACGGCTACGACCTCGCGATGTTCGGCATCGACCTGACGCAGTACCAGGAGTAGCACCCGGACGACTGACTTAGGTCGGGGACAGGGCCGCGACCGCCACGGGGACAGCAGCCGCCAGGTCCGACGCCGGCGACGTCCCGGTCCTGGCGAAGCTCCCTCGCACCGGCGCGGCCTACGTCGTCGTCGGCTACCTGCCGGCGCCACCCGGCGGCCCCCTGTCGCACGGTGCGCAGCGATCGTCGGACTTCGTTCCGGACGCGCGTCGCCCTGGAAGTCCGCGAGCATCTGGACGAGAAGGAGACATCCGTCGTCCGCTCCGGGGCACTTGGCAGTCACGACAACTCGCTGAAACCAGACAAGAGATGAGCGTGACGACGTGTCCTTCCCGGAACATCCCGCGACACCGAACGGGACCTCACAGACGCATCATGACACCGGCATCAAGCGGAGTAACGGACTGGCCATAGCCGCACTGGTTCTCGGCATTCTGGCTGTCCTTCTCTTCTGGACCGTCGTCGGCGGTGTGGTGCTCGGACTCCTGGCCCTGATACTCGGCATCGTCGGAGCCCGCAAGGCACGAGGCGGAAGAGCGCCACACGGCAAGATGTCCATCGTCGGCGCGGTGCTCGGTGTGCTGGGAGTGATCGCATCCGCCGTGATCATCGCGATCGGTGCATCGATCCTCAACTCGGACGAGTTCAAGGACTTCGACGACTGCGTCCAGCACGCCGACACGCAGAGCGAACGGGACGCCTGTGCCGAAGACTTCAACAAGGACGTCAACAACTGACCGGAGTACATGTCGCAGCGGGGGTGGGTTGCCCGCCGCCCCGACAACGCGGCGTCCTGGGTCACCGGCTGATCCGGTCCCGCACATCGCGGCAGCAGGCCTGGCACGTCCTCGGCGGACCCGTAGTAGGACACCGCCGTACGGCACTTCACCGGTATGGCCGGCTGTTCCTCGTCGCGGCCCTGTCGCTGCCGCAGACCTTCAATACCGGCGCGGGCCGCACGCGGAGCTGGTTGCGCGACCCTTATACGCCGACGGGGAAGCGTCCGTACTCCTGCCCGGGCAGCCCGCGTGAAGCGAAGGAGCAGTGGAGTCCGCCGTGCCCACACAACACCGGAGCCACTGCACGGCCCACGTGTTCCGCGGGCGTAAGCCTCCGCGTCCGGCCCCTGCCACTGAGCAAAATGCGACCCGTACGCTGAACGTACGGTGAAGGTACGCAGTTCGTACGCTGCGCCGAGTAGGGTGTCGGTCAGGAGGTGCTCCATGTCCGACTTGTTCGACGCGGTCGACGCGCTGGTCGCGTCCCGCGCTCCGCTGCCACCCGCAAAGGAGCGTAAGCGGTTGCGTACCGCGCACGGCCTGACGTTGGATCAAGTGGCCGCCGCGCTGAAAGTGCGCAGGGCGACGGTGTCGGGCTGGGAGTCGGTCAAGAAGCCGACCGAGCCGCGAGGCCAGGAGCGTGAGGCGTACGCACGACTGCTCAAGCAGCTCGCGGAGCTCTACCCCGCGCCCAGTGTGAAGGAGGAACCGGCCCCCACGGTCCCAGTGCCTGCCGTGTCCACCGGCACGCCCGCCCCTGCGGATTCCCGAACTCCGTCCCCAGGGCCGGCGCCCGAGGGCGAGGCCCCGACGGCTACCGGAAGCACCAGGGTCGCCCCTGGCCGCTCTCCCCTTGGTGCCCCGCCGGCCGCGCCGCGGCCGGCGGGGTCGACCAGGCCGCCGTCGAAGTCGCGCCGCCCTGGCGCGAAGAGGGCGGCCCCGGAGGGTGGCACCGACCCGCGGTTCGAGAACGGACCCCTGGCGGTCGTCGACGTCGAGGACGGGCAGGTACGGGCGTACTGCGTCGGCGGCCTGGTCCTGGACGTGCCCGCCAAGTCGATCCCGGCCCTGGTGGACTGGACGCTGCGCGAGGCGAAGCTGGGGCAGCCGAAGTTGTCCGGACCGGGCAAGGACGCCGATCCGCTGCTGGTACTCACCGAGGCCGCGCTGGAACGATACGGCCTCCCCACCACCCTCTCGGACGAGGAGCGGCTCGCCGGCCGGATCCCGGAGGGCCACAAGGTCATCGGACAGCTGGCCCGCGCCGACTGGAAGCTGACCAAGCGCGGGTTCGGTCCGTGGGCGCGGATCTACCGCCCCGCCACCGGCTCGGAGCGGGCCTGCGTGCAGCTGTGCATCCCGTCGTGGGACGCTCTGGACGTCCGTCACTGGGGAAGCGCCGGGCAGCTTCCGCCGGCGGAACTCGCCCGCGTGCTGGGCGTGTACGCGTCGCGGGTGATGACGCCGCGCGGTTCCACGGCCGTGACCGGCCTGGAGCTGATGACCGCGCTGCACCCGCCGACCCGCGCCTCCGGGCCCGACGCCGACGGCAACCGGCACTCCGAGCACAATCCCGGCTCGTTGGGCAAGGAGCCGGTGGACTGCGCGCCGTGCGAGGCCCCGGACGGGCACCCGCTCCTGGCGGATCTGCCACGGTTCCACGTGCGTGGCCCGGACGAGAAGCTGTTCGAGGAAGCGTATGACTGGGCGCGGCCGCTCACCGACGACGAATGCATGCGCCGTAACCTCGTCGGCATCGACGTGAACATGGCCTTCGCCGCCGGCGCCAACGGCCTGGTCGTCGGCCTCTCAGCGCCCACGCACGTCAAGGCACCGGTGTTCGACCCGAAGCTGCCCGGTTCCTGGCTGGTGGACCTCTCCCACGTCGACCTGTCCCGCGTGAGGATCGGCAAGGACAAGTGGGCGGACCTGGACGCCAGTCTGCTGCCCAGCCCTTTCACGCCGAAGGGCGAGCACCCCGAGGGCCCGGCCTGGTACGTGACGCCGACCGTCGCCTACGCGGTGGAGCTGGGCTACGCGGTGCGCCCGCTTGAGGCGTACGTCCGCTACGAGAACGGCCGCTATCTCGACAACTGGTACCAGCGGCTGCGTGACGCCTATCTCGCCACGATGGCCGACCTCGGCGTCGACGCCGACCTGCCACCGGAGGACTTCCTGACGGCGATGGACGACTACCGCACCCGTGACCCCGAACTGGCGATCATCGTGTCCGCGGTGAAGGCGACGGTGAAGGGCGGCCTGGGCAAACTGCGCGAGCGCCCCCGCGGGGAGGGCTGGCGGCCGGGCGAGCCGTGGCGGGCCCTGTCCCGTCCGACGTGGCGGCCGGACATCCGCGCGGCGGTCATCTCCCGCACGAGGACCAACCTGCACCGCAAGATCGTCAAGCACGCGGCGTTCACCGGTCAGTACCCGGTCGCGATCCTTTCCGACTGCGTCGTGTACGCGGCCGACGGCGAGTCGCCGCTGGACATCCTCCCCTACCGGGACGGCAAGCCGCTGCCGGGCGGATTCAAGCTCGGCATCAACCCGGGGCTGGTCAAGCACGAGGGCACCCAGACCGTCCTGTGGGGCGAGGAAGTCCGCGACCGGTTCAACACCCCGGAGCTCAACCTCGCCCGGTACATCAAGGACGGCACCGTCACCGACGTCGACAACGGAGAGTAGGAGCGGGCGACGATGACCCTGTTCGGGGACGGCCTGGACGCCGCGGTACAGAAGGCCTTCACCCGTCCGGCACCCAAGACCGCGGGCGCGCAGATGCGGTACCTGGTCAAGCAGCTCAAGGGCACCAGGGCCGTCGCCCAGATGCTGCGCGTCTCCCAGCGCACCGTCGAGCGGTACGTGAAAGGCCAGCTCAGGAAACCGCGCCCCGACCTCGCCGCGCGCCTGGAGCGCGAGGTGAAGGCCCGGTGGCAGCCGCAGATCCGGGCGAAGGCCAAGGAGAAGGCGGCAACGACCGACGGCATCGTCATCGACACCCGCGCCCGGATCGGTTACAAGGCGCCGATCGGATCGACCGACGAAGACCGGGTCCGGCACCTGACCGTCGCGCTGCCGCCGCGGTACGCCGCCCGCCTCTTCGACGCGCAACAGCAGGGCGCCGGCGACCGACAACTGCAGCAGATCGCCGCCGAAGCACTCAAGGAAACCTACTTCCAGGACGGCGGCCGCCGCGCCGGCTCCCTGGAAGAGGTGCGCTTCACCGACATCGAGCACATCGAGTTCGACCTGTAGCGGACGCACCCCGAACCCCGGTCGATGGGCGGCCGGGCGGCGGACGGGCATGGGTGTTGCAGACCGGGCATCAGATCAGCGAGGCCGCGGTCAAGGCGATGGCGCAACAGGCGAAGACCGCCGTGTTGCGGGGGTGGGTCTGCGGACGCACCCAGCCGGGGGGAGGCACCCTCGGCGGTCTCGAGCACTTCGTTCAAGTGGGGCGACAGTGACCACTTCCTGGCAGTGCAAGAAGCCGCGGGTTTCACCCCCGACCAAGCCGACCTGGCCGCCGCCGTCTTCACCTACGTGCGCGGGAACGCGCGGCCGGCACCGCCGCGACCGCGACGACCAGAGGGCCACCGCCGAGCAGCGACTTAAGGACGTGATGGCCATGTGGCGTCGCGCTGTTGGCGCGGCCTGGAGCGTGTCTCTTCGGCGCATGAAGCGGGGTCGCTTGAGGGGTGGTTGTGCACGACGCGCAAAGGTTACGGTGGCGGTAAGCGATCGCTTAGCCGTTCGGGTGGGGTATGGCCGGCGGCGCCGGGAGAGAGGCAGGGCGTTTGATGCCGGTCATCGATGCGTGGATGCAGCACCCCACGCTGCGTCACTCCAACCACGAGATGTTCGAGTCGTTGCGCCGGTGGACGGGGCTGGGCCTGTTGGAGGAGCCGTTGCCGCTCAAGGCCACAGTGGCCGCGATGGCCGCGGCGGACGTCGAGATCGGCCTCTCGGCGGCCTGGTACGGGCCCCAGGGGCCGCTGATCAGCAACGACGAGGTGGCCGAGTTCGTCTCCCAGTCCGAGGGACGGCTGCGCGGGGTGGCCGGCGCGGATCTCACCCGCCCGGTCCAGGCGGTGCGGGAACTGCGTCGCGCCGTTGAGGAACTGGGCTTCGTGGCCCTGCGGATCGTGCCCTGGCTGTGGCAGCTTCCGCCCACCGACCGGCTGTACTACCCGCTGTACGCCGCCTGCGTCGACCTCGGCGTCCCCTTCTGCACCCAGGTCGGGCACACCGGCCCGCTGCGTCCGTCCGAAACCGGCCGCCCCATCCCCTACATCGACCAGGTCGCGCTGGACTTCCCCGAACTGGCCATCGTGTGCGGGCACATCGGGTATCCGTGGACCACGGAGATGATCGCGGTGGCCGACAAGCACGCCAACGTCCATATCGACACCAGCGCCTACACCGCCCGCCGTTACCCGACCGAGCTGGTCGACTACCTGCGCGGCCGGGGCCGCAGGAAGGTGCTGTTCGGCACCAACTACCCCATGATCACTCCCGGCCAGGCGCTGGAGCACCTCGGTGAACTGAGACTGGACGAGGAGGCCACCGAGCTGTTCCTGTCCGGCAACGCTCGACGGATTTTCAACCTCTGAGCTCGTCGGGTCAGCGCCGGGCCCACCCGACCGCGCCACTGCTTGAGCCGGCAAGGAGACACGCTCCAGGCCGAAGGTCGGTCTGGAGCGTCCCGCCTCCGTCGGAGAGGACCGCGCTGGCCCACGGACGTGGAACAGCACTGGCTTCCGTACCGGGCAACGCGCTCGGCGGCTACGTTCTGGTCGTGGCGTTGCTCTGGGGGTGGGGAGCGTGGTCGAGCGGTCGGTCCTGACCGCGGTGCTGCCGCAGTTCGTCGACCGCGAGACCGGCCACGTGGGCGCCCAGATGCTTCTCCTCGGCCTGGCCGGCGCCTTGTCGCAGTTGCTCTCCGACGGGATCCGGGGGCTGACCGCCACCACCGCGCGGGACTGGCTGGGCCGTTCCCCCCGCCAGACGGCACTGATCGGTGGCACGGGTGGGCTGGCCATGATCGGGCTCGGCGCGGCGGTGTCGTCACCGGTCGCGCCGACTAGGACTCGTCCGGGGGGATCATGCGTCTCGCCAAGGTACCGGGGGAGGGGGTCGACGGGTGCAGCGGGAATGAGTTCGGCCGAGGAGACAATTGCCCTCACGCAGAGAACGGAAGCCGACACCTCTTGCCGTCGCCTCAGCGCGTAGCATGCATCTACTCGGCAGTAACCTTTTCTCTTCCCGGCCGGAGGCAAGGCAGTGGCTCGTAAATTCACCGTGAGCGGCAGCATCGTCATCGACGTCTCGCCAGACGCCGCCTACCTCGCCGTGAGCCGTCCCGGAGACATGGGCCGCTGGAGCCCGGAGAATCTGGGCACGACGACCGACTCGACGGACGGGAGCGTCACCTTGGGTGCGACGTTCGTCGGGCGCAACAAGCGTGGCGCGTTCAAGTGGGTCACGCGGTGTACGGTCACGGCAGCAGAGCCGGGGAGGCGCTTCGCTTTCCGCGTCCACGCGATCGGGCTGAGCCGCCCGCGCCTGCCCGGCCCGATCGCCACCTGGGAGTACCGCTTCGAGCCAGTGGGCGACGGCACGCGCGTGACGGAGACGTGGACCGACGACCGGCGCGCGTGGCCCGCGTTCGCGGCGAACGCCTTCGACCGGCTCGTCACCTCGGGTAAGACGTTCGCCGAGTTCCAGGTCCGCAACATCGAGATGACCCTGCGCAACCTCAAGCGTGAGCTGGAGCAGGCCCATACCCCGTGACGTCCGCACAGGAACGGTAGTCCAGTTGGCACGCGTGAGCGGATGCCCATGACCGCGCATCGCCCTCGCCGTCACCCTTGGCTCGTGCGTCCGCGCTGCCGATGGCCCGCTCGGCCTGCGCCACCGTCAGTCGTCTGCCCGGGAGGCGAGGAGCGATCGGGAGAGGCGCCGCGCGTGCACCGTCCATCAGGGGGCACGAGGAAGGCACGGACAGCAGCCCGAGGCCCGAAATCAGGAGACATCACATGGTCATCGCAGGCATCATCGTCCTTTGCGTCGTACTGGCGGCACTCGCCTTCCTGCTGCCCCGACTGTCGCGCCATCCGCAGAACGGTGCGCAGCGCACCATGGGCGTCGGTTCCCGGGCAGGCTCGAAGGCTCCCGGCCCGCTGGGACGGTTGTTCAGCAAGCCCTTCCGCTCCAGCTCGCGCGCTCTGGGGCGCAGCGGTTCCGCAGGCCGTCGGGCCAGGGGACGCATGCCGTTCTGAGTCCGGCGCACGAGCATGCCGGACGCCGGACCCGGCCTCGTCGGCAAGGAGCCCACGGGTTCTTCTTGGGCGCGGTCGCCCCTCCCTCCTCCCGGAGCGCACGGCGCATCGCACGGTTGCCGAACAGGCTCGCCGAGTCCTGCCCTGCCCCCGCCTCACGACGGCGCCGGTGTCGTGGACACGACCCGAGGGCGGTAAGGCGCGACGGACTCGGGAGGGGCCAGCGGATCCACAGTCCGGGACCCCGGCGCACTTGGGGAACGGCGGAACCAGGTAGACGTCCACCAGCCGAGCGGCGGGCGTGGGTGTCAGCAGCGCATCGTCGGCCCCCACGAACCGGTGGTCCGCCCGCGCGCCGTCGGTTCGGCGCAGTCGGCGCAGTTCGTGCGGCGCGCCCACGACGCCGGACTCCTCGCCGCGCCGGCGGGCAGCGTCAAGGTCGGTGACCTGGGAGAACCGGCCCGTATCGAGACGGACATCGGCGGGGTGCGCGGTGCCGTCTGCGGGGCGGCGGCCGCAATGCCAGCCGGATCCAGGTGACCGGACCGGTCCCGCGACGTGCCCGTCGTCCTCCCGGGCGAGCGACAGCCGCACGGGCTCGCCGATCGTGCCGCAGGCGCATCGCGGCGATCGGTCCGCAGCCGCATCCGCGGAACGAGACGGCCCGGCAGCGCCTGGAGGGATACCGCAAGGCCCTCGAGCCCGCCGGGCTGAAGCCCGACCCCGCCCTTGAGCAGCCCGTGACGACCCTGCACCGCAAGGACGGAGCGGAAGCGATGACCGTTCTGCTGGACGCGGGCGCCCGGACGGACGACGCGGGGCCCGGCCGGACGCGGTCTTCGCGTTCACCGGCGAACTCGCCCTGGGCGCACTGCACGTCGCTCACGCGCGTGGTCTGAGCGTCCCGGGGGAGCTGGCCGTGGTGGGCTTCGACGGCATCGAGGTCAGGCAGTACGCCAACCCGCCGCTGACGACCGTGGTGCCGGACAAGCGACAGATCGCCGAGCGGGCCCTGCAGTGCCTCGCCGATCGCATATACAGCCCGGTCTCCAATGTGGCGCACCTCGACATCGTGACCCCGCACCACCTCGAAGTGCGCGCGAGCAGCGGCCGCCGCACCGGCTGACGACCTCACGAAGCGCTCAGGAACTCCCCGCACCGTTGGCGGCTCACTCGTTCCATTCCTTGCGCGCGAACGCGGCCGGCCCGGTCACCAGGGTGTTGGGGGGAACATCCTTCGTGACAACGGCTCCGGCGCCGACCACGGCACCGCGTCCGATCGTGACGCCGGGGAGAACCGACACCGCCGCGCCGAGCCATGCGTTGGCTTCGATCGTGATGGGCGACCGGGTGATGAATTCGCTTCGCTCGGTCGCCGAGAGGGGGTGGTCGGAGGAGATGAGATTGGTCTTCGGACCGATCAGAACGCCGTTGCCCAGGTAGATGCCGCCCTGGTCCAGGAAGGTGCAGCCCTGATTGACGAAGACGTGCTCGCCGAAGTCGATCCCGAGCCCGTGGTCGGTGTAGAAGGGCGGGTAGACGGTGACGGAGTCGGGGACCTGCTCGCCGACGATCTCGGACAACAGGGTCGCCCGGGCGGCCTTGTCGTCGAAGGGCAGGACGTTGAACCGTGATGTGAGCGCGGTGACGTGCTCGATCCGCTCGGCCACCCGCGCGAACTCGGGAGTGCGAACGTAGAGTCGGTTTTCATCAGGCATGAGGGTTCCTCACGACGGGACGTTCGGGCCGTAGCCCGTTGGACGGCACCCGCCGAGAACGGCGGTCGACCAACCGGAAGGTGACCGCAGTCATGAAAGCGACCGGAGCACGCCGGAATCAAACAACGATCGGGACAGTCACGATCAACGCCTGGTTGTCTGCGCAGGTGGCGTCGTCCTCAGTCCGCAACGGTTCGACGCCGGGGACGAGTTCGCAGAAGCGCTCGCCGCGAAAGGCGATCCGGACGGGGAGGACCGCATCCGGGTGTCCACCTGGGCGGGACGGGATCAGGGACTACTACCGCCCCGAGAAGTCCGGTGTCCCTGGCGATCACCTGGTCCCGGCCGAAAACCGGTAGCGCCGAGAGGGCCGCGGCGCACCTGGTGGACGTGATGAGCACGGACCAGTGCTCCCGAAGCGTTCAGGGACCGAACGCCGCAGCGCTGACACATGCCCGGGCACTCCTCGGAGCACCCGAACCCCCCGTCAGCCCCAGTCGCCGTTGACCCACGCCAGCAGGCGGGCGCGTTTCTTGTAGGAGCAAGGAGCGTAGGTCGCGCCGGACGTGACGTGCGGTTCGAACTCGCCCTGCAGGTCGTATCCGTAGTCGCTGGGACCGTATTCGCCGTCGCGGTAGCCGTCCATGTCGTCTGCCCAGTCGAGGAGTCCGAAGTCGAGGTCGAGGCTCGTGAGGTACCGGCTGGGGTCAGCCGGCTCCACGGATGTGAGACGACCGTCCGCCCCGGCGGTGAACCGGTCCTCGAGGCAGCCGTCGGAGCGTACGGGCTGGCCCAGCCACCACCCGGCCAGGAAAACGGCGTACAGAGTGGTGGCGGCGCCGAGACGGCGCAGGGTTGTCCAGGCAGGCATCCGGGGAGTGTCCCACGACACGAGGCCGCCGCCCGCGTCGGCGGAAACACCGGGCCACGCCACCGCATTACCGCCAGTGGCCCTCGAACCACCCTTGAAGTCGGGGCCGTTCGCTCGTGTCGTCGGTGCAGGCGACGGCGTAGGGGGGGGGCGGCCCCGTTCCAGAGCACGGGCGGCGTCCCGCAGCGCCTCGACAGCGGCTTCGGCGCCTTTGGCCGGGGACCGGCGTACGTCAGGAGGTGTCGTGCGCATGCCGGTGGACCCGACCCGCATGTCGACCTGTCTCGGCCCCGTCGCAACCTTGTCGGGCACCTCTGCGCCGGGCTCCGGCCATGGGTGTTCGGTCGCTCCTCCGGCCTTCAACCGGGCTTCACGGCCAGTGGAACGCCGGTGCGTGGCGCCGGGGGTGCCGCAGTACGTGGGGAGTCAGGGCGCGCGCCACACGTTGTCGTAAGCATCCTGTTCGATCTGGCGTCGCTGTCGTTCGGCCTCGAGCTCCATCAGCGCGTCGCTCACCACGGCGAGAATGAGGCCGACGTCGTCCGCCTGGTCGGCCGGGGTCGTGTCGGTGGGTTCCGGCGGCACGGCTTCCCCGATTCCGAGAGTGCCCGCAAAGGCGGCCAGAACGGAATCGTCCAGTAGCTGACGGTCTGTGGCTTCGTGGCGTGGCCGGACGGGGGGCTCCTGGGAGCGGGAGAGAGCGAAGTGGCGTAGGAACCGGGGCAGGAGACCGCCGCGGGCGGAACCCGCTGTCTGCGCGGCGAGGTCATCGGCGTAGGAGCCGGCCAGCCCGCGGCCCCGCCGCCAGAGCCATTCTTCCACCGTCTCGTACGGTGGCTCCGTGACGAGTTGGGCAGTGGCCTGCGCCGTGAGGGCGTTCGTGCCGTCGGCGTGATCCCCGAGGGGGACGATGAGGTCGCCGTCCAGGCGCAGGGCGTGCGCGTCGCGGAGGTCGACGAGTTCGGCGCCCGCGAGAACCAAGGAGACGTCGCCTTGCGTGATCGGTCGACTGGACGGCACTTCCAGGGTGATGACGAACAGATCCCGAGCAGTGTTCATGCTCGCTATTGTGCTGCTCGAACCGGGCGGCCGTGTCCCGCCACGACTCGCCGGTCAGCAGGTGCCTCGCCACGGCCCACCACAACGGCCTGCCCAAGCGTGCGGCGCGGCTGCCACGGTACGTGGCCACCGGACGTTAAACGACTGATCCTCGGGTACTCGCCTCGGCGTACCGAGGCCGCGGGCCGGTCGTCGGCGCTGGTTGCGACGAATTCAGTAGAGAGGAAGGCTGCCAGATGAGCACGGTCAAGGAAGCGGTGGAAGTCGACGTTCCTGTGCACACCGCCTACAACCAATGGACCCAGTTCGAGAAGTTCCCGCAGTTCATGGAGGGGGTGGAGGAAGTCAGGCAGGTCGATGAGCGCCGCAACCACTGGACCACCAACGTAAGCGGAGTGAAGCGCGAGTTCGACACCGAGATCGTCGACCAGCTCCCCGACGAGCGGATCACGTGGCGCACCACCACGGGCGACACCAGGCAGAAGGGCACAGTCCGCTTCCAGCGCCTGGACGACACGCACACTCGAGTCGAGCTCGTCATGGACGTCGAGCCCACCGGCGTAGCGGAGAAGACCGGTGACATGCTGGGAGTGATCGACCGGCGGGTGAAGGGCGACATGCAGCGTTTCAAGGAGTACATCGAGGGCCGCGGCGGCGAGTCCGGAGCCTGGCGCGGGCGCATCAGGCCCGGTGAGTGACCGCTGTCCTGCCCCTGAAGCGCAGCGCTGTCGGCGCCGGTGCCGGCGAGGCGACCGCATGGTGCCTCCGCGCCGGCACCGGCGCCGTGACCGTGTCGCGGCCACAGCGCCGGCCTGCTCCCGTATGCGCGCCTCCGGTTCGTCCCGTACTGCCACGCAGCGCCCCTGATCCAGTACCAAGGAGCCCCCGGGGTTTGCCCGAGCCGCGCGAAGGCGCCTCCTGTCCAAGGTCGAAGACCTGGAAGGGCTCGAAGGGCAGGCCCCGACTACGTGACCAGGGCTGAATATCCCACGTACTGGCGAGGACACCGCGTTCCAAGGGCGCGCAATACAGTTGCCGGCATGAGACCCCGAATCGCCGTGGTCGGGAGCGGCCCCGCCGGCCTTGCCTTCGCCCGCGTCATGTACCGCCACGAATGCCCCGTGACCGTCCTCGAACGCGATCCCACCCCCGACGCCCGCCCCCCGGGCGGCACGCTGGACCTGCACGAAGGACTGGGTCAGCTCGCGCTGGACAAGGCGGGGCTGCTGGCGGAGTTCCAGGCGTTGTCCCGCCCCGAGGGGCAGGCCATGCGAATCCTGGACACGGCCGGGACCGTCCTGCGCGATTGGCGGCCCCGCCCAGGTGACACGGCGAATCCCGAGATCGACCGCGGGCAACTTCGCGACCTGCTGCTCGGCCCTCTCGACGTCCTGTGGGGGCGGGGCGTGACGCAGGTGGAGCCGGGGGCCCGGGACGGCGTGCTGGTCCATTTCGCGGACGGGCGACAGGAGACGTTCGACCTCGTGGTCGGCGCGGACGGCGCCTGGTCCCGGGTGCGCCCCGCGGTCTCGTCGGTGACGCCGCACTACACCGGCGTCACCTTGGTCGAGACCTCTCTGGACGACGTCGACACCCGTCACCCCGACCTCGCCCGGTTGGTGGGCGACGGTTCCCTTGCCGTGTACGGCGTGAACCGGGCGCTCGTCGCTCAGCGCAACAGCGGCGGCCACGTGAAGGTGTATGCCCAGTTCCGCGTACCGCTGGACTGGCACACGAACCTGGACCTGGCAGACGTCGAGGCCGTGCGATCAAGCCTGCTGGCCCTGTTCGACGGCTGGGCCGCTCCCGTCCTCGAACTCCTCCGTCACGGCAGCGCTTTCGTCCACCGCCCCCTCCACGTCCTGCCCGTGTCCCACACCTGGACGCACGTCTTCGGGGTGACGCTACTGGGCGACGCCGCCCATCTGATGCCTCCATTGGGGGCGGGCGCGAACCTCGCGATGCTGGAAGGCGCCGAACTCGCCGAGTCAATCGCCACCGGCCCTGGAGATATCGACGAGGTCGTCCGCGCCTTCGAAGAACGGATGTGGGCACGGGCCGGCACGTGGGCGGAGATCACGACGGCCGGTCTGGAGCGCCTCGTGAGCCCGAACCCCGCCGAGGCCCTCGCCCTCTTCGACGAAGTCCAGCCATCCTGACTGCCAAGCGCGAGGGCACCAGAACCAGAACTAGCATCAGCACCAGAACCAGCATCAGCAGCCCGACCGCGGCCGGCACTGTGCGGCGGTCGGGATCGGCGTCGCCGACGCACACCAGGCCGGCGGTGCCCCCGCGGTCCGAGACCCGCGCGTGCCGCAGTATGAGCAGGCCGACGTGCGGCGCCGGCGCGGCCCTGTCCGGACACCGCCGTGTCGACCCGCGTCGTGGTCCGTCCTCGCTCGCTGCCGGTCACCGCTGCATCCTCGGGTCCGTGGTGGGGTCGGCATACATGGTCGGGCAGCCGTCGTCGATCGCTTCGGGGCGCAGTTCGTAGTGCCAGGGCTCGTTGCGGTAGATCTGGCACAGCCCGTACTCGGCGCCGTGCTCGGACAGCCAGGCCGTCGCATCGGACGGGCCGAGGTCGACCGCGTCCCCCGACACGTGAGAAGACGTGTCCGCGGTGGCCACCCAGCGGGCAGCCTCGTCCTCGGAACCGTACGTGGAGACCGCCTCACGAAGAAGCCGCTCCTGGTGCGCCGGGGAACGCCAGCCGCTGTTGTCGTAGAACGTGACGTTGTCGTCCGCGGCAGCCGTCGCAGCCCGGCGGAGGGCATCGAGGAGATCGGGGTGGAGCTTCGCCACCGCGGGAACCTCGTCGTCGAGGACAGTCACGCCGTCGTGGACGACACCGTCGGCGGCTGCTGGACCGCGACGGGCGGGGCGGCGCGCACGTACCGATCACAGCGGGAGTCCTTGTGGCGCAGCGCCACCTTGCGGGTGCCGTTCCAGCCGGTCGCCTCGTGTCCGGCGCAACACCAGGAATGTCCTGGCTCTGCGAAGTCGGTCGTCGGGGAGGCGGAACGGCGCGGAGCAGATCCCACAGTGGGCGCGAACCGGCCGCCCACACGGCGACCGTCTGTCGGTCCACGACGTGCGGTGCCGTTCAGGGACCGCGTGTCAGGTCACCGGGGCGCCGGTAGGATCAGCGCTCTCAGGGGGAGTGCAATGCGAACGTCGGGGCGGGGCGGTGAGGGGCGGAAGTACGCGCTGGCCTCGGATGAGGACGACGCTGACTTCTGGGGCTTCGCTCGCGAGGCCGAGGGGTTGTTCACGCCGCTACCGGACGAAGCGGAAGCACGCCGAGTGCACCTCACGGGCTGTCTCCCGCAGGGTGGTCTACTGAGGAGCGTAGGCCACGTCGGCAGTCGTCGCGCCTTGGCGGGAAATGCCTGGTTCGAGCTGCTTGACGGTGACGGTGCCACCATGGGGTCCTACTTCGTCAACGAGGTCACGGTCATCGACGTCAAGCCCTCCATCTGCGGGGCCGGCCTCGTCGACCTCACGATGACGCTGTGGTGCGAGAACGCCGTGGCCGGAGCGGAACGAGTATGGGACCTGATCCGCACGGGTCGTCTGAACCGCACCGGCATGTGGCACGAGCTTGCTTCCGAGGACAGACGCGCATGGCTGTCGGTGACGCTGTGGTCCCGGGAGTACCAACGTCAGGGAAAGGTCGACGCGCCTGCGGGCAAGGTGTTCACCCTGGACGGTCGGCACATCGTTGACCGAGACAGCTTCTACTGCGCGATCGGTGAAGCCATCAACGGCCCCGGCGGATACTTCGGCTGGAACCTCGACGCTCTGGACGACTGTCTGAGAGGCGGCTGGGGCGCCACCACGCCGTTCACCTTGCACTGGGATTTCTCGGCCCAGACCAGGGCACGGCTGCGAGAGCGTGTGCCCATCGGAGAGCGCGAGGTCGCGCTGTTCGATCTGCTCCTGGAGATCTTCGAAGAACAGGGAGTGAGCGTCACCCTTCGGTGACAGCCTGATCAGTCCGGAGAACGCCTGCTCGGACAGTCACGGCGGCGCGGATGGCGATGCGCGGCGACGGGTTCCACGAGGTGTTCCTCGGCAAAGTCGCCAAGACGATGCAGGGCGCCGGCGCGGACATGTCGGTGAGGTGCGAGGAGACGGCGCGGGGCGGGCTGGCGGTCGGCATCATCGAGTGCCGAGCCCCGGCCCCGCTCCCGCGCCGGTCACGGTGACTCAGATGCCGCAGGTGGGAGCCGACCAGTACGGAGACGGGTCGAAGGCCACGTGGGTGTGGTCGTTGTGGCCGGGGTAGCCCGGGCCGAGGATCTCCGAGAAGCCGTGGGTCCTGGACTGCTGGGCGAGCCGGCACAGACTCGGCGAGCCGACGAGGTCGGCGGCGTCGCCGTACAGATGACGGCTGGTCGCGGAGCCACCGACCGCGTTGTTGCAGGCGCGGGAGCGGAAACCGCTGGAGATGGTGATCGGGACGTCACCGAGGGCGTGCCGCATCGCCTCCAGCTTCCACATGGTCTTGAGCGCGTTCGACTTGGCGGTGGCCGCGGAGACCGCGCCGCCGGACCAGTCGGAGTTGCACTTGTTGAGCTCGGCGTAGCTGAAGTGGACGGGCGTGCAGTCCGCGTCCTGGAGGGCGTAGATCTTGCTGAAGGTAGCGGGTCCGGCGACACCGTCCGCGCTCAGTCCGTACGCGGCCTGGAACTTCTTGACGGCGGCGGCGGTCCGCGCGCCGTACTGGCCGTCGTAGGAGAGCCGCTCGCCGGAGGTCACCCAGCCGGCGACCCGGATCTGCAGTTGGGTCACGTCGCTGCCGGAGGACCCCTGGGAGAGGGTGCGATTCCAGGTGAAGCAGGAGTCGGCGTGCGCGGCGCCGGCGGTGGCGCCGACCCCGACGACAGCACCAGCCATGAGCATGACAAACGAGAGAAGCAGACGTGACACGCGTCTGAACATCCCGGCCTCCCGACCGTTGAGTCGACAACATCCGACGCCCAGCGTGCGGCAACGGGCTACGCGCGTCAATGGCGCCCCAGAGGGACGCGAAGTCGACGTTTCCGCGTCCGGCGGGGACCGCGCGTGCCATGGCAGGGAACGTCCAACTCTCCGACCACCGCGAGCCTTTCGGGGGAGGCTTTACGGTGTGTGGCATCGATGCCGGTGCA
Organism: Streptomyces sp. NPDC058812; assembly: GCF_042744565.1. Lineage (NCBI taxonomy): Bacteria > Bacillati > Actinomycetota > Actinomycetes > Kitasatosporales > Streptomycetaceae > Streptomyces > Streptomyces sp. NPDC058812. Next base: position 264,787 of record NZ_JBHYOB010000005.1, read on the forward strand.
CCGGCGCCGTCGGCCGGCCTGGTCCGCGAACTCGTCGCGACCCGCCGGGGCTAGGCCAAGATCGGCACTCCGAAGGCGTCCCGTGTCTGTGCCCGGGAGGCCCGCCGAACCTGTCCTGATACCAGAGGCGAACTCGCGCCTGGTTGTCGATCCCTACCTCCGCGGGCAGGCCGGCGAAGACTTTGAGGGAGCCGGCTGATCATCGGCACTGCCTACCGCAGCCCGTCCGCCGGACGGGTCCGTTCTGCCTCGAGGACTCCTCGGTGGAGGCCAGGCGCCGCCCGCCCTCCACCGACTCCGAAACATCGCCCTGGGGCTCCGGAGGCCTGTACCTCGGGCTCGTTTCAGGGCCGAGCCTCAGCTCTTGGTCAGGGTGCGGGCGAGTAGGGGCAGCAGACGGTCCCAGTGACGCTGCAGTGCGGCGGCGTTGAAGGCATCGGTGTCGGACATGGTGAAGCCGTGGACGGTGCCGGGGTAGATCTCGGAGCTGTAGCCGACTCCTGCCACGTCCAGTGCCTGGTTGAGTTCACCGAGGGCCTCGGGCGTCAAGTCGCCCTCGGCGTGGCCGAAGTGGACCTCGGCGGTGACCTTGGAGAGGCTCTCGGGTCCGTCGACTCCCACCGGGCCGTGGAATGCGGCGAGGGCGGCTACCTGGCCGGGGTGGGCCGCGGCGGTGCGCGTCGCCAGGAGGCCGCCGATGCAGTAGCCGGTCACCGCGACCGGCCCGACGCTGACCTCGGGCTGAGAGGTGAGGAACTCGACATAGGCGTCGGCGTCGCTCAGGACGCGTTCTGTCGTGTGCGCCTCGAGCAGGGGCATCAGCTGGGCAAAGAGCGCGGGCCGGACCTCTTCTCCAATGTGCTCGGGAAGTTCGATCACCGGTGCCGGACCGTGCCGGTAGAAGAGGTTGGGCACGAGTACGTAGTACCCGTGCCCGGCCAGTTCGCGGGCCATTTCCCGCAGTACGGGCCGGATCCCGAAGCCGTCCGCGTACATGAGCACCCCTGGGTGCCGCCCCCCGCCACCGGCGAAGGCAGCGAACGCGTCGGCCTGGCCGTCCGCGGTGGGAATGCGCAGCGTCTTGGTGGGCATGAATTCTCCTGTCGTGGTTGATGCGTGTCGAGCCTGTGATCAACACGACGGAGGCGGAGCCCGCGCAGCAGCGCAAGAGACTCGATTGACTCGATTGGACAGCGGGCCGGCACCGGCCCGTACGGCGCTCAGAAGAGCACCGGGTCACCAATCCGTGTGTGGCGCGATGCCGTCCCGGTAGTCATGGCTGCACAACTTAGCCCACCGGATGAAGCCGATGCCAGCCCACCAGGCCCACAGTGCTGTTCGCGGCTCTTGCGGCCGTGGAGATCCTTGTTGGACGGACCGCCGGGATGCTGGCGGAGAGGTCCGGCCTTGACCCGCCGCCTGCGCAACCATGCGATGAACCTCGTGGCCTCGGAACTCGTCGCCGAGGGCACGCTCGCCTCCCTCGTCGCCGGCGCCGACGACACCGCGCCGCACGCACCTGGCCACCGCCGAACCGGGTTGGCTCACGGGGTGGACCAACTGGCTGGGCGGGCCCGCCGTCATCGCGACCCGGAACCCGGCCCGTTGAGCCGGCTTCAGCTCTGCGAAGGCGAAGGCGTAAGCGATCCCGCCCAGGAGCCGCCGGTCAGGGGAGCGCGGTGGCAGTGCGGCCGCCTGTGACGCGAAGAAGATCCAGTTTCCCCGCGTCGCCGCTTCCGCTCGCTGCCGTGTAGGTGACCATGCGCAGGTCTGCGCCGGGGACGATGAGGACGTCGCAGTCGAGCATGATGTCGCCGATCTCTGGATGCCGGATCGTCTTGCGGTCCGTCGTGTGCTGGGCGGCGGCCGTCTGCGTGGCCCAGAGATGGGCGAAGGCATCGGAGGCTCCCCGCAGTTCCTGCACGAGACGATCGAGCTGGGCGTCCCTGGGATAGCGGGACACGGCGTCCTTGAGGTCGGCGACGATCGACTCCGCGAAGGCGTCCTGTCCGCGCTCGGATCGGACGGGAAGCATCGAGTCATGTGCGGCACCGTCGCCGAAGAGCGCGCGGGCGAGGTTGCGTTCGGCGGTCGGGAGGGCGGCGGGGTCGCCGTGCAGGGCGCTCCACGTGGTGTTCCACCACACCAGGGTCCAGTCGGCGGTGAACACCCCGATCGGTACGTCGCCCAGGCGCGCGGCGAGCCGTTGGATGCCCGGGGGCACATGGGCGCTGACCGTCCCGTCCTGGGGCGGAAGGAGCCCGGCGCTTCGGTACAGCTGGTCGCGCTCGGCGCGGGACAGCTGAAGGGCCCGGGCGAGGGCGCCGACGACCTGGGCCGAGGGGTTCTTCGCGCGTCCCTGTTCCAGGCGCAGGACGTAGTCGACGGAGAGCCCGGCCAGCTGTGCGAGCTCCTCGCGGCGCAGCCCAGGGGCACGACGGCCGTCCGTCCTCGTGAAGCCGGCGTCGGCCGGGGACAGCCGGTCGCGCCAGGCGCGCAGGAGTGCGGCGAAATCGGAGCGGGAGGAAGCCATGGGTTCATTCTCGCTGCGCGGCGCCGGACGAGCCTGGGTACTGCCAGTCCTAGTGACGGGGACGGCACTGGTTGGCGGTGGCGCCACCGGCGAACGTGGGGATGCGCCCGAGCCGGGCGCCATCGGTTGACCAGTTGAGGAGCCTTCCATGAAGCAGACCATCGTGATGACGGGCGCGAGTCGCGGGATCGGCCGCGTTGCCGCGGAATCCATCCTGCGCCAGTCGCCGGACGTCCACCTCCTGGTGGTGGCCCGTGGCTCCTCCGGCACGCAGCTCGCTGCGGAACTCGGCGCGGGCGGGCACACGGTCTCGCACGTCTCGGCGGACCTCGGCTCGCTGGCCGGCGTCCGCTCGGCTGCCGACGAGATCCGCGGCCGGCTCGACCGCGGTGACCTGCCGCCGCTGCGCGGCTTCGTGGGCAACGCCGGCATCCAGTACACGAACGCGCTGACTGAGGGACGCGACGGGTTCGAGGCCACCTTCACCATCAACGTGCTCGCCAATCACCTGTTCGTCCGACTGCTCCAGGACCGCTTCACCGCTCCCGCCCGGATCGTGATCACCACCAGCGACACCCACTTCGGCGACTTCAGGCACAACATGGGCATGGTGCCCGGCCCGGCCTGGAAGTCCCCGGGCGTCCTCGCCCGCACGGGCGCCTTCCCCAAGCCGGACACCGCGGCCGGCGGGCGTACCGCGTACTCGACGAGCAAGCTGGCCGCGATCTACCTGGTTCACGAGTACGCGCGCCGGCTGCCGGCCGGGATCGGCGCCGTCGCCTACAACCCGGGGTTCGTCCCCGGCACCGGCCTCGCCCGCAACGCGGGACCCGTCTCCCGGTTCGCGATGCGCCGCATCATGCCGGTGATGACCCTCACCCCGTTCGCCACCAGCCGCGGTGCCGCGGGCCGCTGCCTCGCCGACGTCGTCCTCGGCACAACCCATGCGCCGACCGGCTCCTATGTCGACCGCAGCCGTGCGGACCGCTCGTCGCAGGAGTCCTACGACCCGCAGCGCGAAGGCGAACTCTGGGCGGCCGTCGAGCGGTTCACCGCGGCGTACGCGGCCAGGGAGGACACGTTCTCAGGCGACGTGACGAGCGGTTCATCCCGATAGATCGGGACCTTCCTGCCCCTCTTCTCCAGCGCCTTCGTCCCGGTCGACTCCACGCCCGGCCGGTTCCGGCCGATCGCCGAGTACCAGCCCTTCACTCCGGCCATCGAAACCCTGCGTGGACTCCTCCTCGGCACCGAGATCGGCCACAACGGGTGGCTCACCATCGGCTGGTGCCTGGGCCTCACGGTTCCGGGCTACTTCTGGCCGACTGCGAAGTTCAACCGCGATCCGAAGAGCTGACGTTCCGCCGACCCTGCGAGACCGGGCCCAGGCCGTCGTCCGCGCCTACGGGACAGGACTGGTCTCACCGGGCGAGTCCGCTGACACCGCCCACCCCTGCTGTCAGCCGGCGTTCTGGGGATCAAGTACGAATCAGCCAGAGTGTGCGGTCCGGGTCGGTCGTCGACGGTCACAGGGTGAACGGCGCGGGCAGCGCCGCGTCGGCGAACAGGATCCCCAGGGCGGTCCGGTGCTGTCAGCGCCGTGGCAGGGCGAGCGTGCACAGGGCGAACGTGACGGCGAATGCCGCCTGGACGAGCATGCAGATCGCCAGCGCGCTCGTGTAGGCCTGACCGGTCGGGGCCGTGGAACCGGCCAGGGCCGCGCCGAGCAGACCTCCGGCAACGGCGACGCCGAGGCCCATTGCGGCTTGCTGTGTGGTTTGCAGCACGCCGGATGCCGCTCCCGCAGACGCTGGAGGGACATCGGCGATCATCGCTCCGACGAGCGGCCCGAACATGAAGGCCTGACCGACACCGACTCCGACGAGGAGGGCGGCGAACGTCCACGAGTTCAGGCCGGCACCCTGGAGGAACACGGAGACGGCTGTGATGCTCAGGAACGCGGCTTGGACGAGTCCGCCGATGGCGAGGAGCCGGCGGAACCCGAAACGGGGCGCGAGCTTCCCCGACCAGATCGACACGGTGAGGAAGCACAAGGAGAACGGCAACAGCACGAGGGCCGCGTGCATGGGAGACCAGCCGAGCCCCGTCTGCGTGGAGATCGCGTAGAGGAACGTGAACCCACCGAACGCGGACTGGAGCATCAACGCCATCACCAGCCCGATCCGGTAGGAGCTGAGCCGGAACAGGGGCGGCGGAACGAGCGGAACGCGGTCACTACGGTGCAGCCGCAACTGCCACCGCCAGAACGCTGCGAACAGTACCGGCGCTGCCCCCAGCAGCGCCCAGCACCAGACCGGCCAGCCCAGCGCGCCGCCCTGGGAGATCGGCATCATGAGTGCCAGCAGGGCGAGCCCGAGCAGTGTCGTCCCGATCAGGTCGAGCGACCGGTGGCCGGGCGCACTGGTATCGGGCAGCCAGCGCAGCGCGGCGCCGAACGCGATCACGCCCATGAGCACACTCATCGCGAAGATCATTCGCCAGGGAGCACCGAGCAGGGGAACGGACAGCAGCACGCCGCCGAGGACCTGACCGATCGCCGTGGCCCCGCCCGCGGTCGCTCCGAACAGCGCGACAGCACGGGCACGTTCGGGCCCCTGGGTGGACGCCGTGATCGTCGCCAGCACCTGGGGAACCATGGCCGCCGCAGAGATTCCGGTGAGGGCCCGCGCGGCGATCAACACGGTGATGCTCGGGGCCAGGGCTGCGACCAGGGAGAACAGGGTGAACCCGGCCATGCCGAGCAGGAAGAGGCGGCGTCGCCCGTACAGATCCCCGAGCCTGCCCCCGAGGACCATCGGAATGGCGAACCCCAACGCGTACACCGACACCACCAACGACTGCTCGGCAGCCGTGGCCCCCAGAGAAGCACCGATGTCGGGCACGGCGATACCCGCCGCCGCGAAACTGACCACCGACAACAGCAACGCCGACAGTGTCGTCAGAAGCCGGCCCGTCCCCAGCCCCGGAGCCGGAGCCGGAGGCTCGGACAGACCTCGTGCAGGCGGCGGCGCGGCGCGGTCGTCCTCTCCGCCAGGTTCGCCCGTACGGGAGGAAGGACTGTCATGCGGTGCAGAAGATGTGGTCATGCCGTCGATCATGAAGCGCCGCTTATCCTGGAACCAGGAGCCTATTTATGGGGGTACTGCCACCACCTGGATACCGGGTTCTCCGTGCGGGAGGATGAAGACATGACAGAGACCAGGCCCGCCGCGATCCGGCGCGAGGTCGGTGACTTCCTCCGCAGTCGGCGCGAACGAGTGACCCCGCAGCAGGCAGGTCTTCCGTCCACGGGGCGACGGCGGACGCCCGGACTACGGCGCGAAGAGGTCGCCGTCCTCGCGGGGGTCGGCGTCACCTGGTACACCTGGCTCGAACAAGGCCGGCCCATCAACGTCAGCACTCATGTCCTGCAGGCGGTCGCCCGAGCCCTGCAACTGGACGACACCGAGAGGCGGCACCTGCACCAGCTCGCCGGATCAAGTACGCCGAAAGCCGAGCCCCCCGAATGTGACCCGGGACTCACCGCAGCGTTTCAGCCCGTCCTGGACAAGCTCGACCCGTTCCCCGCGTGCCTGCAAACCCCGCTGTTCGATGTGGTGGCATACAACCGCGCCTACCGGTTCCTGTTCACCGACATGGACCTCATTCCACCTGGTGAACGCAACTGCGCGGTGCAGTTCTTCACCGATCCTGACTGGCGCAGCCGCTACGTCGACGGTGACCTGGTTGCCGCCCGGATGGTCGCGAGACTGCGCGCCGAGGTCGGCGCCGACATCGGCGCCCCTGCCGCTGCCGGAATCGTTGACGACCTCCGGGAACGATCGAAGATGTTCGCCCGACTGTGGGCTCGGCACGACGTACTGCCCCAGCAGTACGAGACAAAACGCCTCGACAGCCCCCTTGTCGGGCAGCTCCAGCTGAACTTCGTCTCCACCAGTGTCTCGGAGACGGGACACCGGATGACCGTGATGACGCCGGCCGATGAGTCCACCTCCCTACGTCTGACCCGGATGGCAGGCCTCACTGACGCGACTACGCGGGCGTAACACCTGAAGAAGAACGCCGCTCGGCTGGGGGCGGCGCACCCAGGCTCAGCTGGGCCGTTGAGGCGTCGCCGCGGGCCCGGAGATGATTCACCTCCTCCCGCGTGAACTGGTCCTCGTGCCCTGCCGGATACGGCCGAGGCCGACGAGAGCACAGTGCGCGTCGGACGGCGGGGAAGAGGTTGGCGTCCAGAGTCCGGCCTGATGGCGGAGGGGGCGACGTAGGACGAGCCGGGCTGGAGACGGCGCGCGCCGTTCAAGGCCGCGGCCTGGGTGTCGGTGGCGTAGGGTCCATGGCTCTGTCGGACCCTGGCGTGCCTCAACGCACGTAGTAGGCGCCGACACCTGAATGCGGGTCATCGAGGATGCTCCGCAGCAGGAGGAGAAATGCCTGGTACAGCCGTTGTCCACCTTCAGAGGACGTGGCTTCCATCGGGCTCCTGAAGAACTTGGCGCAGGAGATCGCACCGTCGGCAAAGGGTGCCGCCTCTCCAGACGCCAGGTCATGGCCCGTCCCACGCAAGCCGTCCAAGATCGCTTCGTGTAGGGGTCGCGACGCGGCCAGAGAGTCCGCGACCCTCCCGGCAAAGACCCGCTCGGCAGGGCTGGGCGTCCACGCGCCACGGTCAAGGTCAGCATGCAGCCCCTGAATCTGTTCCGTCAGCTCATCAGTACTACGCGGCATGCTCAGACGGTACTGAGGCCCCGGTCCACTTCGCAGAAGTTGCCTCGGGCGGCTGGTTGACGTTCGGCTCTTGCTGCCGTGAGTGCGGCTCTTGACCCTCACGTGGCGTCAGGCTGCATAGTCGGTGTCGTGGATGATCACTGGACCGTGGGACGCGTGGCCGAGCTGGCGCACGTGAGTGTCCGCACGCTGCATCACTATGACGAGATCGGGCTCGTTCGGCCGTCGGCGCGGACCGCGGCTGGGTACCGGGCCTATTCGGAGGAGGACGTGGAGCGGTTGAGGGAGGTGCTGGCCTATCGGCGGCTGGGGTTCGGGTTGCGGGAGGTTGGGGAACTCGTCGGCGACCCGTCCATCGACGCGGTCGCGCACTTGCGCCGACTGCGTGGCCTGCTGGTGGAGCGGCGTGATCGCGCTGACGCCATGGTGGCGGCCATCGACAGGGAACTCGAGGTACGGGCGAAGGGACTGAAGGTGACACCGGAGGAGCAATTGGAAGTGCTCGGTGCACGGCTGTACGACGCGATCGGTGGCGCTTACACCGCGACGCGGCGTACGGAGCCGCGGATCGCCGCGCAGCTCTGGGACGCGCTCGGGGACGCGCAGACGGTTCTGAACGTCGGTGCGGGCACCGGCTCCTACGAGCCTACTGATCGCGACGTGACCGCGGTGGAGCCATCCGCGGTCATGCGGGGGCAGCGGCCTGCCGACTCGGCGCCGTGCGTGGCCGCGGCCGCGGAGAGCCTGCCGTTCGAGGACCAGTCCTTCGACGTGGCGATGGCCGTCTCCACCGTTCACCACTGGGGAGACCCGATAACTGGGCTGCGTGAGATGCGGCGCGTGGCCCGCCGCGTGGTGGTGCTCACGTTCGACACCGACGAGCCCGGATGGCAGGACCGGTTCTGGCTCACCCGCGACTACCTGCCCGAGTTCGCCACGGTCCTCGCGGATTTTCCCTCGCTTGCCGGGATGGCCGACGCGATCGGCGCCCGCGCTGAGCCGGTGCCCATCCCGTGGGACTGCGCTGACGGCCTGTTCGAGGCGTACTGGCGCCGGCCGGAGGCGTATCTGGAGGATCATGTGCGCCGTGCGTCGTCGGTGTGGACGAGGGTTGGACCGGAGGCGGAGCAGCGGACGGTGCGAAGCCTGAGCGACGACCTCGGTTCCGGCCGGTGGGCCGAGCGCAACAGGGACCTCGCCGACCTCGACGCGGCAGATCTCGGCCTTCGCCTGCTCGTTGCTTGACCCGCGTCGCAGGTTCAGCGTCATGGCGGCTCCTGCGTCTCAACTCATCAGCGCAGGAGCCTCGTTGGTTCCGCGTCCTGCCGTACTCGACCTGCCTCACGCCCTGGTCGAGTGGGTAACGCGCGGAACAGCCACATGATCGGCCGGACCGGTCAGAGAGGCTCGGGCGGTGAGTCTCCACAGGGTACGGCGGTTGCGGGGGCGCATACCGGCTGCTCCTCGCTGACGCGTCACCGAAGGCGGTCCTTTGGCGAAACGGCGCACGATTGAACACTCGTAAACCTTTGCACTTTCGCTCCTGTGCAAACATGTTGCACTGCAGGATGCGAGCAGGGCCGCCACGAACGCTTGTGCGGCCTTTGAGTGAGAAGAAGGCGCAAAGGAGAGTCGCGTGACGAGTCCGGCAGACGCCCACTCCGGCGGAGGGGCGGCCGCGCGGCAGAAGAAGCCGCAGCTACTTGCAGTGACCGCCTGCCCCACCGGCATTGCACACACATACATGGCGGCGGAGAAGCTGCAGCAGGCGGCGGACGCCCTCGGCATCGAGATGAAGGTGGAGACGCAAGGGTCCATCGGGGCCGAGAACGTCCTGACTGACAACGATGTCAGAGGTGCCGACGGCATCATCATCGCTGCGGACAAGGACGTCGACCGCAGCCGGTTCGTCGGCAAGCGGGTCCTGTCGGTCGGGGTGTCCGAGGGCATCAGTCACCCCGAGCAGCTCATCGAGCAGGTGCTTAGCGCGCCCGTGCATGGCGGCGGCGACGGCGACGGCGGCGTCGCCCCCGCCGCATCCTCGCCCGGTAGCGGCAAGGAGCGCAGCGCGGCGTACAAGGCGCTGATGAACGGCGTGAGCTTCATGATCCCGTTCGTCGTGGTCGGCGGGCTGCTCATCGCGGTGGCGTTGGCGATCGGCGGGCAGACCACGCCGGACGGTATCGAGATCCCGAAGGACTCCTTCTGGTACGACATCAACGCCCTGGGTGGCCTGGGTTTCAAGCTGATGCTGCCGATCTTCTCCGGTTACATCGCCTTCGCCCTGGGCGACCGACCCGCGCTCGTTCCGGGCATGATCGGAGGCTTCCTGGCTTACGACGGCGTCGGCATCTACGGCGCTGACGCCAACGCCGGCTTCCTGGGCGCGATCGCCACCGGTTTCCTCGCGGGCTATGTCGTGCTGTGGATACGTAAGATCAAGGTGCCGAAGTTCGTACAGCCGATCATGCCGATCATCGTGGTCCCCATCGTGTCCACTTTGATCGTCGGCCTGTTCTTCATCTACGTGATCGGCACACCGATCTCCTGGGTGTTCACGCACCTCACCAGCTGGCTGAACGGGATGACCGGGTCGAGCGCGATCGTGCTCGGCGCCGTCATCGGTCTGATGATCGCTTTTGACATGGGTGGCCCGGTCAACAAGACGGCGTTCCTGGTGGGCGCCGGTCTGATCGGCACCAACAACGCGGTCATGGGCATGGCCGCGGCGGCGATCCCGGTGATGCCCCTGGGACAGGGTCTGGCGACGCTGCTGCGCCGAAAGCTCTACACGCAGCAGGAGCGGGACACCGGCGTCGCGGCGCTGTTCATGGGCTTCTTCGGAATCTCGGAGGGCGCCATCCCCTTCGCGGCGGCGCGACCGGCGCAGGTCATCCCGGCGAACATGCTGGGTGGAGCGGTCGCCGGCGCCGTCGCGGGCCTCGCAGGGGTCGAGGACTCGGTACCGCACGGCGGGCCGATCGTCGCCGTGTTCACGGCGATCGACGGTGTGGCCATGTTCTTCGTGGCGATCGTCGCGGGTGTGCTCGTCACCGCCCTGGCCACGAACGCGCTCCTTCAGCTGAAGGCGAGCCGCGAGTCCGCCAAGCAGGAGAAGCAGACTGGACCGGCCTCCGTGCCGCACCCCGCCACGACACCCGAGGGGGCCGGCCTCGCCCCCGCCGGGGCCGGTGCGGCGGTACAGGACTCCGTATCCGCCACCCAGGTCGCCGCGCCCGCGCCCGCGCCGACCGCCGGAACGGCCGAACCCGAAGTGCTCTCCGGGTACCTCACCGGGCAGACGGTGAAGCGGCAGCTGGACGCGCACGACAAGGAGGCGGCCATCCGTGAGATGGCGGGCCTGCTCGCCTCCACCGGCAAGGTCGCCGACGTCGAGGAGCTGGTGCGGACCGCGCTGCGGCGCGAGGAGCAGGGCACGACCGGGCTCGGCGAGGAGATCGCCATTCCGCATGCCAAGACGGACGCGGTCACGGCACCGATCGTCGGGTTCGCGCGGTCCGCGGAGGGGATCGAGTGGGGTTCGCTCGACGGAACGGAGGCGAAGCTCGTCTTCATGATCTCTGTGCCGGAGGCTGCCGCCGGTGACGAGCATCTGCGGATTCTCGCCCTGCTGTCGCGGAAGTTGATGGACACCGACTTCAGGGCGCGGCTGCAGACCGCTCAGGACGAGGCCGCGATTCTGCGCGTGCTGGCCGACGTTCAGTAGCGTCCCGCACCCGAAGGCGTCCCGCACCCGAAGGGGCCCCCGCGTCGACGGGGGCATCCCACGAACGATGCCCCCGAGGCGCAGGGCCAGGCGAACCGCCGCGCCAGATCTGGGAGTGGGGCACATGATCCGACTCATGAGCGACCGCGCGTTTTCGCCCTCCTGGCTGACCTCGTGCCTGCCGGAGCCTCGAGGGAGTGGGCCGGACGCCCGGTTGATCACCTGGCCGGTCCGATGACGGGTGGAGGTGGGTTCCGTCGATTGCCCCCACGGGCTGATCGCGTGGTCCAGGCCGGGTATCGGGGTGCATCGGTGCACCTGTCGACGGCGCGGGCCTTCTTCTGAGTGGTGTCGTCAGGTCGGGGTCTGACATTGTTCTGACAACTCACGTGCGAGGGCGGGCCCGGCGACTCCGGGCCCGCCCTCGCACGTGCGGTTGCGTGCACAGTGACCGTCACTGGTGGGCCGACTCCTCGCTCCGCGTCTGCTTGGAGCTGTCCGCGAGCTTGAGCCAGACGACGCCGCCGATGATCACGGCGAGCCAGAGGGCTTTGACCGGGGTGAGGGTCTCATCGAAGAAGACCGGGCCGAGCAGGGCCGCTCCGACGGCGCCGATGCCGGCCCAGACTGCGTAGCCGATGCCTACGTCGATGGTGCGCAGGGCCAGGCTCAGGGAGAACAGCGTCAGCAGGAAGAAGGCCACCGCGATCAGCGACCAGGAGAGCACGGTGAAGCCCTGGCTGCCTCCCACGGCCAAGGCGTAGGCGATCTCGAAGGCTCCGGCGAGGAGGAGGACCAGCCATGCGCGGGCTCGGTCGCTGCGGGCGGTGACGTTCTCGGTGGTGGCAGTGGTGGCAGTGGTGGCAGTGGTGGTGGACATGTGAGTTCCTTCCTCGGGGACGTTCTCGGCAGGGGGCGGGGCGGGGGCGGGGTTGGGGTCGGTTCCGGTGGCGTCAGGCTGCTCCGCTGAGCTGGAGGCCGACGACTCCGGCGATGACGGCGGCGATGCCCAGGAACTTGCGCCAGTCCAGACGCTGGCCGAAGAGGAGGGCGCCGAGTACGACGATTCCGACGCCGGAGACGGCGGTCCAGATCGCGTAGCCGACGCCGACCTCGAAGGTCAGCAGCGCCTGGCTGAGGAGGTAGGTGGCGATGCCACCGCTGACCAGGGTGGCGACGGTCCAGCCGGGCCGGGTGAAGCCCTGGGCCTTGCCTGCGGTGAGGGCGACGGCGATCTCGAAGACGACGGCGATGGCGAGGTAGAGCCAGTGCATGACGGGTGTCCTTACGCGGTGGTGGGTTACGAGCGGGTGGTGAAGTCGTGGGGGTGCAGCTCGAGGTAGCGGACGAAGGGGGCCAGGCCCCGCTCCACGGGGAGGTGCCGGGCCGCTGCCGCCAGGGGCAGCCGGTCGGTCGCGTCGGCGTCGTAGCCGGCCCGGTAGTCGAAGCCCCACGCGGCGGCGGTGTCGCGATCGACGGCGAAGCGGACGGCGGCGATGCCGTGAGCGGCGGCGACGCGGTAGCACAGTGCACACGGCTCTCCCGTCGCCAGCAGGGTGGCCCCCTCCAGAGCGGAACGGCCGCGGGTCCGGACGGCCTGGCGCAAGGCGACGATCTCCGCGTGGGCGGTGGGGTCGCCGGTCTCGTCGACGAGGTTCACGCCAGGGTCGGAGACCCACCCGTCGTCGGCGACGAGCAGTCCGGCGAAGGGAACCCCGCCGGACTCGACCCGGCGGACGCAGGTCTCCACGGCGTCGGCCATCAGAGCCGTGAGCCGGGTCGTGTCCGCGGTCATGCGGCGGCCGCTTCGTGCAGGGCCCGGCGAATCACGCCTTCGGTGGCGACGCCTTCGATGCGCCGGGTGCCGATGATGATCGTGGGTACGACGGTGATGTTCATCCGCGCCGACTCGGCCAGTGCCTGCCGGTGCCGCTCGGCGTATTCCTGCTCGTCGAGGGCCGCCGCGTAGGCGGCCGGGTCGAGTCCGGCCTCCTCGGCCAGCCGGGCCAGGACCGCGCGGTCCCCGATGTCGAGGTCCTCGCGGAAGAACGCCGTCATCACGCGACGGTGGTAGGCGTGGGCCCGGACCTGCTCCGCGGCGTACTGGGCACCCCGGAAGGCCAGCTCGGTGTAGGGCTGCGGCGAGATGGTCGGCAACCGCATCGGTACCTGATGGTGGCGTGCCATCGGGTACACGGCACGCTCCCAGATATGGGGCAGGTACGGGTCCTCCGGCCGCAGGGTGGGCGTCGGCCGGGAACGCAGCTCGTGAGCGTGGTGGACGACTTCGACGTCGGGCCGTTCGGTGATCGCGCGCTCAATCAGCTCATCGGCTATCAGGCAGAACGGGCAGACGTAGTCCGACCACAGATGGATCTGAGCAGTCACGGCGACCTCCGGTTCCCCGAGGCACCCCCTGTGGGTGCGACACCTAGATCGTGTAACTTCACGCCGGTGTCAACTTCAAGGAACGGAAGTCGGCGAACAGTTCAGGAGGTCTTGTGCGCATCGGTGAGCTGGCGGCTGCCAGCGGCGTCAGCACCCGGTCCCTGCGGTACTACGAGGCGCACGGGCTCATCCGCTCCGAGCGCACCCCCGGCGGGTGGCGCGACTTCGACAGCTCCATGGTGGAGCGGGTCGTCATGATCCAGCACCTGTTCGCTGCCGGCCTGGGCAGCACCACCATCGACGAAGTGCTGCCCTGCATGGAGGCCCCGCTCGAAGAGCGCAACGGTGTCATGGAGCAGTTGTTCGCCCGGGAGGCTGAGCGTCTGGAGGCCAAGCGACGCGACATCGAGCGCGAACTCGACACCCTGCATGCACTCCGCATCGACACGGCCTTGCCCGGCGAAGCCCCGTGATCACCAGCAGCGCGCGTCCTGCCGGCCGCTCGCGCTCCGCCGGACGCCACTCGCTACGCAGCGCCGTGGCCGTACGCGCCCCGGGCGGCGACCAGCCGGCCGGGAACAGTGTGTCCAGCACCGCGATCACGACCTCGCCCAGTCCCAGCAGGAGCGGCTGAACAGGCTGGTACACATCGAGGACCGGCGACGGCAGACGGGCGCGTACGGCACGCCCCGTCACCGGCATGACGAGGGCGTGCAGTGCGTACCGGCCCTCGGAAAGCATTCGAACGGAAAGTAGCCGTAGGCGTCAGGTGATGAGTGTCGGCAGGAGATCCTTTGGCGCTTCCGTCCCCCGGTCGTCAGCCGGGACGCTTGGCCATGACGACTAGACCCGGGCCGCTGTATTCCTCGGGAGGGAGCCGAAGTTCGGCGACCGGGTGCAGGCCTGCCTGTTCAACCAGGTCCACAAGTTGTTCCGGCCGCCATTTGTGTGTCGTCCAACGCACGGGCACGCCCCCGTAGGCCTCGGTGCGCACCGCGTCTTCGCCGCCGACATGTGTGGCGGTGATGAAATGTCCGCCCGGCTTCAACGCGTGTGCGAACAGGGCGAGAACCTGGGGCAGGATGTCACGGGGGAGGTTGAACAGTGACCACCGTGTGAGCGTGATTGTCGGCCACGCGGTCATAGGACTCACGAACCACGTCGAGATCGGCCGGGCGGTCAATGGGCTGTGCGCGCATCAGCCAACGATAGGTCCGGGTGACGGGACTTGGGACCGGAAAGCGGACAACGCCAAGCCGTTGATCACAGCCCGGCTGTACTCGTGAGGGCGTCGACGCGGTTCTGGTACTCGCGGCGGGCCTTGCGCTGCGCCGTACGGTCACTTCCTGGTGGCGGAGGCACGACGGGTCCTTGCCCGGGCGGCAGGTCGTCCTGGTCGGTCAGGACTGGGACGCCATCACGATCGACTCGGATGACGCGGCGCTCACCGCACGATCGTGCACGTCCGCGCCGACCACCTGGGCACGCCCCGCGCCGGCCGCCAGTACCGCAGCCTGCTCCTGGCCGGCGGCTCAACGATGTCACGGTCGAGGTACACACCAGCGTGTTCACCGCCCCCGCGATGCTGTCGCTGCTCGCGAGGCTCGCCGAGCCGGCCCGCGCCGGCGGCGCCGTCGGCCGTGACCAGGCGGACGAGTGGCTCGCCGAACAGCGCCAACGCGCCGAGGCCGCCCGCTTCCTCATCGCCATTCCGCTCTTCGTGGCCTCCGCCTCCGCCTGACTGCTGTCCGACCACCTGCGTCCGAAGCCGTTCGGGAACTTCGTGGAACCACTGCCCTGATGTGACACCACATCTAGTGCTTGATCTAGTGCTTGTCCGGCGAGTGATCTTGACGGCTCGTGCGCTGGCCGGGTCCTGCGTCAAGTGGTGGGGCGGGTGCCGGGGGTGTGGCCGAAGGTTCGGCGGAAGACGTCGATGAAGGTGCTGGCGGAGGACCAGCCGCATCGGTGGGCGACGGCGGTGACGGGGGTGTCGTCGGCCAGGAGGATCAGGGCGTGGTGGAGCCTGATCTGGGTGCGCCATTGGGGGTAGGTGAGGCCGAGGTCGTCGTGGAGGCGCCGGGAGAGGGTGCGGGCGCTGGCGCCGATCTGGTGTCCGAGGTCGTCGAGGGAACGGTTGTCGGCAGGGTCGGCGCGCAGGACGTCGTGCAGGTCCCGGAGCAAAGGGTTCGTAGGGGCCGGCAGGTGCAGTGGCTGCTCGGGGGAGAGGGCGAGCTGGTCGAGCATGACGGCGCGCAGGCGCAGGTGGGGTGGGCTGTCGTTGTCGGGGTCGCAGGTATAGGCGACGATGAGTTCCCGCAGGAGGGGACTGACGGCGAGGACGGCCGGTTTGTCGAGGCCGAGGGGGTTCTCGGTGGTGGGCAGGCCGACGAGGTGGAGGTCGAGTTCGCCGTGGGCCTGGTGCCGGTGGACGGCGCCGGCGGGGATCCAGAGCGCGCGGGTGGCGGGGGCGACCCAGGAGCCGGCGTCGGTGGTCACCGCGATGGTGCCCTTGCTGGCGTAGGCGATCTGGTGGTCGTCGTGGCGGTGCGCGTCTATCTCGCCGCCGGACGCGAGACGTTGGGTCCGGGTCGGCGCGACGGGGGTGTGGCGGATTTCCTGCATCATCTGTCAATCTACCGAAAGCGCGACAGTGGTGCTTCTCCCAGCATGGGAGGCGTGCGAAGGAATACATCGATCTCCCTGCTGGCCGTGGGGCACGCCTGCGTCGACATCTACCAGGGCGCCGTCGCGGCACTGATCCCGTTCTTCGTGGCCGAACGGGACTACACCTACGCGGTGGCCTCCGGCATCGTGCTGGCCGCGTCCCTGCTGTCCTCGGTGGCCCAGCCGCTGTTCGGTGCGCTCACCGACAGGTGGGCGATGCCGTGGCTGCTGCCGGTCAGCACCCTGCTGGGCGGTGTGGGCATCGCGCTGAGCGGCCTGAGCGGCTCCTACGGGCTTACTCTGTTCTTCGTCGCCGTCTCCGGAGTCGGGGTGGCCGCCTACCACCCGGAATCCGCCCGCGTGGCCCGACTGGCCAGCGAAGGCAGCCACAGCGCGATGGGCTGGTTCTCCCTCGGCGGCAACATCGGCTTCGCGCTCGCCCCGCTCATGGTGTCGGCCGCGATCGGACACGGCTCCCTGCACTGGACACCCGTACTCGTCACCCCGGCGCTCGCCGGCGCCGCCCTGTGCGTGCCCGTCCTGCGGATGCTCGCCCGGCCCCAGGTCGGCACGTCCGAGACGGAGGCGCCCCGGAGCGCGGACGATGTGGCCTCGTTCGTGAAACTGTCCCTGGCGGTCGTCTTCCGCTCCATCGTCTTCATCGGCCTGAGCACCTTCATCTCCCTCTACGCCCAGCAGCGCACGCAGGGCAGCACCACCGCGGGAACCATCGCCCTGTTCCTGCTGTTCCTGGGCGGCGCCGTCGGCTCGCTCCTGGGCGGCTTCCTGGCCAACCGCTACGACCGCGTCCGTGTCTCCCGCTGGTCCTACCTGCTCTCGATCGCCGCCGTCACCGGAGTGATCTACACACCCGGCCCGGTCATGTTCCTCTTCGTAGCCCTCACCTCCGCCGGCCTGTACGTCCCCTTCTCCCTCCAAGTCACCCTCGGCCAGGACTACCTGCCCTCCCGCATCGGCACCGCCAGCGGTGTCACCCTCGGCCTCACCGTCAGCATCGGCGGCCTCATCAGCCCCCTGCTGGGACACCTGGCCGACTCCACATCCCTCCGGACGGCCCTCACCCCCCTGATCGCGATGCCCGCCCTGAGCTGGCTCCTCTTCCGCACCCTGCCCGAACCCACCGCCCCCGAGCCCCGAGCCGCCGCACCCGCGCCCGCCTCCGCACGGCAAGACGCGTAGACCTGCATCGACCAGTGACCACGTACCTGACCCGCGGGCGGACCAGGACGTGCCCGAGCATGGATCTTGCCGTCAGCCGGGGCGAACTGACGGATACGGCGTGGGAACGGATAGCGTCCTTGCTGCGGGTGTTGACGGGCGAGGACGGCCGTGGCGGGACCACCGGCAACGTCAACGACTCCACCACCTTCGACACCGTCATGGGCACCTTCAGAGCGCCCCGGGCAGGCACTGGGCGACCACGATGCCGACCCGACGCGGTCATGGCGGACAGGGCGTACTCGTCCCGCACCATCCGCCAGGCACCGCCCGGGCGGGGGATCCGGGCGGTGATACCGGAACGCACGGAACAGCAGGCCAACAGCGTTCGGCGCGGACAGGCCGGCGGCAGACCACCGGCCTTCGACCGTGAACTCCGCAAGGACCGCAATGTGGTCGAGCGCTGCTTCGCTCGCCTCCGTCACCACCTCGACGGAGTGATCGGACCCGCCCTGATGGGTCTAATCCGGCGCCTGTCGTGTCAGAAGGGGCACCGCGATACCGTCGACGATCCGCTCGATGGCCTCGTTGGACACGGGCTGCAGCGTCATGAGGACCTCGTGCCGGAAGAGATCGAACGGCAGCGAGACAAGACGCGGTTCCAGGAGGGAGGCGTCCACTTCGCCGCGCTGGACGGCCCGCTGGACGATCGTCTCGGCTGCCGAACGCTGGCCTGCCAGTATCTGCTCGCGGAGCCGCTCCGGGTTCGATCCCGTGTCCGCGAAGTACCCGTCGAGGAGGATCGCGGTCGCCACGAGCAGGTCGGTCCGCGACGCGTTGGCCGCCTGCATGATCGCGATCAAGTCGCCGCGGAGTGTTCCCGTGTCAGGGACGTCGATGACTCGCTGGGAACTCGCGTGCGTGATGGCCGTCTCCACCCTGAGCGTCTTGTTGGCCCAGCGGCGGTAGATCACTGGCGTGCTCGTGCCGGCCCGCTTCGCGACCGCCTCCAGCGTGAACGCCGCATACCCGCGCTCGGTCAGCTCGGCCCACGCGACCCCCAGCAGGGCATCCTCAAGATTCTTGCCCCGTCTGCGCTGCTGCATCGCCCCTCCCTGCAAGGTTGTTTGTGCACCAAATCCACGCCAAGGACGGACAGGAGCATGAGGCCCGCGACTCGCTGCTCCACGCGATCCAGACCTCCGAGAAGCCGGGCCTGGTCAGCTCCGCCGAGTACGAGGACCTCAATGGCCCTGGAGCCTTCTACGCCGTCCAGGTCCGGGAGAACGCAGACGCATTCCGCGCGCACATGGAGGACGCCGCCAAGTCCGGTATGAACGAGGGGATCCAGGTCCTGCGCGAGCATCCCGAGACCGCCGTACTGCGCACCACCGCCTGATCACGCGCCTCTCGACCGACGGGTACCGAGCAGCTCGCACTTCGATGGCCGATATGACGGGACATCCCCAACGCCCCGCTGACGCCAGAAGGGCGTCGCGCTGGAAGCCCTGAACATCCTGCCGGACGGTCTCACTGCGTCCCTCCACGGACAGGAGCGGGAAGACATGGCTCTCGTCCGACGCCTGGCGGGCGCCCTCGCCGCCGGACGGCTCATCTGGAACGGCTGCCACCGGCGTCGCCGTGACCCCCGCGATGCACCACGGAGGGCCGTGGCCGGCGAGTACGTCCCCCTCCACACAAGCGTCGGCAGCAGAGCCGTCGCCCGCTGGATGCGGCCCGTGGCGTACCAGAACATGCCGGAGGAACTCCCGCCCGAGCCCCTCCGGCGCCGACAGCGGGGCGTCCCCCACCGAGCGGACGGTAGCTCCCGACTGAATGTCCCGGCTCATCCGGTCAGGCCGGGCTCGAACGAGCGGTGCCTCTCGGTAGTTGCGGCTACCGCTGGGCCGCAGACGGCGCACCCGGTGGAGATGCCGACGCGCATCTGCCGGTATCCACAGCCGGCCCTGAGCCGGGGCGGACCCCGCTTCGCACCATCCGAAACCGACGCCCTCAACCTGCGCGCCCCCCGTGGTCGATGTCGGCGCCGACGCGGGCGGACCGGAACGGCCCGAGGCGGCCGGGTACACGGGTGGCACCTGATCACTACCAGGGAGGGCGATTCGCGGGACATTCACTCGATCGCGTAGATCGAACGACCATATGACTACAGGGTTCCTGGTTACTGGTTAGCGTGCGTGCGTGCGTGCGTGCGTGCTCGGTCGGCCCGGCCGGGCCGGTTCGGGGTTGAGGCGGGACCAGGGGAGGTGCTCGGGGATGACGGACGAATCTTCGGTTCAGGGCGGCGGGCTGTCGCGGCGCAGGTTGCTCGCGTCGTCAGTCGCCGCGGGCGGCGCGGTCTGGCTGCTGCGCGGGGTGGTCCGGCCAGGCAGCGCCTACGCCGACGCGCCGTCGCCGTCCGGCTTCCCGGCCGGGATCGACGTCTATCGGCGCGTCTACGAGAACTGGTCCGGCGAGATCCGCGCCGACCAGTTGTGGACGTGCGCGCCACACACCCCGCAGGACGTGCTCGACGTCGTGAACTGGGCCCACGGTGCCGGCTGGACGGTACGCGCCCAGGGCAAGCGGCATGGCTGGGCTCCCCTCACGGTGGCCGACGGCACACCCGCCGCGGCCCGGGTCGTCCTGGTGGACACCACCGCTCACCTCACCGGAATGTCGCTCGAGCGACAGGACGCCGACGGGTCGGCCCTGGTCCGGGTCCAGGCCGGGGCCTCGCTGGAGAGGCTCCTCGCGTTCGCCGGCGGGCACGGACACGGGGTCGTCTCCGCACCGGCACCCGGGGAACTGTCGGTCGGCGGCGCGCTGGCCATCGGCGCGCACGGTACGGCCCTCCCCGCCACCGGCGAGAACCCGTCACCCGGCCACGGCCACGGCTCGTTGAGCAACCTGGTCACCGAGCTGACCGCGGTCGTCTGGGACGACGACGCCGGGCGGTACATCCTGCGGACCGTCGGCCGGGCCGATCCCGACTGCGACGCGCTCCTCACCCACCTCGGCCGTTCGCTCGTCACCGAGGCCGTGCTGCGAGTGGGCGCCGACCACAACCTGCGCTGCCGGTCCTTCCTGGACATCCCCGCCACCGAACTGTTCGCCGCCCCCGGTGCCCCGTCCGGCACCAGAACCCTGGCCGACTTCGTGGACAGGACCGGCCGGGCCGAGGCGATCTGGTTCGCGTTCACGGACAAGCCCTGGCTGAAGGTCTGGAGCGTCGCCCCCGACCGGCCGTTCGCCGCCCGCGCGGTCGACGGGCCGTACAACTACCCGTTCTCCGACTCGCTTCCCGAGCCGGTGGCCCGGCTCGCCGGAACCCTGGTCTCGGGAGCCTGGGCGAGCGCACCGCTCTTCGGGCAGGTCCAGTACCTGCTGGCCAAGGTCGCGCTGACCGGTGACATCACCGACGTCCTGCTGTCGGGAACCCTCGTGCGGGACGTGCTGACCGGCGACGTGCTCACCCACCTGCTGGCGGGCGGGCTGCGCTCGGACCTGTGGGGAGCCTCCCGCAACCTGCTGCAGTACGTGCGGCCCACCACACTGCGCGAGACGGCCAACGGCTATGCCGTCCTCACCCGCCGCGCCGATCTGCAGTGGGTGGTCAGCCGGTTCGCCGACTTCTACCGCACGCTGCTCACCGAGTACGCGGCACGCGGCGAGTACCCGGTCAACGGCCAGGTGGAGATTCGGGTGACCGGCCTGGAGGACCCGTCCGTGTGCGGCGTCCCCGGCGCCCGGCCGCCGTTGCTGTCCGCCCTGCGGCCGCGCCCGGACCGACCGGACGTCGACACCGCCGTGTGGATCGACGTCCTCTCCTTGCCGACCACACCCGCCCTGCACCGCTTCTACCGGGACATCGAGCAGTTCCTCCTGGCCCTGGACGGGGACCGGGCGACGGTACGTGTGGAGTGGTCGAAGGGCTGGGCCTACACCGACACCGCCGCGTGGTCCGACCCGGACGTCCTCACGCGGGCCGTCCCCGCCGCCCTCCGCGCCGGGGGCGGTCCTGGCTGGGACGAGGCGGTCGCCATCCTGAACCGGCTCGACCCCCATCACGTGGTCTCCAGCCCGTTCCTAGACGCACTGCTGCGCTGAGCGGGCAGGCGGGTGATCCGGCAACGATCGCCGGGGCGGCATTGCTGCTGCCCGTCCCGACGGCACGCCCCGTTCGGACGGCGGCAGGGCTCGGGGCCGGCGCCTACCCGACGGTCCTCGGACTCGGCGCGCTGGTGTACGTCGGCGCCGACGCCACCGGCAACGGCCTTGTCGAGGCGCGACGGACAACGTCACCGTGCCGGGGTGGGGGCGAACCTTGACCGTGCCCTCACGGGGGTGTTGTTGCCCTGGCTGATCCGCTTGCAGATTCCGTCGCCGGCGTCCGTGGCGAAGAGCAGTGTGTTGATCAGCGTCCCGCTTTCCTGGAAGACGCGGCGGTGACCGTACTCGGAGTACCGGCCGTGGACGGTGCCGTAGCCCTCCAGCCAAATCCACGAGGCTGCCCCAGTCACCCGGCGAGTCCGCGACCAACTTGTCTACCCCAACCGAAAGTAGAGATCGGCCCGGGCGGCAGCCCGGTGGGCCATGTCCGCCTGCTTCCCGGGCCCATCACCGATGTCAACCAACAAGTTGGAACGAGCCGGGCAAACACCGGGGCCCTGGGGTTGGAGCGCCTTGCGTGACGAGTTCGGCGACGCTTGTCACCCCCGCAGGGCGGACCAGGCCGCCCAGTCTCAATCGTCTTCGGTGATGAAGTCGGTCAGCGCGGCAGCGACGGCATCGGGCTGTTCATCGGGGATGAAGTGTCCTGCGTCCGGCACGACGGTCCCGGTGGCGTGGTCTGCCCACGGCCTGATGGAAGCCGCCATGTCGGGGATGGAGCCGTGGCTGCTGGAGACTCCGAGAACCGGGACCGTCAGGCGCTGTTGTTCCAGCGCTTCGTGGTTCTTCCGCGCCGACTCGGCGGCGTCCCGGTAGTAGGCCAGGGATGCACGGAGACCGCCGCCGGCGGCCACGGACGCGGCGTATTGCTCAATTTCGGCGTCGTCGAAGGTGTCGGAGGAGAGGGCCTTGACCTTCAGGAACCAGCCGACGTACTCCCGTTCGCGGCCAGCGAGCAGTGTCTCGGGCAGGCCGGGCACGAGGTGGAAGGCGAAGTGCCAGGTCCTCCACGCCTGTTCGGGGTCGGTCGGGATGGCGTCAGGGAGTGTGATCCCCGGGATGCCGGCGTCGAGCAGTGCCAGGCCACGCAACTGGCTCTGGTACTTCAAGGCGAGGGAAAAGGCGACCCACGCGCCGATGTCGTGGGCGACCAGCCAGTATGTCGAGACTCCGAGCGCCTTGACCGCGGCGTGGACGTGCGCAGCGACCGTGTGCGTGTCGTAGCTGATGTGCGGGCGTTCGGAGTGGCCCTGGCCCGGCAGGTCGAGCGCGATGACATGGAATCGGTCGGCCAGGTTCGGC
Organism: Streptomyces sp. NPDC058812; assembly: GCF_042744565.1. Taxonomy (NCBI): domain Bacteria; kingdom Bacillati; phylum Actinomycetota; class Actinomycetes; order Kitasatosporales; family Streptomycetaceae; genus Streptomyces; species Streptomyces sp. NPDC058812. The sequence continues at coordinate 287,505 of NZ_JBHYOB010000005.1, forward strand.
ATCACCTTGCGCCATGCCCACCAGGTCTGCGGGAACCCGGCGAGCAGCACGACGGCTGGACCGTCCGGCTGACCGCCTTCAACCGCGTGAAGCCGGACGCCGTCGGCGTCGACCCAACGGTGGGTGAAACCGGCCAGGTCGGGCAGCGGCAGGTCGCGGACCGGGTTGGCGGAGACGCGGGGGGCGCTTGCGGGGTCATTCATGGTTCTCCTCCACTGGTGTGAGGTGTGTTGACGGTCTGCTGAAGGTGTCAGGTGCGCTGGTTGATTCGGTGCCGTCGGCCGAAGGCGAGGCCCACGAGCGCGGTGGACGGCGACGAGCGCGGCGGGCATGGTGCTGGAGCCCCGTGTCCCGACGGCCTGTGCGTCGGTAACGCTCAGACCATGTCGGAACAGCGTTCCGACCGCCGCGCCAGCGAAGACAGGGCCGACGATCAAAGGCGGCGCGGAGTGGGTCCACAGTGCGGCCTCGATGACCATCATCTCCACGGCCAGGAGGGCCGTTCCGATGTCGCGTCGCGAAAGGACCGAAGGCGTGACGATCCGCGCCAGCAGCGCGCCGATGAACAGCGCGCCGACGCCACGCCGATGACGGCGAAGTCCGACACGCCCAGGTCCTCGCGCAGGAACGCAGGCGCCAGCGAGGAGAAGAACCCGTTGACGCCCGAGGAGGCCGCGACGAGCACGCCGCTGGCGACGAACGCCCCCGCCCGGCTTGCTCCGTTGGGAAAGACCGGGCGACGACGCCGAGACTTAGGCCGCCGATGGTGGCCGTGGTGCTCAGCACGGCTGCCGTCCTGCGCCCGCGCACGAGTTCCGCCATCGCCGACGTTGCCGTCGCGGTGATGAGCCCGGTCGCCACGCCGCTCAGCACACAACGGCGGTGAGCGGCCGAAGCCGAATTGCGAGGCTCGCAGCACGTACATGGGGATCGTCAGTGTTCCGCCCGCCATGACAACGATGTAGACGAACGCGATGGTGCCGACCGCGAGCACGCGGTGCGCCTGTCGCTGTGCTGTGAGGTCTGCGGGGTATCCGGCCATGATCACGCGTTCACCCTAACCCATCTTGAACTGGTCAGTTCAAGATGGGAGGATGGTCTCCACCAAGAAGGCAGAGCAGGAGGGAGGTGCCGGCATGGCGGGCAAGAAGCAGTTCGACATCGGCACGGCGCTCGATGCCGCGATGATCCAGTTCTGGCGGGCCGGCTACGCGGACACGTCGGTGGACGACCTGTCCCGGGCGACCGGACTCAACCGCAGCTCCATCTACTCCTCCCTCGGTGACAAGGACACGCTCTTCATGCGCTGCCTGGAGCGCTACACCACGCGTTACGGAGGCAAGTACGACGCCGCGTTGTCCTGCGCCGCCGACCGGCCCCTGGCAGCCGCGCGGGCGTTCTTCGACATCACCCTGGAACGCATCGCGGACCCCGGTCTGCCCGACGGATGCCTGGTGGCCCAAACCGTCATGGCAACCCCAGTGCTGAGTGCGAGCGTCGCGGCGCGTGCACGGGAGGCGATCGGCCTCCAGCACGCCCGGCTACGCGCCGCGCTGAAGGCCGCACGACTGCACGACGAGGCGGCCGAGTCCTTCGCGACCCACCTTGCGGCCGTGAACCAGTCCCTCGCCGTCATGAGCAGAGCCGGAACGAGCATGGAGCAACTGCGCGCCATCGTCGACGTGACCATCGACGCACTTGCGCGGACTCTCGTCGCGAGCGACTGAGATTTGTCCCTGCAAAGCGGACTTCGCCGTCTGCCTGAGCGGAACCCGACATGCGTCAGGGTGCGCGTCAGGGCCCGGTGTTCGCCCGGCTCGTCCCAGCTTGTTGGTTGACGTCGGTGATGAGCCCTGGAAGCAGGCGAACACGGCCCCCTGTGGATCATGGAGTTCTCCACCCTTCAAGATCCGCGAAGGTGGCCGTGCTCGTTCCGCCACCCATCCCCGTCGCTGCTCCGGTTCGCCCGCCCGCGCCCCGTCAGGAGCGTGAAAAACAACGCCCACGCTGTCGAGGTGGCCAGATGCTCATAATCCACAGTTTTCTGAATTCAGGTTTCGATGTACTCTCAGGGCGTGCTGACGCTCGCTGCTGACATCGAGGTGCTGGCGCGGTTCGGCCGCGCCCTCGCCGACCCCATCCGCTGCCGAATTCTGCTCGCCCTCCGCCAGGCCCCCGCCTACCCGGCCGACCTCGCTGACGCCCTGGAGATCTCCCGCACCCGGCTTTCGAACCACCTGGCCTGCCTGCGCGACTGCGGCCTGGTCGTCACCGCTCCCGACGGCCGACGCACACGCTACGAGCTCGCCGACGAGCGTCTGGGACACGCGCTCGACGACCTGCGGGCAGCCGTCGTCGCCGTCGAGGCAGACAAGACCTGCTCGGACGCGGAAAAGAAGGGCTGCTGCTGAATGACCGCGATATCCCTCAGCCCCAGCTCTGTCCGCCGTGACACGCTCACCCGGCGCATACGCCTGCTCGTCGCCGCGACCATCGCCTACAACGTCATCGAAGCCGTGGTCGCGATCACCGCCGGCACCCTGGCCTCGTCCACCGCCCTGGTCGGCTTCGGACTCGACTCCGTCATCGAGGTCTCCTCCGCCACAGCCGTCGCCTGGCAGTTCTCCGCGCACGACCCCGCCATCCGCCAAGCCCGTGAGCAGCGCACCCTGCGGATCATCGCCGTCTCGTTCTTCGCGCTTGCGGCCTACGTAACCATCGACTCCCTCCGGGCGCTAACCGGCACCGGCGAAGCCGACCACTCGATTCCCGGTATCGTCCTCGCCGCGCTGTCCCTAGCGATCATGCCGTTCCTCTCGGCAGCCCAGCGCAAGGCCGGCCGCGAGCTCGGCTCCGCCTCCGCGGTCGCCGACTCCAAGCAGACCCTGCTGTGCACCTATCTCTCCGCCGTTCTCCTGGTCGGCCTGCTGGCCAACCTGCTGCTGGGCTGGTCCTGGGCTGACCCGATCGCCGCCCTCGTCATCGCGGCCATCGCCGTCAAGGAGGGCCGGGACGCCTGGCAGGGCAGAGGCTGCTGCGCGCCGACCGTCCCCATGGCGCCCGACACTGGCGACGGCTGCTCCTGCTGCTGAGCCGCTGCCCTTCGGCGGTGTCACCGCCGTCCAGACCAGCAAGTCAGACCCACCAACGCGGACCGGACTGCAGGTCATGAACCGAACTGCACAGCGGTGTCAGTGCCAGCCCGTAGGTTGCGCAGCATGACGCATTGGATACACGGTCCGCTCGGCTGGATACATGGTCAGATCCCGAAGGAGGAGGAGACCAACGTCGTCTTCTTCCGGGGAATGTGATTGGACGCGATCACGCGAGGGCTCCTCAGCCAGTTTCGCCGGCCCCTCGCGTACGGCAAGGGCGCCGACTGGAGCCTGATGATGCACTCCATGCTCAGCTGGGAGGATGGCGATTACAGCATCACCAAGTACGGCCGACTGAGCCTGCCTGGCAGTGAACTCGCCGTGTTCGTGACTGAGCCGTGCCTGGTGAAGGCTCACGGCCCCGATTTCCAGTACTACCGTGACGGACGGCTGCACACGAGCGTCAGCTTCGAGGACCTCGGCCGCGGAGTGGGGGAGGAGCCTGACTTCCTGCTCCCTGCTTTCACAGATGCCCATCTGGTCGGCTCCGCTGCGGACCTCGATCGCAAGAACGTCGAGGAACGCGCTGTGCAGGCGATCACACGCTTCCTCTCCCTCCCCGACCTGGAACTGCCGTGAACCACCTCGGCAGCCCTCGGCGGACTGCGGGCACTTCAGGACTATCGGATCGAGCGTGTCCCGGTCGGCCTTCAGTGGGAGCAACGGAGAAAGGTGCGGTACCCCCGCCCCGCGCCACTCACAGCCAGCCTCGTCTGACGGTGATGACGCCGGCCTGAAAGCGGTTGGAGGCGCCGAGTTGCCGCGCGGACATCGGTGAGGTCCAGGGAGAGCGGCATGAGGGACAGCCTGCGGTCTGCGACGGCGAGCTTCACCCTCAGACCGGGCAGTACCCGTGCCTGTTCACCCTGATCCATCAGGTGTTTGATGTCGTCGAGGACACCGGGCCGTTCCAGTGCTTCGGGGGCGTAGACGGCGCGGTAGACCATGCCCTCGGCCAGGACGGTCTTCTCCACGGGGTTGGCAGTGGTGGGCGCGTAGGGCGGCCGGTCGAGGGTGCAGACCTCCTCTCTTGCTTCCTGTTGAGGCCGCACGAACCAGCGGCCCAGGGCCTCGCTGCCTTGGGTAATCTCCACTTCCTCCGCTTCGCCGTGTTGAGCGGCTTCGAACAGGCGGGCCGGCTGGTTCGCGGCACCGCGCACACGGTCCAGTTCGGCGTTGCGGGAGCGGATCAGAGCGTCCACGGTGTGGTGCGGGCCGATGGTCGCATGGCGCAGTCGGCGACCGGAGAGGCGGCCGACGAGTCCGCGGTCGTGCAGCCGGCCGAGCGCACGGGCGACTCGTGCCGCGGACGTGTTCAGTTCGGTGGCGAGCTGGCCGGGAGCCGCCGCCCGTCGGGGCAGCAACCCCCGGTAGGCGTCCTCGTCGAAGCCACCGTGGACCTGGCCAACCCGCTTGGGCACGTAGTCCCTCCAGCGTGTCGTGATACCCGCGTTGAGCGAGGCGGGGACGCCCTGTTCGTCGGCACCGAACAGGGCGGTGTCTACCGTCTGGAGCCCGACCGCCGACAGGAGCCGCGGGCGCGACCGGGGCGGCCGTTGCATCCGTCCCGACCGCGGTTTCCTGGCCGAGACCGCCGGTCGGCTCGTCGGCGAAGAGGATGTCGGCCTCGCAGGCGAGTGCTCGGACTCGGACTCGCGCTCGGGCTCGCGACCGTCCGCTCAGTCGTCCGGGCGCACCCCGGAGCCGTCACGGCAGAGGCGAACCCCTCCGGGGTCTGCTCGTCCGCGTGACAGTGCCGTCCGCGCGCCCCGTGGGGGCCGCCGCCGGCGCACCGCTTTCAGGAACTACCTGCCGCTGAATGCCTCCGCCGCACCACCTTGACCTCCGCCGCCGGTGGGGGGCGCCGTGGGCGGCAGGTCCGTGCTGGTGGTGGAGATCGACCGGTACAGCCGGTCCAGGTAGGCGCGCAGTCGTTGCGCCATGTCCGTGGACTCCGGGCTGAGGGCCCACTGGAGCTGGATCCCGTCCATGACGGCCATGACTTCCCGGGTCACCTCGTCGCAGTCGGTGCGGGGGAGGAGCTCGCCCGTGTCGACAGCGGCCCGGAGGGTCCCGGAGAGGTGCGTGACGACTTTGCCGTAGCGGCGGGTGAAGAAGGCGTGCGCGGGGTGGCCGGGTTCGCAGGACTCGCCGACCAGGGCGTTGAACATGCGAGTGCGGCCGGGGCGGCGGCTGTTGTGGTCGACGAGCTCGATCAGACGCAGGAAGCAGTCCGCGGCGGAGTCGAACTCCGAGGAGAAGAACTGCTCGACGTCGTTCTCCTCGCTCCGCTCCAGGACGGAGACGAGCAGGTCCTCCTTGCTGCGGAAATGGTGCAGCAGGCCGCCTTGCGTGACACCGACGTCCTTCGCGATCCGGGCGAGCGAGGAGGCATGGAAGCCCCACTGTGCGAAGTGCTCCACGGCTGCGTCCAGGATGCGCCGTCGGCGCTCGTCACCGACGGCGTAGGAGCCGCGCGCCATGGCGCCGCTTCCGCGCCGACGGCTGTTCGTCCGATCCATGCTGATCACCGTAGTCGAGCGCCGGGGCAACCCATAGCAGTGTGATTCAAGCCACTTTTTGAAAACCTACTACCCAATCGGATTTCGTGATTGCCTGTGCTCGCCCACACGGCGTGGGAGCCGCCCCGACGCCGCGTCAGCGACACATTCCGGTGTTCGGCAGCACGAGCCGCCTGCGCCGCCCACGTCCCGCGCTACCGCCGGCGGCGACACCCTCTCTGAATCTCCGCCCGTGAGAGCCGCCACCCAGGAGGCCGGATATGAGCAGTTCCAGACCCGAGGCGCACGACGCACCTGTGGGAGAGGTCGCGGAGAAGTCCGACGAGGCGTCGGTGCCGCCGCGCACCTCCACGGCGCTGGGCGGTCTCCTGTCTCTGCTGGCCATCGGTCACACGGCGATGTTCATGGTCTACATGGGCGTCGGCCAGGTGCTGCTGCCCGTCCAGATCGAGGCGCTGGATCCGGCGGACAAGGTCGCCAACCTGGGACTGGTGTCCGGCGTCGCCGCCGTGTTCGCGACCCTCTTCAATCCGCTGGCCGGACTGCTGTCCGACCGCTCCCGACGGCGCAACCCGTGGATCCTCGGCGGCGGACTCGCAGCACTGGGTGCCCTCGCACTGCTCGGTGCGGTGCGCAGCATCCTGCTGGTCACCATCGGCTGGTGCCTGGTCCAGGCGATGATGAACGTCTACCAGGCCGCCATCACCGCCGTGGTCCCCGACCGGGTGCCCATGGAGCGGCGCGGCCTCGCCTCCGCCATGGTCGGCATCGGCATGCCGATCGGCTCGATCATCGGCGTCACGGTCGCGACGGTCTTCGTCCCCCACGACGTGCGGACCGGTTACCTCGTCCTCGGCGCGGTCATCGCCGTGACGGCGGCGCTGTTCACGGCCATGGTCCGGGAAGAGAAGCTGCCCGTGATCGAGACGGTGCCCCTGGGCCGCCAACTCTCCGCTTTCGGCTCCGCCATGAAGGCGGACGACTTCCGGTGGGCCTTCATCGGCCGGTTCCTGATGATGCTCGGCTACTTCGCCGTCATCCTCTACCAGCTGTACATCCTCCAGGACCACATCGATCTGCCCGAGGGGCTGTCCCCGGCCGGCGCCGTCGCGATCATCTCCCCGCTCGGCTCCGTCTGCATGCTGCTGTCCACCGTGGTCGGCGGTGTGCTCTCCGATCGCATCGGCCGCCGTAAGCCGTTCATCGCGATCTCCTGTGTCTTCACCGCGATCGGCATGGTGATCCCGGTCGTCACCCCGACCTGGGCCGGCATGCTCGCCTTCTGCGTCCTGACCGGCCTGTCCTTCGGCTGCTTCATGGCGGTGGACACCGCGCTGGTCACCTTGGTCCTGCCCAGCGCGGACGACGCCGCCCGCGACATGGGCGTCCTGAACGTGGCCAATGCCGGCCCCCAGATCATCGCCCCGTTCATGGCCTCGCTGGTCGTCGCCTCGCTCGGCGGCTACACCGCGCTGTTCGTCACCGGAGCCGTGATCACGGTCCTGGGCGCCCTCGCCGTCGTCCCGATCCGCGGCGTCCGCTGACAGCGCCGGCGCCCCCGGCTCACCCGCCCGCCGCTACCAGGAGAAACCCATGCCCCCCGCCCGACGCAACGACGGCCACCCGTACCAGGACCCATCCCGCACGGTGGACGAACGAGTCGCCGACCTCCTCGTCCGGATGACCCTGGAGGAGAAGGCCGGCCTGCTCTTCCACACCATGCTGCCGCTGCACCCCGACGGCCGGCCCGTCGAGGCCGGTGACGAGGGCCCCGTCCCCGCGGACACCAGCGGTGCGATCCGCACCAAGCTCATGAGCCACTTCAACCTCTTCGGCACGGCCGGGCCCCGGCAGATGGCGGAATGGCACAACACCGTCCAGGAACTCGCCGCCGGCACCCGCCTCGGCATTCCGGTCACCGTCTCCACCGACCCCCGCCACTCCTTCACGGCCAACATCGGTGCCTCCATGAACGCCGGGGCGTTCTCCGCATGGCCCGAGCCGACCGGCCTGGCCGCCGTCCGCGACCCCGAACTCGTCCACCGCTTCGCCGACATCGCCCGCCGCGAGTACCTGGCGGTCGGCCTGCGTGTCGCCCTGCACCCGCAGATCGACCTCGCCACCGAACCCCGGTGGTCGCGCCAGGCGGGCACCTTCGGCGCCGACGCCACCCTGACGAGCGAGCTGGTCCAGGCGTACATCCGCGGCTTCCAGGGCCAGGGGGACACGCTTGGTCCGCACAGCGTGGCCACCATGGTCAAGCACTTTCCCGGCGGCGGCCCCCAGAAGGACGGCGAGGACCCCCACTTCGCGCACGGCAAGGAGCAGATCTACCCCGGCGGCATGCGCGAGCACCACCTCCAGCCGTTCGAGGCCGCCATCGCCGCCGGCGCCTCGCAGATCATGCCGTACTACGGGCAGCCCATCGGCACCGACTGGGAAGAGGTCGGCTTCGGCTTCAACCACGGCGTCGTCACCGGCCTGCTGCGCGAGCGGCTGGGATTCGAGGGCATCGTCTGCACCGACTGGGGCCTGCTCACCGACCAGGAGATCTTCGGTGAGCTGCACCAGGCCCGCGCCTGGGGCATCGAGCACCTCACGGTCGCCGCACGCGCGGCGAAGGCCATCGAGGCGGGCGCCGACCAGTTCGGCGGCGAGGCATGCCCCGAGGTCGTGGTCGAGCTCGTGCGTTCCGGCCGGATCAGCGAGGAGCGCCTCGACGTCTCCGTACGCCGCCTGCTGCGCGAGAAGTTCCTGCTCGGCCTCTTCGACAACCCGTACGTGGACCCGGACCTGGCCGAGGAGATCGTCGGCGACAGCGAGTTCCGCGCCGCCGGAGACGCCGCCCAGCGCCGCTCGCTGACCGTCCTGGTCAACCGCGACCGGACCCTCCCGGTCACCCCGGAACGCCCGAAGCTGTACGCCGAGGGCGTCGACGCCACCGTCGCGGCACGCTACGGCGACGTGGTCGGCGATCCGGCCGACGCGGACCTCGCCGTACTGCGGCTGCACACCCCGTACGAGCAGCGGGACAACCGCTTCGAGTCACTGTTCCACTCCGGACGGCTGGACTTCGACGAGGACGAGCTGGGGCCGGTCCTGCGGCTGCTGGACACCGTGCCGACCGTCGTGTTCCTCAACCTCGAACGGCCCGCCGTCGTCCCCGAGATCGCCGAACGGGCCGCCGCGCTCATCGCCGACTACGGCGCGGGCGACGCGGCGCTGCTGGACGTGGCCTTCGGCCGCGCCCGCGCCGAGGGACGGCTGCCGTTCGAGATGCCCCGCTCGATGGCCGCGGTCGAAAGCTCCCGTCCGGACGTGCCGCACGACACCGACGACCCGCTCTTCCCCTACGGAGCCGGCCTGGACCTCTGAACCATCGGTCCGCTCAGTCCACCGGGGGCGGCGCCGCCTGACCCGGCGCCGCCCCCGGTCCCCGTCCCACCCATGGTCCCCGTCCCACCCATGAAGGAATCCGCTCATGGTCTTCACCCCGCGCAAACTCCTCGTCGCCGCCGTGACCGGTGCCGTCCTGTCGACCCTCGGCGTGGCCGCCGCCGACACCTCGTCACCCTCCGCGTCGAAGGACCACGCCCGCTCCTCCCCGCCGCTGGCCGGCCTGCGCGTGCTGCTGTCCAACGACGACTCCATGCGGGCCGCCGAGGCATCGCACTCCGACGGCCTCGGCCTGTACGAGATCCGCAAGGCACTGTGCGACGCCGGAGCCGACGTCGTCGTCATGGCGCCCTGGCAGGTCCAGTCCGGCAAGGGCACCGCCGTCACCAACGGCGGCACCCTCACCCTCACCGAGCGCACCCACCTGCCCGCGGACTACGAGAACGACTGCTCCGGCACCCCGTCCGGGTCCCCCGTCTACGGGATCTGTCTCTCCGACGCCCCCTGCGCCGCCGACACCCCGAGCGCCACCCCCGCCGACACCGTCAAGTTCGCCCTGCGCACCGGCCTCGCCGCGAAGGCCGGCTGGACGGACGGCCCCGACCTGGTGGTGACCGGCATCAATTCCGGCCCCAACGTCAGCGCCCAGGTCAACGACTCGGGCACGGTGGGCGCCGCCGTCGCCGCGGTCGACCAGGGCGTGCCCGCGGTCGCCTTCTCCTCCTCGGGCGACGCCTCCCAGACGTATTTCCCCGTCGCCAACTACCGAGCGCACGCCCGTTTCGCCGCCGCCTTCCTCGCCGGGATGCGCAGCCGCGACCTGTTCACCGACCGCTTCGCGGTAAAGGTCGACTACCCGGACGTCAGCACCGGCCGGCAGGCCAAGCGCCCGAAGTGGACGGACATCGGACACGGCCAGGTCGTCTGGCACGCCTACCAGCTCCAGCCGCACACCGGCAACGACAGCTACGACATCACCTTCGGCGTGTGCGAGAACCGCCCTGGCGACCGGTGCACCGAGACCGTCGGGAACGCCGACTCCACCGCCCTGCTGAAGAAGGGCCACATCACCGTCGCCCCGGTCACCGCCGACCGCACCTACGGCGTCCGGACCGAGAGCAGGAGAGAGCTCAACAGGCTGCGGCACTACGTCACGCACAACGCCCCCCGCTCCTGATCCGCCTTTCATGGAGTCTTTCGTGAGCCACGACACCACCGCCACGACGTCCGTCGTTCTCCGGACGCCGCACGGCCCGGTACGCGGTGAGCGCCACGCCACCGGAGTACGGTTCCTCGGCATCCCCTACGCCCGACCGCCCGTCGGGAAACTCCGGTTCGCCGCACCCGTGCCGCCCGACCCGTGGACGGACGTCCTCGACGCCACCTCCTACGGACCGACCGCACAGCGCAGGCCGTTCGCCGAGGTCACCACCATCCCCGAGCCGACCATCCCCGGCCCGGCCACGCTCAACCTCAACGTCTTCACCCCCGACCCCTCATCCGCCGCCGGCCTGCCGGTCCTCGTGTGGATCCACGGCGGAGGCTTCGTCGCCGGCTCGGCCGCGAGCCCGTGGTACGACGGCGGGTCCTTCAACCGGGACGGCGTCGTCCTCGTCTCCCTCGGCTACCGACTCGGCATCGAGGGCTTCCTCCACCTGCCCGACGCGCCCGACAACCGGGGCGTACGCGACTGGATCGCGGCCCTGGAGTGGGTCCGCGACACCATCGGCTGCTTCGGCGGCGACCCCGCCAAGGTCACCATCGCCGGCCAGTCGGCGGGCGGCGGCGCCGTCCAGACCCTGCTCGCCACGCCCACCGCCCGGGGCCTGTTCCGGGCGGCGATCTCCGCGTCCGGCGCCGTGATGGAGCCGCAGGACCGGTACACGGCCGAGGCCGTCACCGCACGGTTCACCCAGCGCACCGGCGTCCCCGCCACCGCTGCCGCGCTCCAGCGCATGACCGACGCCGACCTCCTCGCCCACCAGGACGCGCTCACCGCTCCCGCACCCGGCCGGCGGCGGCTGCCCACGCTCACCCTCGCCCCCTTCGCCGACGGCGAGCTGATCCCCCAGGCGGTGCCCGACGCCCTCACCATCGGCGACGCGGGCGCAGACGTACCGCTGATGGCCGGTTTCACCGCGCACGAGTTCAACGGCATGCCGCAACCCGGCCTCACCGACGCCGACCTGCACGGCATGCTCGCCGCCCTCGGCCTCGACGAGCAGCGCACCCGGCTCTTCCTCGACACGTACGCCGACTGCGCGAGTGAGCCGGGCGCCCTGTGTGGCCATGCCCTCACCGACAGGTTGTTCCGCGCACCGGCGCTGGCCATCGCTGAAGCCCGGGCGCGGCGCCAACGCCCCACGTGGCTCTACCAGTTCCTCTGGTCAGCCACCGCCCAAGGCCCGGCGTACCACTGCGCGGACCTGCCGTACGCCTTCGACCTCCTCGAAGCCGAGGGTGTCACCGCCGCACTCGGCGAGAGCCCGCCGCAACACCTGGCCGACGCCATGCACGCGGCCTGGGTCGCGTTCGTCCGAGACCTGGACCCGGGACCGTCATGGCCGCGCTACAGCTGTGAGGACCGCGCGACCATGCTCTGGAACGACCCACCGCGCGTCCGGCACGATCCGCTGCGCGCCATAAGGAAGATCTGGGCGCGGCCCCAGCCGTCGCGGTGATCCGAGGCGGACCACGCCGCACGTGGGTTTCTCTCCTTCGCACCTACCTGGAGTTGACGCATGACGACTGATTCCGCGCGCCTCGACATCCCGGCACTGCTCGCCGAACTCACCCCCAAGGAGAAGGCCGCGCTGCTCGACGGCTCGGACTTCTGGCGCACCCAGCCCCTGGAGCGACTCGGCATCCCGTCCGTGATGCTCGCCGACGGACCGCACGGCCTGCGCAAGCAGCCCGAGGCCGGCGACCACCTGGGCCTCCTCGACAGCGTCCGGGCCACCTGTTTCCCGCCCGCGGCCGCGAATGCCGCGCCGAGCACGTCTCCGTCCTTCTCGGCCCCGGCATCAACATGAAGCGCTCGCCGCTGTGCGGCCGTAACTTCGAGTACTTCTCCGGAAGACCCCCTCCTGGCCGGCGAACTCGGCGCCGCCATCGTCAACGGCCTGCAGAGTCAGGGCGTCGGCGCCTCGCTGAAGCACTTCGCCGCGAACAACGGCGGTCTGAGCTCGTCATTCGGTCCTGACCGTGACTTTCTGGGTGGCGCCCGCCTCGCCGGTGAGATCGCCGAAGGTGAGGGTCAGGTTACGGCCGGGTACGGCCCGCTCGACCGTGCCGGGTCGCGAGAGGACCGCGGTGACCCGGTGCCGCCACGTCACGGTGAGCGTCGTCAGGGTACGGGTCGGGTCGGAGACGCAGACGGCCGCGGTCCCGTCGCGCCGGCGCCGGATCAGTACCGAGCAGGGGGCGCTGGCGGTGAGGTCGCCGACCGTCCCGGCGGTCCAGAAGTTGACGGCGGTGACCCCGAGGGAGGGTACGTGGACGCCCTGGGCCTGTGCCGTGTTGGCGAGCGTTCTGAGCAGGCCCTGTGCGCTCACGGCACTGGCGGCAGTGCGGGCGGCGCCGGCGCCGGGCAACACGACGTAGGCGTAGGTGCCGTCGACCGGATCGGTGCCGTGGTCGACGTACAGGGTGAGATAGCGGTCGGTGAAGGCGGTCGTGGAGGAGCCGGTCTTGATGTCGCTCCATCGGCCGCTGCGCTCCTCGCGCAGTGCCGTGACGCGGCCGCCTGCCGGGAAGACGTAGCCGCCGTGGCCGGCGATGTGCGCCCAGCTCGGATCGGTCAGTGTCTCCGTCCAGCCCGGCGAGGCGGGCTTGCGGCGGCCGTCCACGGTGAGGGCGTTGGTGCCGGTGGGGCCGAGGCGGCGGTTGTCGACCACGGTGTCGACTGCCTCGCCGTCCGAAGCGGTGATGCCGGCGCCGAGACAGACGATCCCCTCGTCCAGGAAGAACCAGGACTTGCGTGCTTCCAGTGTCGAGGCCAGGCCCTTCAGGTGCTGGCCCACCGCGGCGTACGTGCCGTCGGTCGTGCCGCCGACCCATTTCACCGCGGGGCGTTCAGCGCCCCACTGGCCGCCCTGACCGTCGGCGAGCCTCTTCCGGGAGGCGGTGATGCCGGGCAGTCGGTTGGGGTCCACGGTGGCCCAGAACGTCTGTGAGTACTGCTCGTTGGCGTAGTCGTCCCCCCACCAGGAGAGCCAGCCGGCGCCGGTGTGGTAGCCGCGCAGATTCTCTCCGTTGCCCCACTCGTAGTGCGCGATGCGATCGGACGCCATGGACAGACAGGCCGCCCATCCGCGGCGCCGGTGCACCGCTCGGTCCTGGGAGGGGAAGAGGCGGTGTGCGACCGGCTCAGGCAGGGGCTTGACCGCGGTGTCGGCCACGACGCTCTGGAGCTGGGCGAGTTTGTAGACACCGAGCATCGGGTTGGTGTGCGGAGGGCTGAAGTAGGCCCGCTGGATCCATCCCTTCGCCAGGGCACGCCAGCGCGCGTTCTGCTCGGTGCTCGCGGCCGCGCCCAGGGCCACGATCGAGGCGATGATCGAATGGCCGCGCAGGTGGTCGTCGTTGGCGCCCCTCGGATCACCTGGCGGCAGTCCCCGCGCGATGGCGCGACCGGAGACGGCGTCCATGCACAGACCGTTGTAGAGGAAGGGCGCCCAGGCCTGTTCGACGGCGTGGAAGTAGTTCTGCCGGGCGGGGTCGGTGACCTCCCAGGGGGAGCCGGCGAGCAGCGCGAGCAGCAGGCTGAGGCCGGTGAACAGGTCCGCGCCGTACGATCCGGCGTAGGGCACCCAGGTGTGCTGGACGAAAGAGCCGTCACGGTAGAGGCCGTCCCCGGAGGTCACGTAGGGGAAGACGGGAGAGAGCGCCCCGGCCGCGACGGTGAGCCGGTCGGCGTCCTCACCGACCAGGCCGCTGAGCGCGATCGTCCGGCACAGGTCGACGCGGTTGGCACCGGTGGAGGTGCCCGTGTAGGACGCCACCGCGCTGTCCGGCACGAAGCTGCGGACGGCTTCCGTGATCGTGGCGATCAGCTCGGCGTCCAGGTGGTCGTAGAGGATGACCGCCGCGTCCAGCAGCGCCTGGGGGCCGCCGATCTGCCAGTTGTACCAGTTGCCGTAGCGGGCCTGGCCCGCGTGGTAGACGTCGCTGACCGCGTGCCGGATGCCGGTCACGACGTCCTGAGCGAAGGCGTCGTCGCCGGTCAGGCCGGTGCCGGGCTGGGCGTAGGCCTCGGCCATGGAACGCAGCCGCTGGAAGGTGAGCTGGATCTGTGCGGAGTAGCTGTACGACTCGGTGTCCGTGTCGGGCTCCGGGTCCAGCCACACCATGCCCGGCCACAGGGAGCCCGGCGCGGGCCGCATCGTGCTCCTCCAGTCGGCGGCGCTCGTGCCCAACTGCGCGAGTTTGGAGGCGAAGGGCTCCGCGGTGGGGCTGAAACCGGAGCCGAGCACCAGCCCGCGCCAGGTGGTTCTGAGGTTCTCGAACTCGGCGGGCGCGGCGTGGGCGGAGCTGGCCGGGATCGTCGCCGAGGCGGTTCCGGCAAGACTCAGCGCGGCGGCAGCACCGCCCGTCGCCTTGACGAATCCGCGGCGGGACCAGGGTGTCGGCATGATGTCTCCAAGGCTGGAGGGAGGGGAGGGGAGAGGAGGGGCCCTCGCCCCGACGAGGGAGAGCTGACTGGCGGCAGGCCGGAGCGGGGGAAGCGGGAAGCACGGTGAAGGAGTGCGGGTGGGTGGTTTCTAGCACGATGTGTGCAAGATGCTCAATACGTAAGGCACGTAAGATTCGATCAGTAGAGTACGGTAGAACGCGCAGCAATCGGGGGTTCACCGGGAGGACGACGGATGCGGTCTCATGTCAATCAGCGCCATGAACGGGTGCTGGAGATCGTGCGCAGACGGGGCAGTCTCCGGGTCACGGAACTGGCGGGGGAACTGGGGGTTTCCGCCGTCACCGTGCGGCGCGATGTCGAGACGTTGGCCGAGCAGGGGCGGCTGACCAGACTGCATGGCTCGGTCTCGTGGCCCGAGCCGCCGCGGCCGGTCGGGCACGCCCCCGAACTGACGGCCTCCGGCGCGGAAGCGTCCGTACCACCGGCGTCCGCCGCAGTCGTCCTGGGCATGGTCGTGCCCAGCATGGAGCACTACTTCGCGGAGTTGGTCAGGGGCGCCCAGGACGCCGTCGCCGCGCGCGGCGGCCGACTGGTGCTCGGGATCG
This sequence comes from Streptomyces sp. NPDC058812, assembly GCF_042744565.1. Lineage (NCBI taxonomy): Bacteria > Bacillati > Actinomycetota > Actinomycetes > Kitasatosporales > Streptomycetaceae > Streptomyces > Streptomyces sp. NPDC058812. The sequence continues at coordinate 302,818 of NZ_JBHYOB010000005.1, forward strand.
CGCACTGGCGATCCGAGGAGGACACCGCACAGATCGGGCGGATGCTCGACGGTGGCGTCGACGGCCTGTTGCTCCAGCCCAGTTGGGAACGCGGGGTGCCCAGCTCCGCGCAGGAGGAACAGCTGCTGGCGCTGGGGGTTCCGGCCGTCCTGGTGGACCGGCGCGTCCCTCTCGGGGGCCGGCTGGCCGGTTTGGACAGCGTGCGTTCCGACCACGTGCTCGGTGGTGCCGCCGCCGTCCACCATCTCGCCGGGCTGGGGCACGACAGGATCGCCCTGCTCGCCCAGGACAACCCGACGTCACCGCAGGTCCGGGAGGGGTACGAGGCCGCCGTCGCGGCCCGTGGCCTGTCAGTGCCGCCGATCGTGACGGTCGATCCGGAGGACCCGGCCGGCCTGGAGGCCGCGGCTCGGCTGCTGCACCGGTCGGTGGCGGACGACGGGGTCACCGCAGCGATCGTCCACAACGACCAGACCGCGATCGGCGTCGTGCAACGGCTGCGCGAATGGGGTCTCTCCCTCCCGGGCGACGTATCGCTTGTGGCGTACGAGGACGAGATGGCGGCGCTGGCCGATGTGCCGCTGACCGCCGTGGCCCCGCCGCGGTCGGCCGTGGGGGAGGCGGCCGTCGAGATGATGTTCGCCCGGCTCGGCGCCGGCCCGGGTGCCTCGGCGCCGAGCCGGCACGTCTCGCTGGTACCCCGTCTCACGGTGCGGGCGTCCTCAGCCCCGCGGGGCTGAGCCCTCCGTCTGGCAGCGCGGAGCGGAGCAGGCATTCGCTGACTTCCTTACTGATTGTTTTGATCGAATTGGTTGTTTGCTCTTGACGGGCGATCGTTCTGCGCAAATGATGACCGCAATCGCCTCCGGTCGCTGAGGCGCCTTGCTCATCGAGGAGCCAGTGCTCATGAAGCCCGCCCATCGCATACCCCGCCTCGCCCTCACGGCCTCCCTGGGCTGTCTGGCCCTCCTCGCCACCGCCTGCGGCGGCGAGGGCGGCGGCACGTCCGGGGCGTCGGACGGTGAACCGGTCACCCTCACCATGTGGTCCTGGATGGTCGGCACCGAGGAGGTCGTCGACGAGTTCAACGCCACGCACAAGGACATCAAGGTCGAGTACACCGAGATCACCGCCGGGACCGACGGCTACTCCAAGATCGACAGCGCGATCAAGGCCGGCAGCGCACCCGACGTAGTGGGTATGGAGTACGCGATGCTCCCCGAGTTCGCCAGCCAGGGAAACCTCGAGGACCTGACCGAACACTCCGGCAAGCTGGTCAAGTCGTTCCCCGAGAGCCTGCAGTCGCTGGTCACTCCGGGCGGCCGTACTTGGGGCGTCCCGTTCGACGTCACCCCGCAGCTCCTCTACTACCGGACCGACCTGTTCGAGCAGGCCGGCGTGGAGGTTCCGGCCACCTGGGCCGAGTTCGAGAAGGCGGCGGAGAAGATCAAGGCCGCCGACAAGGGGACCCGCATCCTCAACGTCCCCAAGGGCGGCGACATCCCCTTCATCAACGGACTGGCCTGGCAGGCGGGTTCCCAGGGCTTCGGCGTCGAGGGCGACGCCTGGACGGTGAACATCGACGACAAGCCCGCCCAGAAGGTCGCCGGGTTCTGGGACGGCCTGGTGAGAGACGGCCTGGTGCTCAACCACCCCGCATGGAGTGAGGAGGAGAGCACCGCCAAGAAGAAGAACCAGGTTGCCGCCTTCATCGGCGCCCCCTGGAGCGGAGCCGGTCTGATATCCCAGACACCGGAACAGAAGGGCAAGTGGGCCGTGGCGCCGCTGCCCACGTGGGACGGCACGCCGGCGACCGGAACCTGGGGCGGCACCTCCTTCGCCGTACCCAAGGGCAGCGAACACACGGAAGCCGCGACGGAGTTCATCAAGTGGCTCACCACCGACCCGGCAGCCATGAAGGCCCGACTCGCCGATGCCGAGGCACCGAGTAGTGTCCTGCCCGCCGACCCCGGCCTGCAGAAGGTGGCGGCGACCGAGTTCGCCCGAGCCGCCGACGGCTACTTCGCCAACGACCTCTACCAGGTCGCCGCCGAACAGGTGGACACCGTCGTCACCGGTTGGACCTGGGGCCCGGTGCAGGGCTCGGTGAACGAGGCGTTCGAGAGCGCCGTGGCCAAGGGCGGCTGGTCGGCCGGCTTCGAGGCTGCCCAGCGGGCCGCGCTGAAGGCGCTCGACGACCGCGGACTGAAGACCGCCGGCTGAGCCGCGCCCGGCGGCCGCCGAGTACCGCCTGCCGCCGAATACCGGCGACCGGCGAAAACCGCCGACCGCGATCCGGGCCCGGCCCGGCGCGGGTGGCTGCCGCGGAGATGCCATGCCGACTCCGCGGCGAGTCACGTGAGCGCCGCCGACGACCGGATCGCATCTCCGCGCAGCGCGCCACGCAAGTCCGGTAGCGAGCCGGCCACACCACGACAGGTATGTGCACCTCCGCGGCAGACCACCCCCGGTCCCGACCCGTCCGGCCGCCTCCCCCCCGATCCGACACTGTTCCGGTCCCGCCGTGCCCGGCGCCCCGGTCAGGAGAATCCATGACAGTTCCGGCTCCATCCCCTGCCCGCCCCCCGGCCGGGCGCGCCCAACGGCGTGCCGCCGCGGCCTACCTCGTGCCCTTCTTCGTCCTCTTCACGCTCGTCATGGTTGCCCCGATCGGCTACGCCATCTGGACGAGCCTCTTCGCGGAGCGGTCCTCCGGCCTCGGCTTCGGAGGTACCGAGAGTGTCTTCGTCGGCCTCGGCAACTACGCCGACGCACTGGGCGACACGGCCCTGCGCGCCTCCTTCGTCCACGTCATCGGCTACGTGGCGGTCTACATCCCGCTGATGACGTGCGCGGCGCTGCTGCTTGCCCTGCTGCTGGACTCGACCGTCGCACGGGCCAGGCGGCTGTTCCAGCTCGCCCTCTTCCTGCCCTACACGGTGCCCACCGTGATCGCCGCCATCATCTGGGTCTACCTGTACTCCCCGAGTCTCAGCCCGGTGATGGACTGGTTCGGCTCCGTGGGCCTCAGCGTCGACTTCTTCTCCGCGCCCCTGGCCATCCCCTCGGTCGTCAACATCGTGACCTGGCACTACGTCGGATACAACATGGTGATCCTCTACGCCGCGCTCCAGGCGATCCCCCGGGAGACGCTCGAAGCGGCCACGATGGACGGCGCCGGAGCCATCCGCACAGCGCTCCAGATCAAGGTTCCCCACATCCGTTCCGCCCTGGTCCTCAGCCTCCTGTTCACCTGCGTCGGCGCCATCCAGCTCTTCAACGAGCCCTACATGCTCACCACACAGTCGGAGGCCATCAACCGAGACTGGTCACCGGTGATGTTCGTCCACAAGGCGGCCTTCGTCGACCACCAGCCCGGCCTCGCCTCCGCGGCGGCGATCCTGATCGCGTTGACGGCCGGCGCCCTCTCCTACGCAGTCACCAAGCTCGGCAACCGCTGGAAGGCAGCATGACCACCCACACCGTCACCGGGCGTCCCGCCCCCCGCACCGGAGGAATGGGAGGCGGCCCGAAGGCGCGGAGGCGTCCACCCGGCCCTCGCCCAGGAGCCCGGAAGCGCGTCCGTCCGAGTGGCTCATGGACCTCGAAAACCGTCGTCAACGGCCTCCTCATCCTCTTCGCCTGCTACACCCTGATGCCCCTGACCTGGCTCTTCGTCGCCAGCACGAAGTCCCACGGCGATCTCGTCGGCACCGGCGGTTTCACCTTCGCCGACTTCAACCTCTTCACCAACCTCGGTGATCTGTTCTCCTACGGTGACGGTATCTACGGACGTTGGCTGCTCAACAGCGTCCTGTATTTCGGCTTGGGCTGCCTGGCCTCCACCTTCGTCAGCACAGCCGTCGGTTACGCCTTCGACAAATACGACTTCCGGCACAAGGAGAAGCTGTTCGGCCTGGTGCTGCTGGGCGTCCTCGTCCCGAGTGCCGTCCTCGTGCTGCCGCAGTACCTGCTGGCCGGCAAGGCGGGCCTCGACAACACCTACTGGGCCGTCCTGGTTCCCCTGCTGGTCAACCCCTTCGGCGTCTACCTCGCCCGAGTGTTCTCCGAGGGGTACATCCCCGACGAGGTGATCGAGGCCGCCCGCATGGACGGCGCGGGGGAGTGGCGCGTATTCCGCTCGGTCGGCCTGCCGATGGTCGCCCCGGGCTTCGTCACCCTGTTCCTCTTCACCTTCACATCGAGCTGGAACAACTTCGTCCTGCCGCTTTACATGCTGAGCGACGACAAGCTCTACCCGGTCACCCTCGGCCTGGCGATCTGGAGCAAGTCCTCCCAGCAGAACCCGGAGTTCTACATGCTGACGATCGTGGGGGCCCTGATCTCGGTCCTTCCCCTGATCATCGCCTTCGTCTGCCTCCAGCGTTTCTGGCGCTCCGGACTGACCGCGGGCGCGGTGAAGTGACGATGACCGACAGGCACACCGCGGCGCCGGCCGCGTCCGAACTGCCCCGCCTCACACCCGGCCCCCGCCCGCGGCGTCCCCGCACCGTCCTCGCGATGTCCCTGGAGACCCGCGACGCCCTGCGTGAAGAGGGCGCCATCGACCTGCTCGGCGAGGCGGCCGACCTCGATCCCGACCTGTTGGTCACCGACTTCGCGGACCCGTCCGCCGCCGAGGCCCTCACCAGGGCGGAGGTCCTGCTCACCCACTGGGGCTGCCCGCCGCTGACGGAGCGGGCCCTCGCGGCGATGCCCCGGCTGCGAGCAGTCGTCCACGCCGCCGGATCCGTCAAGCACCATGTGACCGACGCCGTGTGGACACGCGGCATCGTCGTCTCCAGCGCGGCAGCCGCCAACGCGCTGCCGGTCGCGGAGTACACGGTGGCCACGATCCTTCTCGCGGGCAAGCGGATCCTGGAGAGCGCCCGCGCCTACCGTGAACAGCGCGCCGCTTACCCCCTGCTGCCCTACTTCGCCGGCCACGGCAACTACCGGCGCATCGTCGGCATCGTCGGAGCCTCTCGTACCGGCCGCCGTGTGATGGAACTGCTGCGCCCGTTCGACTTCACCGTCCTGGTCCACGATCCGTATCTGGACGACGCCGGTGCCGCCCTTCTCGGGGCGCGGTCCGTCGGCCTCGACGAACTGACCCGGCGCAGTCATGTCGTCTCCATCCACGCTCCGCAACTACCCGAGACACATCACATGTTCGACGCCAGGCGGCTGGACCTGCTGCCCGACGGCGCCACACTGATCAATACCGCACGCGGCTCCCTGGTCGACACGGACGCACTCATCACCCACCTGACGTCCGGCCGCATCCACGCGGTTCTCGACGTCACCGACCCCGAGGTGTTGCCGGCCGAGTCACCGCTGTACCGGCTGCCCAACGTGCTCCTGACCCCGCACATCGCGGGATCGCTGGGCAGCGAGCTCGGTCGCATGGCCGACTACGCAGCCGCCGAGATCTCCCGCTACGCCCGGGGCATGCCCTTCGCCCACAGTGTGGGACCCCAGGACCTGGCCCGGACGGCGTGAGGCTGCTGTTCTGACGATCGGCAGTCCGGGGCAGCGGGACCATCGCGCGGTGGGCAGCGCTGTGGTCTGCGACGGCCTGGTCGAGGGGGCGGGTGCCGACCACGGGGCCCCGAGCGCCGGCCGCGGCGACCAAGGCCGCGACCCGCTCCTCCAGCGTCTCGATCTTGATGCGTGCGCTCAGGTGGCGAGTGCGACGACGGCGTCGAGCAGGCATTGCCCGCCGAACATCACGTCGCTCACCCCGGCGTGCTCGTCGACCCCATGCCCGCCCGCAGGCGCAGGGCGTGGACGGCGGTACGCGGCTGTTCGGTGGCGCTGAGGGCCGGGGCCTCGGGGACGGCGGGCCGGATGCCGGTCTTGGGCCGGAGCTTCTCCGACTCCCACACGGGCCGCATACTTCCGGGTCGGCCCCGGAGGTCTGGGCGAACCTGCGGGTCAGCTCCCAGCTCCAGTGAGTTCCCGGGTGATGACCCTGTCGGCGGTCTTCATGCCTTGCCCTGGAAGGCAGCGCCGCAGTCGTAGTCGTTCACCGCGTCGAAGGCGGGACGGTTGCGCTCGCCGTACACGGGATCCACGACATCACGCGTCTTGGCGCCCGACTTCAGATGGCTTGCCGAGGTATCGATTGCCTTGAGCACCGTACGGAAGTGTTGGGCGATGTCCGGCGGCGCGCTCGCCTGCATCCTCTCGCCCATGTCGGCGATCAAGGTGGCCTTCCTCCGCAGCTCTTCGAAGTCCAGCGGCTCCCCTTCGATCGCCGCACCGACTTCGGCGCTGTAGGCGATGACGCCGACCTGGAGGGTCGGCAGATCCAGGCAGAAGGCCGAGGTCGCCGTGGCGCTTGGCCGTGGGGTCGGCGTGCTGGACGAGGCCGGGGTCGATGCCGGTGGTGAGGCCTTCGGGGAAGCGGCCTCCGGGGAGCTCGAACAGCCTGCCATCGTCGTTGCGGCGGCGATCGCGAGGATCCATCTGCGTGGAGCTGTCATGGGCGCAGAGTAGACAACGGGGCCCGGGAGGGGTCCCAGAGTGGAGGCGTCATGCTTCGTGAGCGGCTGGCGACGAGCCTCTTGTCCGGCATCGCAGGTATTCGTCATGGCTCATAACCGCGTGTGGCTGCTCGTGCCCTCTTCTTTACTGGGGGGAGAGAGGGCGCGGGAGTTGAACAGGTTCAGCGCCACGTCACTGCCATCGGTGCTGACAACCGACCCGGACCGGGGCGGTAGATCCGCACCCGTATGGAAAGGCGACCGCCTTCACGCAGCCGGTCCGGCGTGCCTCCAGCGCCCCGCGAAGCTGCGGGGGCTGCCCTTATGCTTCGTCGCCGGTCACTCAGCGTGCCTCCACCCCGGCGTCCAGCGCGGCGGCGATCATCTCCCAGGCCAGACGGGGCTTGGTCGCGAACCGCACTTCGTCGGGTATCCCGGCATCGTCGCGGCCCTCGGGATTGGATTGGCGCACCATGACTGCTCGGGCAGGTAGAGCCGCCGGTCGACCAGCGCGCGTCCCCGGCTGGTGGCGTAGGCGAGGAATACTCCCACCTGGGAGTTCTCACCCCGCCTGGCAGTTGCCGGTGCACTGCCGCCGCGCGCCCGCCGGGCCACGGCCCTTCTCCACGAGGCCGGTCTCGTCCACGATCAGGACACCGCCGTCGGTGCCAGGTGTTCGACGGCGTAGGCACGGATGTCGTCGCGGGCGGCGTCGGGCTCCCAGCGGGCGTAGCGCGGCATCCGCTGCCCGTCATCGATCCTGAGCCCATTCACGGTGGAGCAACTGGTCCACGACTCTGGCGATCCCATGCGGCCCGTCGGCAAGGTGCGTCAGCTGAGCGGCGACCTCCGCGCGGCTCGGCGCCGCGGGGCCGCCGTTCACGCGGTTGAGCACCCAGTGCTGGGGCTGCGTGCGTCGATCTTGGCCAGGTGGTGAACCGGAACGTCGCTTGAGTGCCCTTCTGCCCCGTCCCGGCAATAGCTGCCGGCTTCCCAGGGGCCGGGCCACGATCGATGCGTGGACCGGCTGGAGCAGGGCCGCCCGTACGGGCCGCACGCCTTCTGCGCCCGGCTTCGCCTGTCGGCTCGAAGCGGCTGTGCCATGCGCCGATGGTGGCCCTTCGTCGAACTCGGACGGTAGTGAGATGTCCCGCCCTACCTGCACGGATGGCATGGATACAGAAAAACGGTCACCCGTTTGGAGTGAAATCTGTAGCGGCTGATGTAGACATGTGGCCGTCGTTGGGGTTAGTGTCTTGTTGTAGCCAGGAAGTCAGTGAGGCGCGGCAGAGACGAACTGCCCGCATGCAGAACAGTGGTTGTGGCACGGCAGTGGAGTGGCAGGGCTGGAGGTCCCCAGGGTCCTGCCGCTGGCCGCCGGGCCGGGCGGCCTACCAGGGCCGCTGGCAGTATGCAGTGCCCAGCAGTACCGAGAGGTGCATCAGAGGGAAGAGAGAAGGAGGCGGACGCCATCAGGATCGCCCGGGCGAGAACGGTTCTCCCGGGTACCGCAGGCCCCGGAACGGAAGGTGGTCCCACGGTCACGCATCAGCGATCCCTCAGCTGCCCGCCCCCCGACGGGGGACGGTGCGGAAACAGAAGGCCGGCAGTGCAGTAAGCCGGCAGATGGTGTTGCAAATCCCTCGGGGCCTTGGTGTCGTACGGCACCAAGGCCCCTCGACGCGTTCCCCGACCAGAGGTGCCAATGACCGCAGACAACCCGTTCAACCATATCGACGACGACGACTACCCCGCCTACACCATGGGACGAGCAGCCGAGATGCTCGGCACGACCCCCGCCTTCCTGCGGGCCATAGGTGAAGCCCGGCTGATCACGCCGCTGCGATCCGAAGGCGGCCACCGCCGCTACTCCCGTTACCAACTGCGCATCGCAGCCCGCGCCCGCGAACTCGTCGACCAGGGCACTGCCGTCGAAGCCGCCTGCCGCATCGTCATCCTGGAAGACCAACTCGAAGAAGCCCGGCGCATCAACGAGGAACTGCGACGCCGCCCCGCTGACCGCTCCGGCAAAACCGACGCCTGACCTGGCCTCACCTGCTCGCGGACGATGGTTGGGCCGGATTGTTCCTCGCGGGTGTTCGGCAGAGGCAGGAGGGTGAAGGGCCCTCCGAGCGGGTATCTGTCCACTGTCCCTGCCCTAGATGTCGACCGGACAGGGAATGGGCTTGAAGCTGCCGCTGATCACCAGTGGGACAGGTCAGGCCCGTGGCTACGAGCCGTCCACGTGCCGGAGCGATACGGCTATGGACGCGGAACCGGACGGCTGTGTCACCTGGTGCGGGACACAGGTCGACAGCGACAGGGCCGGCAAAGGTGTAACCCTGTTGGGCGGCGTGGCGACGCACTTCGGCGGCAAGGACTGGTGCCACCGGCAGAGGACTGGCGGAGATCAACCGATGGATCTCCGGCAGTAACTCGATGACGAAGGCGTTGGGTACCACGACGTTTCGCCGGCCGACAATCAGCGTGTTGTCGTCGCACTGCCGCAGAGCGTGGCCAAGGCTTCGCCCCGTTCATGCTTGACCGGCAGCAAGCGGATCCACACCTTCGTGGCCCATCGCTCCATGACGCGTTCGCTGGTTACCAGGAGTCCCATTGGGGGCACCTGCCCCACGGTTCGCGGGGCAGGCTCACTCGCAAGGGTGCACTTTCGCAGCCGTAGCCCGTGCCGCGGAGCGTCCCGGCAGAGCCTGGACTCAGCCAGTGGCGGCGGCCCTTTTCGATCTTTCGGCGTCGCCGAGGCGGCAACCTGAGCGGCGGTTCGAGGGGCGAGCAGTCCGACACCGCCGGCCCGGTCCCTGTCGCGCTGCCCGCCCGTGGCGCCGGGGCCTCGGGGCGCAGGCACAGACAGCGGCGTCCGGCGGCCTGCAGGCTGGCGACAGTGTCAGTTCATGACCACGACACTCGCGCAGTGCCGCACGCGCAGTGCCGACATCCGCGGCAGCACCATCCCAAGTCGTCGAGCCAGTAGGCGCCCGTCAACTCAGCAAACACCCCACTGCTTCTTCGATCCATCGCGGCTCGTTCGACGACGAGCCGACCAACGGGCCGCCGGCGACGCCAACCCGCAACCTGCCCACTCCTGCGAACTCGCCGAGTGCACAGTCACCGCGCACCGGTCGACAACATGCGCCGGCCTCGTGGTGCCAGCGCTTTGTCAGCGTCGTAGGCATGGCCAGTCGGCAAGTCCTTCCTCGCTGGGAGGCTGCCCGGTGGCCTGCTCGACGGAGTCGTGGAACGAATAGGCGGGCCGTAGACCGCCGAGGGAGAAGACGCGCAGGAGCCGTTTGTCGGCGCACGCGATCCGCAGCGACCCGTGACGGGACTGGATGCGCTTGGTGACAGCGACGATCATGCCGAGCCCCCTGGAGTCCAGAAACGAGGCGCCGCACAGATCCAGAACGAAGTGCCGGTGGCCGTCGGCGAGGAGCCTGCCTATCTCGTCTCGCACAAGGGGGGAGAAGGAGATGTCGAGCTCGCCGTTGGCCTCGACGACCGTCCAGCCGTTCGTCACGTGGCAACCGACCCACCCGTGCGGTCCTGCGACGTCCTGATCCCACACGTCCTTGCTCCTATGCGCATATGACCGATTTGTTCATTTCATCCAGGAGACGGGCTGTGGGCGCGGGGGCGCAAGGGCCTGGTTTTCAGATGGTGAGCGAGAGCCGTCGGGTGACCCGCTCGGCTGTGGTGACCAGCGTCGTCATGGCACCTTCGAAAGAGGTGGCGCGGTCGGCGCCCAGGGAGATGCCGAGCGCGCCGATGGTGTCGCCCTGGCGGACGGGCACCGCAATGCACGCGGTGCCGAGGGAGTACTCCTCGACGTCGGTGACTGCAGGGCCATGAGTCGTGTCGTCGAGGCGTCGTAGCAGCTCGGCACGGTGCGTGATGGTGCGAGGGGTGAGATCGTTCAGCGTGTGGCGGGAGAGGTAGTCAGCGCGGGCTTCGTCGTCCAGCTCGCGCAGAACGCACTTGCCGAGCGCCGTGGCATGCCCTGCGTCCTCGAAGCCGACCCACAGATCCACACGGGGGGTTTTCGGCCCGTCCACGATCTCCGCAACCCGGATCTCGCCTTCCTCGTAGAAGGTCAGATAGGCCGCGGCCGACAGGCCGTCCCGCAGCTCCGTGAGCGTCGGACGGGCCCTGCTGAGCGCCGTCTGATCGCGGCTTCCCCCGTGCAGCGCGCCCAGCTTCTCCCCGAGGATGAATGTGCCGTCGTCGAGTTTGCGTACGTAGCCGTCGTGCACCATCGTGCGCAGCAGATGGTAGGTCGTGGCCAGAGCCAGCCCGGTCTCGCGCGCCAGCTGCTTGGCCGGTACGCCGCCCTCGTGCGCGCCCACGGCCTCCATCAACCGGAAGGCTCGCTGCACCGACGAGATGAGTGTGGGGCCTTCCTTACCACCCATGCCTCCACCTTGCTTCGCCGTACACGTCCCGGCAAGTCAGAAGGGACGCCCGACGCAGCGACCTCCGCTCGTAGCGGAAGCCGATCGGGCGCGGGGCAGTGGGTGATCACCATGGCCTGGTGATCACGCCGTTGCGCTCAAGGGAGGCGGTGGCGTGGTCCAGGCTCGGGCCTCGAGGCCGCCAAGGGCGAATCAAGAATCAGAAGGGGGTACGCGGACGCGGGAGCCGACGCGGCCGAGGTCCCGCAGGGCCAGGAGCACTGCGACGTTGGTGGCCACCTTGGGGAGTGTCGGCGACCGAGGTCAACCTGGCACGCAGTGAGCAGATCAACGGCCAACTGATCTGCCCAGAGGACCGCAGTCGATTATCCCAGCCGGCGGCAGCCGCTCATCGACGCCCGTGGCTTCGACGGGCAGACGCCCTGCGGGGCGGGTCACGGTGCGGTCGCCGCGACCCGCGGACGGCCTGCGGCCTTGACAGCCGGCAGCGGTAGTGCGAGGGCGCTGGCCAGTTCGGACAGTTCCTCGTCGGTCGGGCGGACGGGCCCCTTGGCGCCGTCCTCGGCGAAGGCCCGGATGCGGGGGGTGCGGATGCCGGTCTTGTCGGCGACGTCCTGCGGCGTCAGGTGGCGGCGACGCATCGTCTGTTGCAGCAGCTTAGATAGGTCGTCCATTGGTCTCTCCTGCCCACCCCGTGCGTTCTCATGCCGAGGGCAATCCTCCCTGGGCCGTCTGGCCTGGCTCGGTGGGTCAGGAAACCCGCGTGCCGTGCGGCATCCATCTGGACCGTGCTATCGGGGCAGGACTGCTCGAACGGTCATGCCGCTGGACCCCGTTGCTACGGTGACGGTCTTGGCCAGGCTGCGCACCATGGGCCGGCCAAAGCCGCCTGTGCCTCCGGTGAGGTCGGGTGTCCGCTCGCACGGCGTTCGGGGATCCGCGTCGGTGACGACGACTGCGATGCCATCCGGATGGGCTTGTAGGTGAAGGGAGCACCATGCCCCTCGTCGTGCCGTACGGAGTTGGTGACGAGTTCGGACACCACGAGTTCGAGGCGCGCGGCAGCCTGATGAGGGTCGACCGCCGGGCGGAGCGCAGCCACCCATGCGCGGGCAACGTCTCGCGACTGCGCGACGACTTCCGGCCTCTTGGCAAGAACCACCCGGTCTGGCAGTCCCGTGTCCCTCCGCGCGGAGTACGTCCGCATAGCCCCCTCCTCGGACGGGGTGGCCTCTGCCCGAGAGGCGCGCTTACCCCGAAGCGCACCCTGCAACGCACCGGCCGTCCCTGCGCTGATCCCTGTCAGCCCTTGACGTCGCTACGGTGCGCGCATCGCGGAGCAACCAGGTGGGTTGAACCTCTCCGTGGAAGAGGTCATCGAAGCCCGCGTGGCCTGCAGCGGCTACAGCCCCAACCAAGACAGCGAGGCCAGATCGCTGATGAGACGTCTGGCCGACCGCGCCTACGGGTGCGTGTCCGTGATCGCGATGACCTCGTCGAGGTGGTCCAGGGCGGCCTGCAGGTCGTCGATCTTGGCCTGGATGCGCTCGCGCTCGGTTCGCAGCATGGCTCGTTGCTTGGCGTCGGTGTGCCCGGAGTCCCAACACGGCAGGAGTTCGGTGATCCTTCGGCTGGTGAGGCCGGCGGCGAACATCTGCTGGAAGAAGCGGACCAGGGGGATGGCGTCCTGCCGGTACAGACGCTGGCCGGACGGGCTGCGCTCCGCGATGAGCAGCCCTTGCTGCTCGTAGTAGCGCACGGCGCGCACTGAGACGCCGGCACCTCGTGCCACCTCGCCGATGCGGATCAACCGCTCGGCTGCGGCCACTGTGACAGTCATGGTGATTCCTCTCACCCCTGGCCCTGACTACCGGCACTTGCCTCTGACGCTAGCGTCAGGTTTTAGCGTACCGGCCATGGATATCAACAACTCCGTCGCCCTTGTCACCGGAGCCAACCGCGGCCTGGGCCGCGCCTTCGCCCAGCGCCTGCTCGAACGGGGCGCCCGCAAGGTCTACGCGACGGCCCGCCGACCGGAGACCGTGGACCTGCCCGGGGTCGAGGTGCTGCCCCTCGACATCGCCGATCCCGCATCGGTGAGGGCCGCCGCCGAGGCCGCCCCGGACGTCTCGCTACTCATCAACAACGCGGGAATCAGTACGGGGACCGACCTGGTGACCGGTTCGCTGGACGCGGTGCGGCACGAGCTGGAGACGAACATGTTCGGCCACCTGGGAATGATCCGGGAGTTCGCGCCGGCGCTCGCCAGGAACGGCGGGGGCTCGATCGTCAACGTGCTCTCCGCCATGTCGTGGTTCGGGGGCAAGGGCGCCAATGCCTACCACCTGACCAAGGCCGCCGCCTGGGCCATGACCAACGGCGTCCGCCTGGAGCTCGCCGAGCAGGGCACGCTCGTCACAGCGGTACACCTCGGCCTGGCCGACACCGACATGGCGGCGGGCTGGCCCGTGGACAAGATCGCTCCGTCGGACCTGGCCGACGCGGCGCTCGACGGTGTCGAGGCGGGCTCCGCCGAGGTCCTCGCCGACCAGTGGAGTCGGGACGTCAAGTCCCGTCTGCCACTGAAGCCGGAAGAGTTCAACGCCGCAATGGACCGCGCTCTGGCGGCGCTGATGGCGGCATGAGGGCCCCTCGGGCCGCACGGACTTCGGTCGGGGTCGGGTACTGAAGGCGACGTTGGAGAGCCATCCGCGTCGCAGGAGGGACCAGATGCCTTCGACGGGGTTGAGGACGGGTGCGTAGGGCGGCAGGCAGTAGGTGGTCAGCCACTCCCGGGCTGCCGCCCACTGCCGCAGGCCGGCGGCTCTGTGGACGTTGAGGTTGTCCCGGACCAGGACGATCGGACCGCCGAGCTGCTGGTGGGCGGCGATCACCAGGTCCCGGTAGTCGCGCCGGGAGAAGCTTTTGCGCCCGTCGCGTCGGCCGTCGTCTCTGCGCGGCCGGTGCGGCGGCCTCATGGAGAATCCGGCTTCATCCTCGTGTAGGTCAGGTGGAAGCGCCGGCCGATCACCGTTCTGACCCGCGTCAGCGTCCACCGCTGATCCTCCCAGGGATGCGCGGCCGGACCCTTGGCCAGCTCCGCTTCCAACTGTGCGAACTGCTTTCCGCTCAGCCTCGGAAACGATGCCGGCCCCTGCGGCCGCAGCGACGGCATCGGGCTGTTCACGAGGCCACGCACCCCTGGAATAAACAACCGCCGACGGCGCCGGTCGCAACGTGCGCCTCTCTCGTCATGCGAGCAGCCTCCAGCGCGAGCTCACCAACACGCCGAGTACACCGCCAAACCGTAACGACAACGAGTTGTCGGGGTATCAGTCGATGGTGCCCGTCACCGTAGATACAGCCGACTGAGGCGTCGAGGTTGCACGTGCTGAGTACTACCCGTACTCATGCTGCCTTGGCTCAGGAAGCGCGACATCAAGTCGTGCCTGCCTGGAAGCGTATTGCTACCGCCGCCATCGCCGTCATCCTCCTGTCAGCCTGCGGGAAGAGCGCGGACGACCTCTTCTCCAACCTCAACGGCACCCAGCCGTCAGACTCCTCCGACACCAGTAGGCCCAACAGGATGGGCCCGAATCCTGATAGCCCACCGCACCACGCTGACAACAAGCGGGCTCAGCGTCCTCATCCGGAGACCGGTTGCATGCCTCCAGCGTCCACGCACTGAGCTGTCGGTACTCCTACCTGGATGTTCACTCCGCCACGGCGAAGCCATGACCTGCGTCCATCGTGCCGAAACCGCCGCCTTCCGCTAGGAAACCGAGGCCCGTGATCCAATGACTCCGCGTCCGCGCCGGGGCCGAGCTGCCGGGGGGGCGGGCTGACATTGCAGCGCCTGCTTGCCCGTGGTTGGTTCGGCGGAAAGCAGGCGCCGCCATCAGTCCCGTCGGTGCTCACCCTCCAGGCTGCCGATGGCCTCGGCCAGCCACTTCTTTTCCTCAGTGCCGGTGGCGCGAGCGATGCGCAGCATGCCCTGCTGGAAGAGGCTGGGCGCTTCCTCGGCTCGCACGGGCTCGCCATCGCGGTAGAAGAAGCTCGCCGGGATGTTGAGGAAGGCCTGCCTCCGACGCAACACCGCAGCCTGCTCGGCACGGTCCGGGAGATGGTGCAGGAAGGCGAGCAGAGTGAAGAAGCGCTGTCCATCAGTGATTTCGGCCTCCTTGGGGTGCCGCAATCGGGCCAGCAGTTCGGTGCGGCCCGCCTCGGTGAGGGAGAGGATCCGGCGGGGTGCGGCACCGCTTCCAGGCTCGGTGTGCTGCTCGACCAGACCCGCTTTCACGAGCCGGGAGATGGCCGGATAGAGCGCCCCGTCACTTACTGGGCGGATGTGGCCGCTGAGGCCCTGGATACGAGCTTTCACCTCGTATCCGTGCAAGGACTCCTCGAAGAGGAAACCCAAGATTGACAGCTCCAGCATGACCCGAGCTCCTTCCTGTCCTTGCCGGCACGCTTGCCCGCCCCGTCCCGCCATGTTATCTCTTTTCGCTGTACCTCGAAACGAGGTACAGCGAAAAGAGGGGTGCGGTCATGGGGGAAGCAGAACACCGGCGCAGGCTGGTGTCGCTCGCGTATCCGGTCTACTTCGAGCTTCTCGCGGGGGTCACGGCCGGGATCATCAACATGGTCTGGGTGGCGCGGCTCGGTGGTGGAGCTGTCGCCGCGGTGGCTGTTGCCACGAATGTCGAGAACCTGTTGCTCGGCGTCATCCTCGTCGCCGGCTCGGGCACGACTGTGCTCGTCGCACGAGCGAGAGGAGCGGAGGATCCGGCAGCGATGCGCTCCGCCGTGCGCGGCGGGTGGGTCCTGTGGGCGCTCGTCACACCCTTGGTCGCCATTGGTGGATACCTGTGCCGCGAACCGCTCGCCCACCTCGTACTCGGCGGCAACGGCGGCGACTCACTGCTTCTCGCCACTGGCTATTTCTCGATCGCACTGCCAGGAATCGCGGTGTTCTTCGCCACCAACGTCGTCGACGGCATCCTCAAAGGTGCGGGAGACACCCGCACCCCGATGAAGCTCGCGATCCTTGCGAACGGACTGATTCTCGGGCTGGATCCCTTGTTCATCCTGGGATTCGACCTCGGGGTGCGCGGGGCGGCGATCGCCACAGTGCTGAGCCGGACTGTCGCGCTCATCTGCGGTTTCGTGGCGCTGCACCGCAACGGCGTGCTGCGACAGGCAGCCCAGGCGGCCCCGCGCCGGGCCGGTTCGCTCAGCGCCGATGCGCGCAGGACGGCTGCGACCGGGCTTCCTATGTCGGCCGACTTCGTCGCACGGATGGCGGGGGCGCTCGCGCTCGTCACCATCGTCGCCCGGATCGGCGTCAGTGAGGTCGCCGCGTACGGGATCGCGACGAAGGCGATGTACGTCGCGACCATGGCCTTCTACGCGATACGCCAGGCCGCTTCCATCCGCACCGCTCATCTGCTCGGTGCCGGACGCGACGAGAGGCGGGCTATCGGACGACAGGCGTTGCTCCTCGCCGGGTCACTCGGGCTCATTGCCCTGCTGACACTGCTCGCCGCCGGACCGTGGGTCATGCGGGCTTTCGGCAGCGAGGGAGAGGTCGCTGAGGCGGGGGCCCTCTATCTACGTTGCCTGGGGCCATACTTGGTGCTTCTCGCTTGCTTCATCGCGCTGGGCGGCGTGTTCGAGGGCAGCGGTGGCAGCCCGGCTCTCGCGCGGATCACCGTGTGCGGCGTAGCACTCCAACTCGCGCTTGCGTACGGCCTGTCGGGCTTGGGGCTGCCCGGCATCTGTCTGGCCATGGCGCTCGCCATGGCACTTCAGTGCGCGGCCATCGCCAGGATGTACCGGCGCACGGAACATCCGCCAGCCACTGACTGCGACAACAGTCGGCTGAAGATCTCTGTCACAGAACCCGACAGTTCTTCCCCCGACAAACGACTTGCCTAATGAAGCGGCTGGAGTCTCCGAGCGTCGGCACGTGTGAGTAGGGGCGGCCGGCGCGGATGCAGGCGATGGCAACCCGGGTGTAGGGGACAAGGTCGTCAGGGAGCATGGCGGGATTCCAGAACTTCCACTGGGTGCACTTGTCCGGCTCGCGCAGTTCGGGCTCGCCGGTCCAGGTCCGGGCGCGGGTCCGGCTGCTGAATAGCGCCTTGTTCACGGCCGTCTGCTACCTCTCCGGCACGCGCCCGGGAGAAGTATTCAACCTGCGCCGCGGCTGTCGCAGTCACGACGCGAGACAGGTGAACTGCAGGTCCACGGAAACCGTGGCAAAGGCTTCGACCGTGCACCGGACAACGACGACATCCAGGACCTGTTCTCCTGCTCGCCCCGGGCCGCGCCACCACGCCACCGCGACATCGCGCCACCACGCCAGTGCGGCGGAAGACGGAAGGGGCATGGTTTGACGAATCGACGCGTCCGAGACCGAGAAGCCGAGCGTGCGGCGTTGCGCAATGCTGCGGACCGCCGCCTTGCCGGCACTGCACTGCGGTCGGAGACCGGGAGGCTCACGGCCATCGAGCTGCTGCGCGAGTCCAGCATGAGGCGAGACGTCGCCTACGGCGACCACAGAGACCTCATGGAAGCGTTTGAGGCCCGCGTCAAAGCTCAGAACGCGACACTGGCTGCCATGCAGGAACTCACCGACCGCTTCGGCGAGGTGAAGCTGGCGGCCGTCACGACGAGGCTCGCGAACGAGCAAGCCCTCAGCGCCGCGCTGCGGCGGATCGTGGCCGAGCTCGACTTGGAGCTCGCGCACACCCGGGAGCAACTCGAGCAGTCGGGGACCGTCACCCGTCTTCCCGCCGCTCGTCGGCGGAACCGGTCCGGGTGAGGCTCCTCTCCGGGAGGGCCAGCATGTGTGCAATGGCGGCCGTGGGGCCGGGGCGGGCCCAGGTGCCTCCGACCCCGGTGACCAGGGGCGGGTGGCGGTTTGTCGTGGTAGTCGAGGGCCTTGGCGATGACGGGGGCCGGGGCCCTGGAGGACGAGTTGGCGGATCGCGGAGGTCCTGCCGCGCTGTGGCGGGACGCCGATCTCCCGCAGGTGGGCTTGGGGACTGCCCGGATTCATGGGGGGGCGGAATCGGTGATTGTGCTCCCCTACCGCCCCATCGCGGTCACCGACGATCCGGCGCTGCCGGAGGCGTCGGCCAAACGCGCGGCTGCCCACGTGGGGCGGCACCTCCACCCCGATGCTCCTGGCCCGCTCCCGCCACGCCTCCGTCCCCTTCCTGGAGCGGTATGCCCGCCCCGGCGTCGACGCGGTCGCCCGGCACGTCGCCCAGCGCGACCCCGCCGCCCGACGGAAGCGGAATCGCTGACACCTCAAGATCATCACATTGTCGGGTGTGTCTGCCCGTCGCGGCGCCATCCACCGGATGGGCGCAGGGCTCGACGCGCCGTGAGCCGCACTGACACAGATCGTCAACTGATTGATTCTCACGGGGCTGGTAGCTGTCCCGGTCCTGCGTAGGGTTCCAAGAAGGCGGCAGTGCGGCATTTGCGCACTCGATCTGTTGCCGCGCCGAGTGTTCAGGCACATCCACGAGAGAAGGAAACACACCCCCTATGCGCGCCCTTGTGGTCGATCACAGTGAGGCCGGACCCGTCCGGTTCGCCGATGTCGATGAGCCCGAACCGTCCACCGATGAGGCGTTGGTGGAGATACGGCACATCTGTCTCAACTTCGGAGAGCTGAATTACGTGCACCAGTGGCCGGCCGGCGCTGTGCACGGTCACGACGCGGCCGGCGTCGTGGTGCGCGCCGCATCCGACGGCTCGGGGCCGCCCGAAGGTACGCGCGTCGCCGTGGGAATGGCTCCCCACGCGTGGGCGGAGCGGGTGGCAGCCAGCACCGCCTCGCTCGGCACCGTCCCCGAGGCCGTGGACCTGGCCGACGCCGCCGCGCTGGGGATCGCCGGGGTCACCGCATTCCGAGTGCTGCGCAAGCGTTCCCTGCTGGCGCGCGACGTGCTGATCACCGGCGCCAGCGGGGGCGTGGGGCACTTCGCCATCCAGCTGGCGGCGTTGGCGGGCGCCCGGGTGACGGCACTCGTCGGTTCGCCGGAGCGGGCCGCCGGACTCCGTGAACTCGGCGCCGACAGGGTCCTGACCGACTTGGCCGAGACCGGCGACCGGTTCGACCTCGTCCTGGACACGGTCGGCGGGCCGCTGGTGGCCCAGGCGTGGAGTTCCCTCGCCGAGGGCGGCACCATCCACCTGGTCGGTTACTCATCGGGGCAGGAAACCACGTTCCCGCCAGGGGCCTTGTTCGGCTTCGGTGAGCCCCGCAGCATCGCCACCTACGGCGACATGACGCCCACCGGCGGGGAGCTGAAGGACCTGCTGGGCCTCATGGCCGCCGGGAGGCTCTCGGCACCGGTCGGACTGCGAGGCGACTGGCAGGACGTGGGCGACGCCGTCCAGGCGCTGTTCGCGCGGAAGGTGCACGGAAAGGTCGTTCTTGACGTGGCCTGAAGTTGTGGACGAGGGCACATGCGTCGTCGGCCGATCGGCCGACGGTAGGCGGTTCGCGGCGGTGGACGAGAATGGACCCATGGATGTGCTGGCGGAGGTCTTGCGTGTTTCGGGTGCGCGTGGGGCGCTCGGGGTCATGCTGAAGGCCGGAGGAACCTGGGGCCTGTGGCTGGACTCTTCTCCAGGAGCGGCACTGCACGTGGTGTCCCGCGGCACTATGTGGCTCCACGTCCCAGGCGAGAATCCTCTTCAGGTGCAGGCCGGAGACGCCGTCCTGGTGTCGCCGGGCACCGCACACGGGATAGCCGGCGGCGCCGGCGTGAGGATGGGCTCCTGCGACCGGGAAGAGGCGGCCCGGGCTTTCGGCGATGGCCGGGCCATGAGGCTGGGCTCGGCGCCGGTGCAAACGGAAGTGATCGTCCTGCACTACGAGCAGGACCCGGAGGTGCGCACATCCGTGCTCACCTCCCTCGCTCGGCCGATGCACGTCACAGCCCGGGAGAACGCGCAGCTCAGAAGGACCGTCGAACTTCTCGCTGCTGAGCTCGCACAGCCGCAGATCGGCACCACCGCCGCCATCAACAGCATCGTCGACCTTCTGCTCGTCCAGTTCGTACGCGCCTGGCTGGCCCGCCACCCGCGGGAGCAGTCCGGCTCATGGCTGGGAGCGATGCGTGATCCGGTCGTGCGCGACGCTCTGGCATGTGTCCACGCCCGACCGGGACACCCCTGGACCACGGAGACCCTGGCCGCCGCGACGAGCGTCTCCCGGGCGACGCTGTCCAGGCGTTTCCGGTCCGCCCTCGGACAGACGCCGGGCGCGTACGTGACGCAGTGGCGCATCGACCTGGCCTCCGTCCGGCTCCGCGATACCGATGAGCCGGTCGAGTCGATCTCCGGCGCGGTCGGATACGGCTCTCCGCACGCTTTCAGCCGTGCCTTCAGACGTGCCCGAGGCACGGCCCCGGGCGAGTACCGTTCTCGACTTCGCAAGTGATCCGGGCTCGGGAGAGGGCAGCACCAGTCAGGTGCCGTCCCTCCCCGTGCCACCTGGCGGGGCGAGCGGTGGGCAGGGGCTACCGCTCCCGGGCTGTCTCCGCGGCGAGCTGGGTTTGCCGGGCTCCTGGCGGGCTACATCCCAGGGGGGCGGCTGTCTGGGCGGGGGTGGCGAGCAGGCGGGCGAAGGGGTGACCGGTGGCGGGGTCGACGGCCGCCGGCCCGGTGGCGGTGACCCCCGGGAGGCCAGACGGAGCCCGGCGTTGGGCCCCACCCCCGCCGTAGACCTCACCGGTCTCGTCCAGCACCCAGCCCAGTCGCACTGGGTCGGTGAGGGTGAGCTGGGCTTCCTCGGCGGCTTCGCGGTGGAAGGTGTCCTCGGGCGTCGTGTCGGTGTTCTCCACGGTGCCGCCGGGCAGCATCGGCAGCGCGCCTCGGGGGCCGGGGCGGAGACGAGGACGACCCGGCCGTCGGGAACGAAGCACCACGCCCAGGCTTGCTGCACGGAGAACCGATCGGGCACAGGAGCACGGTTGAGGGGGCTGTCCCACCGGGGCCGGTAGCGGACGTGGACGTCACGGCGGTCCAGCGGCGGGGCGTCGAGGAGGAGCCGGCCGTCGGCGAGGTGGGCGGTGGCGGTGTTCCCGAGCCGGGCCAGTAGGCGGCGAGCATGATCTGCCCGTCCACGGGACGCAGCCGCTGTACCGCGTCCCGGGTGTCGAGGAGGGCGAACTCGGACGGCCCCTCGCGAGGCACTCGGATCGCCATCGCCCGGTCGGGGGCGAGGGTTTTGCCGTCGAAGACGTAACGGATCTCTTCTGGGCAGGGCGTGCCGGGCTTGATGCCGGGGTGGTGCGGCGAGAGGGAGTGGACGGCGAGCACGCCCGCCAGGGGCAGGTCCGGCAGACCCCGTACCTCGGTGATCCCGCGTCGGCAGGCGACGTGCGGGTGTTCACCGGGTCCGACGAGTCCTCCAGGCAGCAGCCACCGGTCGTCCTCGCGGTAGGTCGGGCGGACCAGCAGGACGCGGCCGACCTGATCGGTGACGATCGCGGCGGCACCGAGCCACACCGCGTGCCGGGATGCGGCGTATCGCGCTGACGAGAGGGCAGCCCGCGGCGCAATGTGATCCGAAAGGGAGGCCGGAGAGGGCACGTGGCTCTGCCTTTCAGGACGTGAGTGTCTCGATTCCGTGGGTGGGTCAGCGGTCCTTGGCCAGGGCGACGAGGTCGGCGAACTGACCGCCGGCGTTGACCAGGTCGTCGTACGTGCCCTGTTCGATGACGCGGCCTTTGTCCATCACGAGGATGTGGTCGGCGAGCCGGGTGTTCTCCAACTGGTGGGTGACGACGATCGTGATGCGCCGGGGTGCGAGGCGCTTGATCTGCGTGAAGATCGCATGTTCGCCGCGGGCGTCCATCTGGGAGGTGGGTTCGTCCAGGATCATAAGTGGCGTCTGCCGGTACAGCGCGCGGCCACATACGAGCCGCTGCCACTGGCCGCCCGACAGTTCCGAGCCGCCGAACAGCTCTCGGGCCAGGAGGGTGTCGAGTTGGCGGGGCAGCTTCTCGATCTCCTCGCGCATGCCGACGGCGTCGATGGCGTCCCACACTGGCGCGTCGTCGTGGGTGCGGGGCTGGCCCAGGGTGATGTTCTCGCGGGCCCGCAACGGCCAGCACGCGAAGTTCTGCGGGACGAGTGAGGTGCGGCTCCACACGGCGTCGGGGTCCGCGTCGGCGAGATCGATGCCGTCCCACAGGACGCGCCCTTTGTCGGCGAGTACGATCCCGGTGATGAGTCTGGTCAGGGTGGACTTACCGGAACCGTTCGCGCCGACGACGGCCAGGATCTCCCCGCGGCGCAAGGTCAGAGAGACTCCTGCGACGGCCGGATCCTCCTTGCCGGGGTAGTGGTAGACGGCCTCGTCGATACGGATCTCGTCGACCCGCTCCGGAATGGTCAGCTCACCCCGCTTCGGGGCGCGTTCGCGTGCGAGGTCGAGGAACGCCTGCATGTCGGCGAGGTAGAGCGAGGTGTGGAACAGGGCGGCGCCGTTGATGACGACCTGGGAGAGCGCGGCGAGGGCGGTCTGGACAGCGACCACCGCGGTGGCCGCGACGGGCAGCGCGATACGGCCGGTGATGGCGAGGCCGGCGAGGGTGGCCCAGGTGCACATCAGGAAGAAGCCGCCCAGGGCGCTGGTGGACAACTGGATCCGCAGCATCTGCGGCGCCGCATCGAGAGTGCGTCGGTCGATGCGGTCGGACAGGGCTTGGTACCAGTAGATCTGGTAGCCGGTCATGCCGTTGGCGCGGATCTCGTCGCCGAAGCGGGCGTGGGTGGCCCAACTCCGCATCATGACCCGTACGTTGCGGTCGCCGAGGTTGAGGAAGTGCGTGCGGTAGTCGACACGGGCCGACAGCACGGCTCCGACGCCGGCCGGCAGCACGGCCAGGAACAGCACCGGCAGCATCAGCGGGTGCAGCGCGGTGATGACCCCGCCGGCGGCGATCATACGGATCAGGGCGGACATGAACCGCTGTGCGTCCTGCACCATGAGTCGGGCGCGGGTCACGCCGATCTCGGCCGCCTCCTGCCGGTCGGCGAAACCGTCCCTCCCGTAGGCGGACGACTCCACACGCAGCACGGCGGAGACGAGCGCGACGTCGGCTTCGGTGGTCAGCAGGGGCGTGATGCGTCCGTCCGCGTACGACGACACGAGACCGCAGACACGGCCGGCGCCCGCGGCCAGGGTCACCACGATCAAGGCGGGGACCGCGCCGTGCAGACGTTCGGAAACGGTGCCGCTGCCGAGGACGTGCGTCATGGCGCGGGCGGTGGAGGCCAGGACGACAGCGGCGGCGACGCCGGTGAGCACCTGGCATACCAGGAGGAGAACGGAGCCAGCCCTGTCGACGGCCCACGCTTTGCGCGCGGTGTGGGCCAATACGGAGGGCAAGCGTCGGCACATCGCCCCAAAGCTGGCGTCCTCCAGCGGGTTCTTGCCGAACTTGCCCTCGAAACTGATGGTGGCCGGCGGGGGAGGGGGAGGCGTCTCGGGAGTTTTCGTCGAGGCGGCAGTCACAGTCACCTGGTCCCTCCATGAGGTCGGCGCCGTACCTGGATGGCTCGGCAGTGCACGGCTTAACGACGCTGACAGGGATTCGAACGCGCTCGATTCTGGACGGCTTGGACCCCTTGCGCCGCACGGTCTGTACGCCCCTCGGCCTGCTACGTCGCGGCTGCGGGGTGGCCCACGATGGCCGAATCGCCGACGCTTGAAACTCCTGTTGCGGATGAGATTTCAAGCTGCCCGGCCGCCCGGAGCCGGCGTGATGCCCGCTGTGAACGGTGTCGCCCAAGCGACCAAGTGACCTGCCGCGTCTCTGCCGTCGGGGAGGCGGAAGCCACGCAGTCTCGGGTGGTTACGGGGGCGGGTCGAGGATGGCGGTGCGTGCGGCGAGTGCGAGGGCGCTTCGGGCCCGAGAGACAAGCCGGCGTACCCCTCCCGCCGCGACCGCCGCTACTTGCGACCACGGCAGATCAAGCACACCATCCCCGAACCGAAGAACCAGCGGGCCGACCGTCAGTGCAGAGGCAGCAGGGGTGGCCGGCCCGCCGGCTTCGACAAAACGATCTACAAGTCGGGAGCGAAGTCGAGCGAGCGATCAACGCACTCAAGAACTCCCGGCCGTGGCCACGAGGTTCGACAAGCGCGCCTACATCCTCCACGGCACCATCACCCTGGCAGCGATGCGACTCCGGCTCCGGCCGCGATCCGCCGGGCGGGCCCTTGCGTGCGCTCAGGGCCGATAAGGCTCGTTTCCTCCTACGGCGCGAGCCCTGTCGGATGCGGAGAGCAATCGCACAGGACATCATCGACAAGTTCTGTGCCTGGGCCGGGCGGAGGCGTCGCCGTCGAGGTGATCGCCGGCGACCCTCCCTTCACCGCTCAGGCGGCGAGCAGCGTTCTGCGGTACCACTCGGACGACTCGGGGAAATCGGTTCTGAAATCCGGGCCGGGGGTCAGACGCAGGTCGCGCCAGAGTGGGGCTCCGTTGAACCAGTGATCGGTTGTCAGCATGTCGAGCCCGTGTGACGACTGGCCGTCCGCCGCGAGGTGCGCCTGGGCCCGAGCCACTGAGATGTCCCGTTCCGGCCAGGGGAGCGAGAAGCACGTGGCCACCGTGCGCAGCAGGGTGGCCACGGTCACGGGTGCCGGGTGGGTCGCGTGGTACGTGGAATCCGTCAAATCGGCCGCGGGCGCGAGACCGGCGCTGACGACCAGGCGGGCCAGGTCCCGTACGGAGATGACCGACATCCGGGCGGTCCAGCCCTCGACGGTGCCGGGCAGTGTGCGCAGCATGCGCGTCAGACTCGGCACCACCCAGGTGTCGCCCTCGCCGTAGACGAGGTGGGGGCGCAGGACGATCCCGCCGGCGTCGAGGATGGCGTCCTCGGCCGCGGCCCGGGTGAGAGAGGTGGGCGAGCCCGGGTTCCGGACGAGCCGGCTGGGGTCGGTGTTGCGGAAGGTTCCCCGGCCGTAGACGGACGCCGTGCTCACGTACAGGATGCGGGACACCCCCGCCCGACGGGCCTCGTCGACCAGGGCTCTCGTCCCGCGCGCGTTGACGGCTTTGTTGGCCTCGAGCGCTCCGCCAATGTGCGAGGCGCAGTGCAGGACGACGTCCACGCCGTCGCATATGCCGTGCAGGGATGTGGGGGTGGCGAGGTCCGCCGACACGGTCCGGTGTCCGGGGCCGGGGGCGGGTACAGGTCTGCGGTGCGACATGAGGGTGAGGGGTATGCCCCGCAGCGTGGCCTCTTGGACGACATGGCGTCCGACCAGGCCCGCGGGGCCGGTGATGAGAACGGTGGGCACGTGGCACTCCCAGGTGGTGCGGTGGATCAGCCGGCCGGACGTCGGAGCACAAGATCGGAGGTGAAGACCTGCTCCCCCTGCTGTGTGCCGCGCACGTGGACGCGGAGTTCCTCGGCCGTCTCGGCGCGTTCGACGTGGGCCTCTATCCAGCATGGGACATCGAGCTCGGCGTAGCGGATGAAGTTGCTTTCGAGGCCGACGAGGAGAGCGTCGGGCTGCCGGGTCGCGGCGCGGGCGGCCTGTCGGGCGGCCTCGATCAACAGCATGCCGGGGGCATGGTCGACCGGGTGGTCGAAGAAGATCGCGTGGTCGGTGTCGACGCGGAGTTCCCAGTGGTTCTCGCGGGCGGACGCCGAAGGGGCGAGCACGACGTGCCGCCGGTCCGTGTGACCCACGTCGGCCGGGTCGACCGGTGCGGGTAGCGCGCGGCCCGTCGTGGTGGGGCGCTCGCCGCGCAGTCGTCTGTGGACGGCCGGGCTGGTGCAACTGAACCGGGCACCGCCGGTTGCCACGGGGAGTCCGTCGCGCCGGACGGTGACGTCGTAGCTCATGCCCGAGATGGATCCGCCTCGACGGACGATGTCGTGGCACGTGGTGTGCAGTCCGACATCGGTCGGGGTGGAGCTGGTGGCGAATGCGGCGGGGGTGGCGTCGAAGTACATGTCCCACATCAGGAACTGATGGCCGAACGGGACTCCGTACTCGGTATGGGCCAGCAGTGTTCCGGCCTGACGGACCGACTCGATCAGGAGCGTGGGGTCCTGGTGACCGTGGGCCGGGGCGAAGAGCGCGTGGCTCCGGGGCCACTGCGCTCGGACCACGAAGGCGTCGGACGCGTCGGCTGCCCCGGCCGAGGCCTCCGTGTCTGTGTCCCAGCCGGTGAGGAGCACTTCCGCCACGGAGGCCCGGTGAACGTATCCGCACGGCACCGTGGTGGTGAGCAACGGGCTCGGCACCGGGGTGCTGTCGATACGGGGAACTTGGGCCGAAGTCAGCATGCGTGGCTTCCTGTCTGCTTGTGGGCAGGGGCAAGCCAGACAGCGCATCCGGGCCCCCGAACCGATTGAACGCGTGCAGCTGAGAGGCTAGACCAACCTTGCCTGTTTCAAGGTAAAGGCTTCTCTAAAACATATAAGGGCGCTTGGTTCACGCTCGGCTCACGCTGCGGTTGCCGTCGCGTCCTGCGCCCGCTCGAAGGTATCCGCAAGTTTTCGTCAGACGGAAGCGGGTGACAAGTCCGCTTTTCAGTGCTTACTTCATGGTTTTTTCACGGCCCGAACGGTCAAACCCGATAGCGGACCGCTCGGTCGGGAGTGCGTTGACAAGCCGACAACCCTGCCTGCTAACGTGCATCGTAGTGAGCGGTGTTCGATGCGGCGCGCTTCAGGGGGAGCAGATGAATCGTCAGGTCGTGGGTTCCGTCAGACCACGCGTGGAGCCCTGTGATCCGCAGCTGGCCGTCGTGCCGCTCCACGGCTTTCCACCCACGGAGGAGTCGGCCCTGACGGGAGCCGACGACCAGAACGGGGTGCAGGTTCTCGTCGTCGAGAACGAGAAACGGGCAGCGGACGCCCTGGTGCAGGCGCTGCGGAGGCATGGATATCTGGCCAGGAGCGTGGATACCGGCGCCATGGCACTGCAGGCACTTCAAGGCATCGACATGGTTCTCCTCGGCCTCGACCTGCCCGATCTCGACGGGCTCGAGGTGTGCCGCCGGATTCGGGCGGCCAGCGATGTCCCCATCATCACCGTGACCGCGCGCGGAGCCGAACTCGACCGCGTGCTCGGCCTGCAGGCCGGATCGGACGACTACGTCGTCAGGCCCTACGGCTTCCGGGAGTTGCTCGCCCGGATGGAGGCCGTGCTGCGCAGGGTCCGTCCCCAGCGCCATGCGGCGCAGGTCATCACGTACGGGCCGTTGCGCATCGACCCGGGGACCCGCGAGACCCTGCTGGACGGTAAGCGGGTGGAGCTGACGCCCAAGGAGTTCGACCTGCTTCATCTGCTGGCGTCCCAGCCCGGTGTCACTCTGTCCCGGCGTGAACTGATGAGTCAGGTGTGGGACGACGACTGGTCGCACGGGCGCACCATCGATACTCACGTCAGCACGCTCCGCAGCAAACTCGGCTCGAGCAGCTGGATCGTCACCGTGCGGGGGGTGGGCTTCCACCTGGGGCGTCCGTGACTCAAAGCAGCTCAGTCGCGATCCGGGCTCGTGCCGTCCCGCGGCGCATGCAGTACGCGCACACGAATACAATGCAGACAGGTTTGTTTGGTTTCGAGCGGGCGAGTACGAAGCGAGGACTGGAATGGCGCAACAGGAACGAGGCATCAGGTCGAGACGATCAATCCTGGAGGCCGCCGCTGACGTGTTCGGGGAGCGGGGGTACGACGCGGCGAGCACGAACGAGATACTCGCGCGAGCGGGTCTCACCCGGGGCGCTCTGTACCACCACTTCCCCTCGAAGGAGGCGATTGCCGCAGCGCTGGTGGAGGCGCAGCGTGAGGCTCTGGTGGTACCGGACCGGACGCTGAAGCTGCAGGCGGTCATCGACCTCACGTCGGCTTTCGCGCGCCGACTGCAGTACGACACGGTGCTGCGGGCCAGCGTCCGGCTGACGGTCGAGCAGTCGTCCTTCTCATGTTCGGCGCAGGCGCCCTACAACGTGTCGGTCACGCTGATCGAAGGCCTGTTGAAGCAGGCCGGCGAGCAGGGCGAACTGCTGCCGGGGACGGATACGTTGGAGGTCGCATCGACCATCATCGGGTCGTTCACCGGCTTGCAGGTGATGTCCCAGGCCTACAGCAACCGGCAGGACCTGCTCGATCGGATATCCGCACTGTGGCGGCTCATCCTGCCGGGACTCGTCACTCCGGGGCTGCTCCCGCGCCTGCGCACGACCGCCCTGCCCGAGGCCGATGAGCCCGCGGGCAGGGCGTCCGAGGACGGGGGAACGGCTTCGGTGTGACGGAGGGGGTAGGCGTCGAGCCGGCCTGGAGCACCAAGCGATAGAGGCCCCAGGCCTGCGTATTCCAGCGGGAACGGTGTCAGGCGAGGTCGACGCTGCCGATGCTCTGTCCGATCTCCTCGATGAGCCGCGTGATGCGTTCCTCGTCCCGCCGGTAGTGGGTCCACTTCCCGACGCGCGTCGAGCGGACGAGGCCGGCGCGTTCGAGTACGGCCATGTAGGCGGAGACGGTGGACTGGGCGAGTCCCGCTTTGGCCTGGATGTGGCTGACGCACACACCGACCGTGCGTGGGTCCGTGATGTCTTTGTTCACCGGGAAGTTTTCTTCCGGGTCGCGCAACCACTGAAGTATCTGGAGCCGCACCGGGTTGGCGAGTGCCTTGAGCGGTTCGAGCAGGGGCGCGACGTCGGCCGTCGTGGGCATGTCGTGTGTCGTCATGGGCCTTCCGGGGGCGGGCGTGGAGCCGATTCCGATTCATCGACGATAACCGATACGTTGCGCCGCCGGGGGCCGCCGGCGGCGCGGATCCGTCAGCGGACTCGTCTTGACATCTCATATCGATGTTCTGCGATACTTCGATCTGTTCACGTTCGGCAAGGCGCGGTCCCGGACCGCATGCCACTGCAACGGAGGGATTTCACATGCCTATCGGGCTCATTGCCCTGGCACTGGGGGGCTTCGGTATCGGCCTCACCGAGTTCGGGATCGTCGGCCTGCTGCCCGAGGTGGCAGGCGACTTCGATGTCTCTGAAGCAGTCGCCGGGTACCTGGTCTCCGGCTACGCGCTGAGCGTCGCCATCGGTGCCGTCGGCCTGACCGCGGCGGTCGCCCGTCTCGACCGCAAGAAGGTCCTGGTCGGCCTGATGGTGCTCTTCATCGGGGGCAACCTGATCTCCGCCATCGCCCCGACCTACTCACTGCTCATGGTCGGCCGGATCGTCGCGGCGCTGTGCCACGGAGCGTTCTTCGGAGTCGGCGCGGTCGTCGCCTCCGACATGGTCGCCGAGAACAAGAAGGGCAGCGCCATCGCGCTGATGTTCGGCGGTCTGACCGCCGCCAACGTCCTCGGCGTGCCGCTGGGCACCTTCCTCGGCCAGCAGTTCGGCTGGCGCTCCACCTTCTGGGCCATCACGGTCATCGGTGTCATCGCGCTGATCGGCATCCAGGTCCTGGTCCCGCGGGCCGGCACGGACGGCCAGGCGAGCCTGCGCAGCGAACTCGCCGTCTTCCGCCGCGGGCAGGTCTGGGTCTCCCTCGCGCTCAGCATTCTCGCCTTCGGTGGCGTCATCGGCGGCTACACGTACATCGCCTTCACGCTCACCGAGGTGTCCGGGTTCGCCACCAGCACCGTGCCGTGGCTGCTGGTTCTGTTCGGTGTGGGGACGTTCATCGGCAACTTCTTCGGCGGCAAGGCCGCCGACAAGTCCCTGAACGCCGCACTCATCGGCATCCTGGGCGCCCTCGCCGTCGTCATGAGCCTCTTCGCCCTCACGGCGGAGAGCAAGATCGCGACCGTCGTCGCGCTGCTGCTGATGGGCACGATCGGCCTCGCTGCGTCGCCCGGTCTGATGGTGCGCATCATGAAGTACGCCGAGGACGCGCCTACCATGGCCTCCGGCGCCAACGTGGCGGCCTTCAATGTCGGCAACGCGCTCGGCGCTTGGATCGGCGGCCTCACCATCGCCGCCGGGTACGGGTTCGTCTCCCCGCTCTGGGTCGGCGCCGGCCTCGCCCTGGCCGGACTCGTCGTCGTCTTGACGGGTTCTCTGGGTGGCCGTTCCACCGCCTCCAACGCTGTTTCGACAGGCGCTGCGCCGCGGGTGGAGCGGGCCGAAGTCGGCGTTCAGTAGGCGCACGACCGCACAGCTCAGGGGCGCGACCGTATAGCTCCGAAAAATTCAAGCAGCAGGGCCGAGGGACCTTATGGGCTCCTCGGCCCTGCTCTTTTTGAGTTTCATTCCGGATAGTGCGCCAAGGGAGCGAAAAAGGAGTTGACGCTGGTCGTCGCAAGCCCGCCACCAGTAGTGTTGACACTTCTCTAACCTTTCTTAACGGTCTCTTGAAAGCTTCCAGATTTTTCCTTCAGATCCGTGACAGACCCTGAATTGTGTTTCATTGAGGCGGGTCAAGCGGTCGGGCAGTATTGCTTTCACAGCCCGATGGAAAACGTCGGGCGCGTTCCCGATGAGTTTTCTCGGGAATGTCATTTTCCGCGCCCAAAGGCGAGCGCGTGAAGCACCTCGTCGGTAAAACGTAGGTGCCTTCTTCTCCGCACATCCCAACCCGAGAAGGTGACGCACGTGCCCCGCTCCACCTCCCAGGCCACCCCGCCCCTGGCCGGCAGCGACCGGCCCGCACTCGTCGAAGAGGTCCTCAGCACCAAGGACCGCACACGCATCGCCGGGTTCTTTCCCGGCCTGGGAAGCCGGGCCGCCTACCAGAACCTCGGCCGTTCCCTCCTCGACTCCGAGGTCCCCGAGGTCGCCCGTATCTACCAGGACGCCGCCCGCGCCCTCGGCTTCCCCGGCCGGCCCGATCTGCTGCTCACCGCGCCCGAGAATCTCCCCGAGGGGAAGATGGAGCGGCAGGGCTATGTCGGAGCAGCCCTGCTGGTGCACAGCCTTGCCCTTGACGCCTACCTGCGGGACCAGGCGGACAGGAACGGGACGCCCGTCAGCTTCATCGCGTACACCGGCGAGAGCTTCGGTATCCTGACGGCCGCGGTGGCGAGCGGCTCCCTGTCGGTCTTCGACGGTGTCAAGATCGCCCAGGCGTTCACGCCGCTGATGCTCCTCGCCGCCGGCGCCCGGAGCACCGACGAGGCGTTCGCCCGGAGGATCGCCTGCTACCTCCCCGGCTCGGTCCGCCGCACACCGTTGATACCGGAGCCGTCCCACGTGGTCGCGGTGAAGGCGCGGGACGCGGAAGCCCTCGCGGCAGCCCTGGACGCCCTGCGCGTGGCGTACCCGCTCGCGGATGTCGAGGTGCACAAGACCTATGCGCCGACGCAGGCGAACATCTACGTCCGCTCCGGCGTCAAGGCTGAGTTCGACCGGTTCGTCGCCGCCTTCCCGCACGTGACCACCGAGAACCTGAAGGACCCGACCGTCTTCCTGGCGCACTCCGCGCGGATGCGGCCCGCCCGCCAGGCCCTGGAACAGTTCCTCGACCGCAACCAGGTCGGGTTCGCCGAGCCCCGTATCCCGGTGGTGTCGAACCACACCGCGTCACTGCTCACCACCGCGGCCGACGTCCGCCAGGGCATTCTGGCCATGACCGACCAGGTCATGACGTCCCAGGACACCTGCACCGTTCTGAGCGGCCTCGACGTGGACATGATTCTGGAGCTCGGTCCTGGCAACAAGTCCGTTCAGCTGCTGAAGGACAACAACGTCGCCACCCCCGTCATGGCCTGCACGGGCCGCGAGGACACCCAGCGGTTCCTGCGCGCGGTCACCGTGGTGGACGGACTGATGGCCCAGCTGGAGAAGCTGCATGCCGCCGGGGAGCGGCCGGAGAACGGGCTCCGCCTGGAGAACGGGCACTACGACTCCCTGCGCGACCTGTTCCGCCTCGCCGCGGAGAGCGACTTCTGCGACGAGTACTTCTCTCACATGTTCGGGCGCGTCATCACCGCGGAGATGCTGTGCCCCGGTCGGGAGGGATCGCCCGCGTTCTACCGGTTCCTCGAGGTCTTCCAGCACACGCGGAACCACCGGCAGCTCATCGCCGTCGACCGGGGTGAACTGGTCACCAGGGCGCGGCTGAAGAAGAGGATCATCAGCGATGACCCCGCGCTGCTCGGCAAGGCGTATGTCGAACTCAGCGTCATCGACCACGCGGGCGACGCCGAGACGCGGACGAGCGACACCGACCGCCCGGAAGTGGTGGTCGTCCACTTCGACGGGCTCACCAACCTGGACGAGGACCGTCTCGTCCGCAGGACCCAGACGCTCCTCGAGACCGAGCCGGAAGCGCTCCAGCGGTACCAGCAGATGCTCGAAGACCTGCGCGTCGACGACGCCAGCTCCCGGGTGGACCACCGCGTCGTCTATCCGTACCTGCTGTTCCACACTCTCGCCCGGCACCGGCCCGTGCTGTTCGCGCAGAGCGACCACTACCTGGAAGGCGGCGACACAGCGGGCTGGCTGACCGCTCTGGCCGTCTCCGGCGCGGTCTCCCTCGCCGACGTGATGGCCCTGCGCACGGCGAGCCCGCGGGAAGAGGCCGTGGAGCGGTTCCTGGACAGGATCGCCGGGGCCGAACTTCCCGTGATCTCGCCCGAGGGCGTGCCGATCCAGTCCAGGAAGGACCTGCGGGACGCCAGCAGCGCCGTACTGCGGGGGAGCGCCCTCAGCACCGAGGTGCGGCGGATCCACCTCAACGGCAACTGTCAGATCATCGCCCTCGGTTCGGACCTGGACGCCGCCGCCGTCGACGCGGGACCGTGCCACAGGCACGTCGTCCGCGTCACGGATCCGGCCGAGGCCCGGCAGAAGGGGCCCAACCCCGCGCTGGACGAGTTCGAGTACTCCTGCGTCCTGGCCCTGACCCATGAGAACGAATGCGTCCTGGACAACGCGCAGAGCCGCAGGCTCCTCCCCAGCACGGTCTGCGCCTACGTCAACATCGACGAGTCGATCGTCAGCTTCGGCAAGGGTGGCAGCGAGTCCATGACGATCTTCGTCAGGAAGGAGGGCGAGGAGCACATCACCGTCCGGAAGATCCTGAGCGAAGCCCTGACGACCGCGCGGTGGGACCCGGACGGGGCCGGTGTGATGCTGCCGCCGTTCGTGAAGGCCAAGAGGCAGGCCGAGTTCCTGCAGGGCCTGCCCGAATCGGTACGCGGCTACTTCCCCGAGGTCTACACCGTCCTGGAGCGGGACGTCCCCGTCCCGCCCCATCTTCGCCACGACGGCCGTACGGTCGACAAGGAGGTCATCTACGAGATGAGCTACGTGGCGGGAGACGAAGTCAGCCGCTTCGTCGAGAAGCAGGTACCGCCGCCGGCCGTGGTCGCCCGCCTCTACGAACTCATCATCCGCGTGCTGAACGAGGACGTGCACGGCGTGGGCCGTGTCCCGGCGCCGGGCGAGACGCTGGACATCTCCTACTTCAGGAAGATCGAGGACCGCCTGGACCTGTGCCGCCGCACAGCGCCCCGTACCTTCGACGCGCATCTTCTCGACACCGAGCGGATCGTCATCAACGGCGTCTCCTACCTCAACTCCTCGGCCCTGCTGAAGCGGTTCCGGGAAGCGCCCGAGTATCTCGCGATCCTCGAACCGGCCTTCCATTCGCTCGTCATGGGCGACACGAACACCGAGAACGTCAAGGTCACCGACGTCGAGCCGCTGCTGCACGCCCAGCGAGTCATCGAATCGGGCGCCCCGCGGGAGGAGATCACCGCGGCACTGGAAGCCATCACTCCCCTCTCGTTGGGGATCAAGTTCCTCGATCCGCGGGCCATCGGGTTCAAGGGCGAGGGCAAGGACGTCCGTGACGATCCGATGTACGACAACAAGCCCTGGCACAACTCCATCGGCCACTACGACGAGATCCACTGCGAGCAGTTCACGATGACCGTCGACACCGGTGAGGGGAAGACCCCCAGCGTGGACATCGCGTTCCTGGACGGCAATCCGTACCAGCGGGCGTACCGGGTGCGCGACGTGGTGGCAGGCGGCGGCACGGTCGACACCGAGGCGCCCGACGGCATGGAAGACCACTTCGCGTCCGTGATGACCGCCGCGCTCCGGTTGGACGACCCCGAGTCGGCCTACCTGCGGGACGACCCGTATTGGCTGATCCGGTTCGTGTTCACGATGGGGCAGCACTTCACCGCCATGCCGCCTTTCCACTTCCAGATGGAGCTGGACGGCACGGTCATGGACACCTACCAGACCCAGCGCCGCCCGGTGGCGATCTACTGCGAAGGCATCAAGTGGCTCAACTGGGCCCTCCAGATGCTGGACGGTTCGAGGCGCGAGTTCCTGGGCCTTGAGGTGCCCCCTGTGCCCCGCTAGTCGGCCCCCGTCAGCCGGATCCGTCAGCCGGATCCGTCAGTCAGCACTACAGAAGGCTCTTCACATGACATCCGCTTCGTTCCCTGTCCCGGTGGACGGCCTGCGTCACCTGTCCAACGAGACCCGCATCCTCGCCACCCCCTGGAGTCGCATGGTGCGCGGCATCGGCCTGGGCCAGTACCCCATCGCGTACGACCCCGAGGGGGCCGCGCGGATCCGGCACACCTTCGATCTACTCGCCGCGAAGGGAGTCGAGCGCAACGCCTACACCCGGTTCTCCCGGCTGCTCGCCGACCTCGTGCTCGACATCGTGGACCCCGGCGCTCTGCGCCGCCCGGTCGTCGAACAGGACATCGGCCCGATCCTGGACGCCGTCCGTGCCGAGGAGAACCCGTACTTCCGGCTCATGGCCGGCTGCATCCTGATGGACGCCTTCGCCAAGCTGGGCCTGCACAGGTCGTTGCTGGTCAACGCCGAGACGGACTTCCCCGGCGAGATGCTGGCCGTCGTCGACACGATCGAGCCAGACCGGATCAAGGACGAAAACGCCGGACGGCACGGCCACTACGAGAAGCTGTCCGCCTGGTCCGCGGTCTTCCTCGCCCTGGGACAACTGGGCCTCAAGGACCGGCTCGTGGCCGGGCGGCGCAACCACATCCGCGAAGCGCTCGGCCTGCTGGAGAAGATCCCGGCCCCGTTCTTCCGCGGGCGCGGCGGCGCCACGCTTCTCTCGGTCATCTCGCTGCTCGGGTACGAGCGCTACATACACGGCGAGGGCCGGGACCACCTCAAGGAACTCCTCGACTACCTCGACCGCGCGGACGAGTTGGGCAACCACCCGGCGTTCCCGCAGCCCATGTCGGAGAGCTTCACGAAGATCTATCCGCTCCTGACCACGCTGAACGCCATCGCCATGAGCGGACGGCCGCAGGAGTACCTGACCCATGGCCGGGACCGGCTGGCGGAGGCGAAGGAACTGCTGGGCCGCATCACTCCCGTCGAGCGCACCCACATGGGCCTCTACTACCTCATCGCCCTGCACAACCTCGGCCGGCTCGACGCCGACACACCGGAGTTGACAGCACTGGTCGAGGACGTCGTCGGCCAGTGGACGGACATCGACCCCGGAGCGAACTACTTCCTCAACGGGATCTCCTACGCCTACATCATCCAGACCGCCATGCTCAGCGGCCGCATGGACCTGATCAGCGGCGAGAGCCTCGACCGGGTCGTGGACAGCTTCCCCGACCTGGACCGTACGGACGACGACCGGATCAACCGTCCCTACCCGTTCGCCTACACGCTCAACGTACTGGCAGAGGTGGGTGCCTCCCACCTTCTGTTCGAGCCCAGGGACGCCTACGACGGCGCCACCCCCGTCGCCTGGGTCATCGACCGGCTCTCCGAGGGAGGCCGCGAGGAGCACCGGCTCTACATGCTGAACCATGCCCTCGTCAGCTTCGCCCTCCGGATGCGGGGGCCGCAGCACGGAGAGACCCCCCTGTTCAAGGACTTCGGCTTCCCCGCGGGCGTGCCTCGCTGAGGCGCCCGCTCCCCTTCCCCTCGTACCGCTCGCCCAGAGCGCCACGTGAGAAGCCCCGCCCAAGGCAGGGCACGTGGCACGCGAGGAGAGCGCCGGCCTGGGCGGGCTGCTGACGCGGGCCGCGGCGGAGATCCCGAAGTGGTGCCCATCCGCAATGACCCGCAGCGCTGGGCGGCGCAGTTGGACCACGTGCACACCCTGCCCGAGGGGCCGCTCGCGGTGACCGACAGTCGGACACGTGAGGAACTCCCCGCGGTCCAGGGCGACACCGGAGACGGTGCCGGCCGATCCGGTGCACTTCCTCCGTCTGATCGATGCCCACCGTGTGACGATGACGTTCACCCCCAACTTCCTGCTGGGGCTGATCAACCAAGCCCTCGATCAGCTGCCGCCCCCCTGCCCCTCGACCTGTCCTGCTCCGCCGTCTGCGGTTCCACGCCGGCCGTACCCGCGGACGGCCGCCTCGCCGTCAGGCGGTCGTGGCGACGCCGATGCCGATGGCGATGAACAGCCAGCCGGTGGTCAGCTCCCAGCGGTGGCGGATCTTCGGGCGGGCGAGGAGGGCACCCAGCCGGGCGGCGACGGTGACGAGGGCGAACCAGTAGACG
Organism: Streptomyces sp. NPDC058812; assembly: GCF_042744565.1. NCBI lineage: Bacteria > Bacillati > Actinomycetota > Actinomycetes > Kitasatosporales > Streptomycetaceae > Streptomyces > Streptomyces sp. NPDC058812. The sequence goes on from NZ_JBHYOB010000005.1 coordinate 339,227, forward strand.
ATGCCGATGAGGACGTCGAGGATGCCGAGGAAGAAGATCTGCCGCGTCATCGAGCCGCCGCCGTCGACGAACTGGGGCAGGATGCTGAGGAAGAACAGTGCCGCCTTGGGGTTGAGCACGTTGGTGAGAGACCCCTGGGCGAAGCCGGCCCGCCAACGGTGCGGTTCCGGCTCGCCCTGGAGCGAGGGGGGCGAGTGTGGACTGTCCCGGGGATCGGCGGCCGTCTCCCGACCGTGAGACCGCTCGCGGGCGGTCCGCCGGGCCGTCAGGACCGCCCGCACACCCAGGTAGACCAGGTAGGCGGCGCCCAGGAGCTTGATGGCGTCGTAGACCATGGGGGAGCGGGCGGCGATCACCGACAGGCCGGCCGCGGCGGCGACCATGTGCACGCACAGACCGGCCTGCGCGCCGAGTGCCGCAGCCCGTCCTTTCGCCGGGTGCTCGGCCGCCGCCCTCACCACCACGAGGAAGTCCGGTCCGGGGACCACGTACGCCACCAGGACGACGCCGAGGAAGCCGACGAGGTCGACCGACATCCGCTCTCCGTTCATCGGGTCCGTCGGCCGGTGCGCCGCCGGGGAAGTTGCTCCGGGAGCCGAAGCGCCCGGGCCTGTCAGGCTGGACGGTCGAAGCGCGGGCCCGGGCCAGACCCCCGGGCGCGCGGGGCGGGGCGTCCGCACCGGTGGGCGGTCCGGGTGAGGGCGGTGAGGGCGGTGAGGGCGGCGCCCACCCGCTCGCCCCGGGCGGTGGGGACGAACGCCGGGTTGTGGCCGCGGAAGGTGCCGTTGTGCTCGCCGGGCTTCCACACGTCGTACTCGGGGCGCATCAGCGTCAGGACCATGGGCGTCCCGTACCCGCTGGGGGGCGTGGGCAGGCAGACGACGTCGGGGACGATCCCGGATCACTGGGAAGGAGAAGAACGGCACCGTGCGCCCGCAGCCCGCCTGGATGTCATCCACGATCGGCGGTGTGCCGTGCTCCCGGGCCCAGGGCCCGGGGAACGGGAAGCGGTGGTCCGGGCCGCGCGGCGCGAGGACCAGCTCCTGACGCGGAAGGCTGAGAGAGACTGCGCCTTTCAGTCCGCCCGAGCGGGGCGTGGTGCGTGCGGCTGCAAGGCGGAGGAGGGCGGCAGGGCGGAGCCCTGGCAATCGACGACAACGCCGCGGACGCGCGTGCCACGCCCCGCGACGCCGGCAAGATCCGAACGACGCTCCCTAGCTAGCTAGCCGTCGCCTGCCGGGCCGGGGCTCGAAGGGACGGCCCGGGCCACAGGGGCAGGGAGCCCGGCGGGCTTGCCCGCGGCGATGATCCGGCCGTCGCTCACGGTGAGGAGGCGGTCCGCCCGGGCGGCCACGTCGAGGCTGTGGGTGATGAGCAGGACGGCGAGACCCAGATCCCGTCTGGCAGTGTCCAGTACGGAAAGGATCTCGGCTTCGGTCTCCGAGTCCAGTGCCGATGTGCTCTCGTCGCACACGACGACCCGGGGGCCGGCTGCCAACGCCCGTGCCAGTGCGACCCGCTGTCGCTCGCCCCCGGAGAGCTCCCCGGGCAGGCGGTCGGCGTGCCCCGGTCGTAGCCGGACCATGTGCAGCAGGCGGTCGACCTGCGCACGGAGCTGGTGGCGTTCCGTGTTCCCGCTCAGCAGCCGCAGCGGACGGACGAGGGCGGTGCGTACCGTCTGGCGTGGGTGCAGCGCCTCGGCCGGGTTCTGGGCCACCAGTTGCACGGCCGCCCGCTGGGCGCGGGTGCGGCGGCGCGTGTCCCACTGGACGGGTTCGCCGTCGAGCAGCAGGGCACCGGCATGCGGTTGGTGCAGCCCGGCCAGACAGCGGCCGAGCGTCGTCTTGCCCGTGCCGGAGACACCGAGGACGGCCACGCACTCGCCCGGCGCCACATCGACGTCGACGTCGTACAGGACGGGGCGGGCCCTGGAGTAACCGGTGGTGAGCCCTCGGACGGAGAGCAACGGCACGGCGGCGGTCGCCAGGAGCGCCGACCGTTCGGTCTCCGCGGGCTCGTCGGCGTCCCCGGGGGGCCGGGCGGGCGGTGTCGTACCGCCGGGCGGGGCGATCAGCGTCACCCGCTCCCGCTCCCGTACAGCGGGCGGCCGGTCACTTACGAGACGGCCGTCCGCCATGGTGACGACCCGGTCCACGGAGAGGGCCAGGGTGTCGACGTCGTGGCTGATCCACAGCAGGGCCGTGCCGGAGCGGTGCATGCGCCTGAGCTCGTCGACGATGCCCTCCTTGGTGGCCGGATCGAGCCCCGTGGTCGGCTCGTCGAGAATCAGCAGGGCGGGGGAGCGGCCGAGGGCCATGCCGAGGGCGATGCGCTGCTGCTGTCCGCCGGAGAGCTGGTGGGGGTAGCGCCGGGCGAAGTCGTGGTCCCCGGGCAGCCCCACGCGCGCCAGCAGTTCGCCGGCCAGTCCGCGGCGTTCGCGCCGGGCAGGCGGCACCGGAAGGGAGTCGAGCAGCGCCGCTCCGACGCGCCGGTAGGGGTTGAGCGCGTGGCCCGGGTCCTGGGGGACGTACGCCACCGTCCGGCCGCGCAGCCAGGGCGGCACGGGAAAGACCTCGGTACCCCGCACGCGTACCGTGCCCGCCGAGCGCCGCATGCCGTCGCGCAGGTGCCCGAGCACGGCGAGGGCGGTGGTCGTCTTGCCGCAGCCGGACGCTCCGATGAGGCCGACCGCGGCACCCTCGGGGATCGTCAGGTTCACCTTGTCGAGGACGACGCGGTCGGCGGCGGTGACGGTCAGCCCTTCGACGGCCATCAGGGGCAGCTCCCGGGCGCTCATGCCTGCAGCGCCCGGGAGCGGCGGGAGATGTCGTCGGACAGGACGTTCGCCGCGACCGCCAGTACGGCCACCAGCAGCACCGGCGCCGCGAGTGCCCAGGGCTGGAGTTCCGCGCCGGGCAGCGCATCCGCGATGAGGACGCCCCAGTCGGCCGTCCCGGTGCCGAGGCCGAGGAACCCGGCCGCGGCCACCAGGTAGACGCTCAGGACGAACCGGACGGCCGCGTCGGCCAGCAGCGGCCCGGCCACGAAGGGCAGCAGCTCGCGGACGACCAGCCACGGCAGCCGCTCGCCCCGGGCGAGCGCGGCCTCGACATGGGCGCGCCGGGTGACGGGCCCCGCCGCCGCCCGGACGACGCGTGCGGACAGGGGCAGGCTGACCACGACCACGGCCGCGACGATGCTCCATCGGCCCGGTGCCGCGGTGAGGAAGAGCAGGAGCAGCAGCAGGGGCGGGATGGCGAGCAGTGCGTCAAGGGGACGCATGACGAGGCCGTCCACCCACGGGCGGCGCACCGCGGCCAGTGCGGCGGTCAGCCCCACGGCCGCACCCAGAACGGCCCCCGAGACGGTGGTGACCGCGGCGGTCAGCAGCACCCCGCGCCCGCCGTGCAGGACCCGTGAGAGCACGTCGCGGCCCAACTGGTCGGTTCCGAGAAGACCGTGACCGGGCGCCGCGTACGGTCTGCCGACGATCTCCGTGGCGGAGTGCGGAGCCAGCCAGGGCCCGGCGAGGGCCAACAGCGTGACGGCCGCCAGCACGGCGCAGGCGGCGAGCGCGCCGCGGGAGCGCCGGGGCGCGGAGCGGAGGGTCATGGCGCGGTCCTCTTCCAGGGAGTGGTGACGGTGACGGCGATGTCCGCGACGGCCAGCGCGAGGAGCGTGGCACCACCGAGCAGCACGGCGAGGGCCTGGGCCACGGGTATGTCGCCCGACTGCACCGAGCTGACGAGGAGTTCACCGATCCCCGGATAGCCGTAGACCCGTTCCACCAGGATGGCGCCGCCCACCAGGCCGATGCCGAGTACGCACCAGATCTGCGCGGCGACCGGGAGTGCGGCGGGCAGGACGGCCCGGCGCAACAGGGCGCGCCGGGGCGTTCCGTTGAGTACGGCTGTCTCGACGTGCGGGGCGCGCAGGGCGGCCGCCGTCGCCGCCCGGATGACCCGCACGGCGTGGGCCAGCGACAGGGACAGCAGACTCAGCAGGGGCAGCGCGAGGAGGCGGGGATCGAGGGGCGGCCCTCCGGCCGCCGGGGTCACCGACACCGCGGGAAACCAGCCGAGCCACACGGAGAGCACCAGGACGAGGCCGCCCGCGACCACGTACTCGGGGAGCGCCACCAGGATGACGGCCACGGTCGACACCGCACGGTCGGGCAACCGTCCGCGCCGCATGCCGGCCCACACGCCGAGCAGCAGGGACAGCGGTACGACGGCGGCGAGGGTGAGCCCGGCGAGGAGTGCGGAGTTGCCGAGCCGGTCGGCGATCAGGGAGCGGACCGGCACGCCGCTCAGCATCGACGCGCCGAGATCCCCCCGCAGCAGGCCGCCGGCCCAGTCCGCGTACCGCTGCCAGAGCGGGTCGCCGAGGCCGAGGCGGTCGCGTGCGGCGGCGATCTGCTCGGGACTGGCCCGGTCGCCGAGGCGGCTGGTGGCCGGGTCACCGGGCAGCAGGTCCACGCCGACGAAGACGACCAGGCTGAGGAGGGCGAGCAGCCCGGTGCAGACGCCGAGGCGGCGGGCGACGAACCGCAGCAGGCCGCCGGTCACGCCAGCCAGGCCTTGCCCAGGTACGGGTATTTGGCGGTGCCGCGGCCGGTGATGCCCCGGACCCGGTCGCGCGTGAGGCTGAGGGTGTCCGCGAAGCCCCACACCACCCAGTTGCCCCGGTCGTGCATGGCTGTCTGCACCCGGCGCCAGGCCTGTTGCCGTTCATCCTCCCCGCGGACGGCGATCGCGTCGGCCAGGGCGCGCTTGAACTCCTTGTCGCCGAAGGCGAGTGAGGGCCGCAGCGCGGTCCGGGTGTAGATGGACTGCAGCGGGAAGCCGTAGATGGCGAACGTGACGGCGTCGACCGAGGCCATCGCCTTGACGTCGAAGAACTCCGCGGCGCTGACCGTCTGGGCTCGTACCTTGAGGCCGATGTCCTTCATCTGCTCGGCGAACATCTCGGTCGACGCGTTGCAGCCTGTTTCGATCTCCGCGGAGCGCACCGTCACTTCGGTGCCGTCCGCTCCCGCGGCGCGCAGCAGCCTGCGGGCCTGGTCCAGGTCGCGCGGCAGCGGCTCCAGATCGTCGGCGTAATACTGCGCGCCGGCCCCGAACAGGTCGTTGCCGACCTCGCCGTATCCCAGAAGGACGGTGTCGACCAGGGCCTTGCGGTCGACGGCCAGGCGGACGGCCCGGCGTACGCGGGGGTCGTCGAAGGGCGGGCGGCCCGTGGTGAGCATGAACCCGAATCCGGTGCGTTCGCTCTCGGTGCCCTTGCGCACCTCGGTCGCCCCGTCGCCCCGCCCCTTGGCCGCCTCCGTGTACGGCAGAGCGGCGGCGAAGTCGGCCTGTCCCGAGCGGACGGCGTTCACCCGCGCCTGCGGGTCGTTGACGCTGAGCACCACGAGCTTGTCGAGGTAGGGGGCGCCGTCCCAGTGGTCGTCGAAGCGGCGGAGCGTGCTGGAGCGGCCGGGAGCGAAGTCGGTGACCCGTAACGGCCCGGTGCCCATGACCTTGCCCGCCTCGAAGGACGTGGTGCCGTTCTTGAGGACGAAGATCTGGTTGGCCGCCAGCAGGCCTGCCGGGTCCCCGATCGGGCGGCGCAGCGGCACCACCAGCGTGTGCTCGTCCTCGGTCTCGATCCCGGTGGAGTCGATGTAGCCGGTCAGCTCGCTCGGGTACTGGCGCTCCGGAGAGGTCACGTAGCGCAGGGTGAAGGCGACGTCCCTCGCCCCGAACGGGGTCCCGTCGTGCCAGACGACTCCCTTGCGGAGCTTGAGGGTGAAGGACGTACCGCCTCGGGCCGTGGTCGCGGAGAGGGCGAGGCCGGGGCGGACCTGGTCCTGTGCCGACCAGAAGAGGACGTCGTAGACGACGCGGTTGCGCGCGAAGTCGGCGGGGCTCGCCGCGGAGAACGGGTCGAGGGACTCGGCCGGGCCGCCACCGGCCAGTGCGGCGGTCAGCGTTCCTCCGCGCTGGGGGCGCCTGTCGTGCGCGTCGTCGCGGGGCGTGGCCGCCTCGTCCGTGTCGCTGCACCCGCTCAGGAGCGGGAGTGCCAGCGCGGCACCACCGACCGCCGCCACGCCCATGGCGCGGCGCCGGCTGACGGGTATCGAGGGTACGGACATGGGTGGTACCTCCGGGGGCACAGTGATTGGGGGCACGACGGAGTCTGGTCACCGCAGGGCTCGGCCACCCCAGGGGCGGCCCCCAGCGCACCCCCGGGGGATCTCCCCGGCCACCTCGCCCCGGGACCTGAGCTGCCGTCAACGCCCGGCCGACGGCGCGGGGAGGCCAGCGCGGCCGGAAAGGCGGTGACGCCGGGCGCCGGGTGTCACGGGCGGACGGAGGCCTTCTTGTACAGCGCCTGCCAGAAGTGGCTCCACGGCACCCCCCGTCCGTCCGCGGCACAGGACCAGGCGGGGCCCGGCCGGTGGGCGACGCGGAAGTCGGCGGACGCCGCCTCGACGGCCTCGGTGCCGTGGAGGTCGGCCAGTTGCCGCAGCGGTCCGTTCGCGCGCGCCGCCCGGTTTTCCGCGCCACTCCGCCGGTGGGCGGCCACAGCCGGCTCCGCGTACGTTCCGACCGGGCTCTTCGCGAAGAACGCCGTGCACTTGCGGTCGATCAGGCCGAGATGCGCCCGCGCGGGGCGAAGGCTTTTTTCGGTGAAGGATTGCACGTTGACGCACAGGTCGAAGACCGCGGGCTCGAAACGCGACGATCTCAGCGCGGCGGCGGCCTCCGTGACCCGTATGAACCTGACCTTGGCGTACTGGGCATCACTCAGAACCGCACGCAAATAGCTTCGGGTGAGCGTCAGTGTGTCGCGGGAACCGATGATGGCGTATCCAGCGATGTCGTAATTGGAGAGCATCGCATGACAGATGCACCCGTATCCGGATCCGATCTCCATGATCCAGGTGTCCTGGAGGTCCAGTTCCTTCTCGATGAACTCCAGCTCCAGCACCGCCTGGAGATAGTCCAGGCACACGGTCTGCCCGTTCACGCGTACCGTGAGTGGATCCCCGATCTCGCGCCTTCTGATGTTGCGGATCTTCTCCCATTCGCCGGCACCGAGCCGCGTGGCCAGTTCGTAGAGCAGAGCCTCGAGGTATCTGACCTGGGCCTCGTTCGATCCCGGCCCTCGGAGGGGCAGGTGAGGGTTCCTCCCGTCGGACTTGAAGCCGGTGAGACCGTCGGTCGCTTCGCCCAGCATGGTCCGCGCCATGGCTGAAGGGTTCCCCTCGGGGCGGCGCGTGTCCACCGGGGTTGCCCCTGGCATGAGCACTGGCGCCAAGGGCCGGGGGTGCTGCCGGGGGCATACCCCTGTTGTCGCCGCGGTGCGCCGACGATACTGCCGGAAGGTCACCCTCCCGCTGCCGGGCCGACCCTGATGGCATCGGCATCCTGCGCAGCACTGACCACGAAGAGACCGCAACCGACGGACAGGCGCTTCCGTACCGATCGCGCACATCAGCCACCGGCGAGAAGGCAGCGGCCTGGCCACCGGGGCGAGCCGAAACGTTTCGGCCACCGGTAGGGCCCGGCTCCGATGCTTCGCACGGGGCATCAGGTGACGAAGCGGGGTGGATTCGGTGAGAGGAGACGAAAGGTGGGGATCCGGCGGTGAACGAGTGGAGAGGGCCGCGATCTCCGGGTTGGTTGGGCAGCTCCTTCACGTATCGGCCACGCATGGCGTCACCGCGGAGGCCCGCTGGGTGTGGGCCAGAGTCGCGGCGGAGTGCGCGGCTGTCAAGTGCTGCTGTTTGGTCAGGGCTGTTATGAATCCTTGCCTGGCGTCGAGGTGCCGGGGTTAGATGTTGAACGCCGGATAATGCGTCGAAATGCTTGATTCCGTAGTCATTGAAGAATGCGGGAGGGGTTTTGTACTGTTGTAGCCCTTGATATTTCCGCCTTTCGACTCTTGTGTGTCGGTCCACTGGCTCGCCATTCCGTCATTCTTTCTGTGATCCGCTTTGTGATATGAGCCTGCATCAATTCGTGGTCATGAGCCCAAGGGGGATGAGTTCGTGCGTCGAGAAAGCAGATTACTGGAGCGGGATCGCGAATTCGGTTTCGTGCAGCTGGCACTGCGACAGGCGATGAGCGGTGACGGCGCCGTCCTGGCCTTCGAGGGAGCCGGAGGCCTTGGCAAGACCAGTCTGCTCCAGTCCCTCCGCGGCGCCGCGGAGGGCGAGGGCTTCATGGTGCTGCATGCGCGGGGCAGCGAGCTGGAGCGGGACTTCCCCTGGACCGTGGTGCGTCAGCTCTTCGAGCGCCTGCTGGCCGCCGACGCCGCCGGGACGGGCGACGGGGCTGTGCTCACCGGCCCCGCCGCGCTGATCCGGACGCTCTTCGACTACGACCAGGAGCACCACCACGGAGGCCTCGCCTCGCTCGGTGAGGACGAACTCTACGCAGCGGTGCACGGGCTGTACTGGCTCTGCTGCAACCTCTCCGCACGCCGGCCGCTGCTGCTCGTCATCGACGACGCGCAGTGGGCCGACCGCTTCTCCCTGCACTTCATCAGCTACCTCATCAACAGGCTGGAAGGCGAGTCGGTCCTCGTCGCTCTGGCGCATGCGCCCGCCCCGTCCTCGCACGACGCCGCCCAGGATCTGATCATGTCCGCCCGTACTTCGCCGCTGGCCACCGTCGCTCGGCTGGCCCCGCTCAGCGCGGACGCCGCCCGCGAGGTGATCAGCGCCCAACTGGGCGTCGCGCCGCACGAATCCGTCGTCAGCCGGTGCATGGAGATCACCGAGGGCAACCCGCTGCACCTGATCGAGCTGGCGAAGGAGATGTCGGTCAGGGGCCTGCTGCCGACCGCGTCGGCCGTGCCGCGTATCCGGCTGCTGAGCCCCACCTCCATCGCCTGGGACGTCCGCCGGTCCATCGGCCGGCTGCCGGAGGCGGCCGTCACCCTCGCCCACGCGACCGCCGTCCTGGACACCGACGCCGCACCCCAGCACAGCGTGGACGTGGCCGGCCTCGACGACAACAGGGCCGACGAGGCCGCCAAGTACCTGCGCGACGCCGGGCTGCTGCGAGCGGGAACGCCTTACGCCTTCCGCAGCTCCGTCGCCCGGCACGTCGTCTACGCCGACATGACCACACAGCAACGCCACCTGGCCCACCGCCGGGCCGCAGCGAGCCTGCACGCGGCGGACGCCGACTCCGCCACGGTGGCGGAGCACATCTGCCGCACGGGCCCCGGCGTGCCGCCGTGGGCGGTGCGCGTACTGCGCTCGGCCTCCAGCCAGGCGGTTCGGACCGGCCAGCCGGCCACGGCCGTGCGTTATCTGCGGCGCGCCCTGGCCGAGCCCGCGCCCGAAACCTCCAGGGCGCACCTGTTGGCCCAGCTCGGCTCCGCGGAACTGCTGGCACGGGACCGGGCCGCGGTCGGCCACCTGGCGGAGGCGGTGCACCACTCCCCGGAACGCGAGGTCAGCCGCGCGGTGCGGTCGGATCTCGCGCTCGCCCTCGCCGCCACCGGCCGGTACGCAGAGGCGGCGGACGTCGCGCGCCAGGCGCGCGGTGCAGCCGCGGAACGGGACGACGCCGTGGCCACCCGGGCGCGACTGATAGAACCGGTGCTGTCCCGGATGGCCAGGGGCGGCGCGCGCACCACGGTCGCCTCGGACCTGCCGTCCGGGGCGACGCGCGCCCACGCCGCCGTCCAGGCGTGGAGCCGTGGGCTGCCCGTCGGCCGGGTCGCCCGCTTCGCGGGCGCGGCCGTCGCCGACGGAGTACGACTGCCCGACCAGGACATGGAACTGCCGCCCGTGTCCCTCGCCGCCTGGATGCTCGCCCAGTGCGACGACCTGCCGGCCGCGGAACAGGTCCTCGCGCAGGTCGTGCGCCAGGCGTCGCGCGATGGCCGGCTCCTCACCCAGACCACCGCTGAGAGCATGCGCGCCCGGGTGCTGCTCGACACGGGACGGCTCACCGAGGCGGAGACCGTGGCCCGGTCCGTTCTGCGCGACCACCACGCCACCTCCCTGACACTGGTCGGTGTCCCCGTGGCCGCCGCCGTCCTCGTGCACTGCCTGATCGAAACCGACCGGTCGGCCGAGGCGGAGGAACTCCTCAAGGCCACCGGACTGGCCGGAACACTGCCGGACGCCGCGCCGTTCGTGCCGCTGCGCCTGGCCCGGGGACGGCTCAGCATCCGCCTCGCCCGGGACGACGACGGCCTCCAGGAACTGCTCGCCTGCCGGGCGCTCGCGCTGGCCGAGGGCTGGCTCTATCCGTCCGCCACCGCCGAGTACCTCACGGACGCCGCGCGCGCTCTCGCCGTCACGGGAAGTGTGCGCGCCGCCCGCGACCTCGTCCTGGAAGAGGTCAACCGGTGCCGTGCCTTCGGCGCCGCCAGACCACTCGCCGTGGCGCTGCGGACCCTGGCCGGCGTCACCGGCGACAAGGGGCTCGCCCGCCTCGAGGACGCCGACCGTCTGCTGGAGGACCTGCCCGACGCGCTGGAGCGTGCGCGCACGCTGGTCGAACTCGGCTCGGCGCTGCGCCGAGCAGGCCACCGGGTCCAGGCCCGGCAGCCGCTCACGGCGGGGCTGGAGCTGGCTCACAGCATCGGGGCGGCCACGGTCGCGGGTGCCGCACGGTCCGAACTGCGGCTCGCCGGAACGCGCCTCGCGCGGATCGGCGGCGGGTTGTGCACGGCCCTGACACCAGCCGAGGAACGCGTCGCGCAGAAGGCTGCCGAGGGTCTGAGCAACAAGGAGATCTCCCGGGAGCTGTATGTGTCGGTGAAGACCGTCGAATGGCACCTGGGCCAGGTCTACGCCAAGCTCGGCATCGCGAAGCGCTCGGAACTCCCGCGCGTCCTCGTCCTCGACGAGGCGCCGGTACGACGGAGTTCCTGAGCGGGTGAGTCGGCGCTGCCGGGCCGGCCGGTGGTTCGGCGCCGCTGTGGTGGTCCGGTGCTCCCGTGGCCTCCCGCTGCGGCGTCGGGCCCGGTGCCCGGCACCGCGGCGGTGCTGCCCGCCTCGGCCGGCGGCCCGGCGCCGCCGGCTGACGCCGGTGTGACCGATCGTCCGGGGCCTTCGGCGTGCCCGACTGCTCAGCCCCTGCCCCTACGTCTGCCCCTGCGTCTGCGTCTGCGTCTGCGTCTGCGTCTGCCCCTGCCCCCGAGCGTCCGCCGTCTCGGGGCCGGGCTCCCAGCCCGGCCGCGCACCGCCCCGCCTCTGCGTCCGCCCTCCCCGTACCCGGCCGGCCCAACCGCTGGGCGGCCGTCCGCCCCCGAGCGTCCGGCGCCCGGGGACCCGGGCCGGCAATGCTGGGGGCGTCCCCTGGTGCCCGGTCCCCGCTGCGGAGGCGAGGCTCAAGGCCGTCCCCCCGAGCACCTCCGGCGAAAGGGCCGCCCTGATGACAGCACCCACGGATGTGAAGCCGCCGACTCCGGGACTCACCGAGGACGAGCGGGACTATGTGAACCGCGTCGCCGAGCACTACCGCGACACGGACAACATGGCCTGGGAACACGGCTTCCTGATCGGCTGGCTGATGATCTGCGACCCCGTGGAGCAGTCGGCCACTCAGTTGTGCAAGGCGCTCGGCGTGCGCCGGGAGTCCGTCGACCACATCGACGCGCTCCTCGTGCCGCCGGGCGTACTCACCCACAAGGACCTGCCCGACGGCGAGTACGCGCTGGCGATGAGCATCGACGTCTGGCCCAAGACCGTGCAGCACTCGATGCTCGCCGTGCCCTCCTTCCACTCGGTGATGGAACACGGCCTCCAGGTCCTCGACGGGGAACCCGAGGAACGCCGCCGCCGACTGGTGAGCATGGAGCGCTTCTTCCGGTACCTCGGCGAGGAACTGCCCGCCGTCTTCGACCGGTACGAGCCCCCGACGACCGTGACCTGACCCCCCCCCACGTCCCCCCACGTCCCTCCCTCCCGGCTCTCCCGTACCGACGACACGCCGAAGGACGACCATGACCGAACTGACCGACCAGCCACCCCTGACCCCCGGCCTGACCGAAGGCGAACGCAGCTTCGTCCACAAGGTGGCCCAGCACTACCGGAACACCGACAACATGGCCTGGAACTACGGATATGTCTTCGGCTACCTGATGATCTGCACCCCGGTCCGGCAGCGCGCCGGCCAGATCGCCGAGGCTCTGGGCGTGACCCGGGACGACGTCGACCACGTGGCGAAACTCCTTGTCACCCCGGGCGTCTTCGAACGGCGCGACGAACCCGGCACCGACGACTACTGGATGTGGCTGCCCGAGGGCAACTGGCCCAAGGCCGTGCGCTACTCCCTCGTCAACATGCCCAGGTTCCACGCGGTCCTCGAGCGAGGCCTGGAGGTCCTGGCGGACGCCCCGCCGGAGCGTCGCGAGCGGATCGCCACCCTCGAGCACCTGTACCGCCACCTCGCGGTGGAGATCCCCGCGGTCTTCGACCGGTTCGAGAACGCCACGGCCAAGTAGGAGCCGGATTCACACTCATGGACCAGGACGGCGCCCTAACCCCCACCCTCACCACGGCACGCCGACTGCGGCCCGAGCACCTGGGATCCGCCGCCTTCCGGCGCGACCACCGCGTGCGCTACGCCTATGTCGCCGGCTCGATGTTCAAGGGGACGGCCTCCCAGGACATGGTCGCCCGCATGGCTCGCGCCGGCCTGCTCGCCTACTTCGGCACCGGAGGACTGCGCCCGGAACGCGTCGAGTCGGTGATCCGCGCCCTCAACGCGGCTGTGGGCAGCGACGGTTCCTACGGCATGAACCTGCTGTCCTCTCCCGGCGCGCCGCGCAAGGAGGAGGAACTGGTCGACCTGTTGCTGGCACGTCGCGTCCGCCGGGTGGAGGCGGCCGCCTTCATCCGGATGTCACCCGCCCTGGTCCGTTACCGGATCACCGGCCTGACCCGCACCACCGACGGCCGCGTCGACGTCCCCCACAAGGTGCTCGGCAAGGTGTCCCGGCCCGAGACGGCCGAGGCCTACCTGAGCCCGCCCCCGCCCGGCGTCGTCCAGGACCTGCTGCGTGCGGGCCGGGTCACCGCCGAGGAGGCGCAGTTGTCGGCCCGTATCCCCATGGCCGACGACCTGTGTGTGGAGGCCGACTCGGGCGGCCACACCGACCAGCGGCCACTGATCACGCTGCTGCCGGACATGGTGGGGCTGCGCGACCGGATCGCCGCCGAGCGTTTCACGGGCGCGGGGGCCGTCCGCGTCGGTGTGGCGGGCGGTATCGGCACGCCGGAGGCGGTCGCCGCCGCCTTCATGCTGAACGCGGACTTCGTCCTGACCGGCAGCATCAACCAGTGCACTGTCGAGGCCGGCACGAGCGACGCCGCCAAGGACATGCTCCAGCAGGCGGGCGTGCAGGACACCGCGATCGTGCCCGCGGGCGACATGCTGGAGATCGGCGCCAAGGCGCAGGTGCTGCGCAGGGGACTGCTCTTCCCGACCCGCGCCAACAAGCTCTACGAGTTGTCCCTGCGTCTGAACTCGCTCGACGAACTGGACGAGCGGACCGCCCGGCAGATCCAGGAGAAGTACTTCCGCCGCAGCTTCGACGAGGTGTGGCAGGAGACCGCCGGGCATCTCGCCCGCACCGACCCCGACCAGCTCGCGGCCGCCGAACAGGACCCGAAGCTCAGGATGATCCTCACCTTCAAGTGGTACTTCGTGCACTCGGCCCGGCTCGCGATGAGCGGTGCCGCGGAGCAGCGCGTCGACTACCAGATTCCCTGCGGTCCGTCCCTCGGCGCCCTCAACGGCCTGCTGCGCGGCACCGCACGCGAGGACTGGCGCGCCCGGCACGTGGACGAACTCGCCGAACTCCTCATGGACGGCGCCGCCCGGCTGTGGCAGCGCCGCCTGGAGGAGGCGGCCGCCCGCAGCGATGACGCGATACCGGAAGGAGCGGTCCGGTGACCGTCGCCCGGCACGAGCGGAAGCGCGCCCTGCTGGTCTACCTGCTCGGCTGCCTGGTGTTCTCGAGCGGGGCGTATCTGTTCATCCACTCGCACCTGGGCACGGACCCGCTGGACGTGTTCGCGCTCGGCCTCAAGGAGCACATGACCATCACGGTCGGCATCGCCCAGGCCGGGGTGGCCGTGGTCTGCCTCGGCGTGTCCGCGCTGTGGAACCGCCGACGACCGCTGCTCGCGCCCCTCTTCACCTTCCTGTTCTGCGGCAGCGTGATCGACCTGCTGATGTGGGCCGAGCCCGCGGGCCGCCTCGGCGCCGAGGGACCCCTGCTGCTCCCGCCGGCGACCTTGCTGTGCGCCTACGGCTCCGCGCTCATCATCATGGGCGGCTTCGGCATCCGCCCCATCGACGTGCTCGCCATCACCATGACCCGCAAGTGGCGTCTCCCGCTGTGGGCCACCAAAGGTCTCATCGAGGTCGTGCTGATGACCGGCGGGCTGCTGCTCGGCGGCCCGGTCGGCGTCGGCACCGTCTGCTTCCTTGTCGGCGTCGACGTGCTCATCCAGCCCCTCCTCCACCTCAACGCCCGTTACCTCGGGCTCCCCAACCTCGGGCTGCCCGAGCGCACGCCCCGGCCCGCCGAAGCCGCATGACGCTCCCGGCGGCCCTCCGTGCCGTCCGGACAGCACCCGCCGAACGCCCCCACAGAAGGGTTGGAAGTGACGGTCATCCATGTCTTCCCCGGTCAGGGCGCCCACCGCGTGGGCATGGGACGGCAGCTCTTCGAGAGCTACCCCCACCTCGTCCGGCAGGCCGACGCGGTCCTCGGGTACTCCATCGAGGAGCTGTGCCTCGCGGGCCCGGAGGAGCGCCTCTCCGACACGCGCTACACGCAGTGCGCGATGTACGTGGTCGGGTCCCTGTCGTACGTCGACCGGGTCCGCACCACCGGCCGGCTGCCGGACCTCCTGGCCGGGCACAGCCTCGGCGAGTACGTCGCCCTGTTCGCGGCCGGCGCCTTCGACTTCGTCACCGGGGTCGAGCTCGTCGCCGAGCGCGCCGCGGCGATGGCCGACGCGGGCCCGGGGGCCATGGCCGCGGTGCTCGGTATCACCGCCGACCGGGTGCGGGAGATCCTCGCCCGGGGCGGCGCGCCCGAGGTCGACATCGCCAACCTCAACGCCCCGGAACAGACCGTCGTCTCCGGCCCGCCCGGCGCCGTCGCCGAGGCCATGACCCTGTTCGGCGAGGAGACCAGAGCCGTCGTCCCCCTGAAGGTCAGCGGGGCCTTCCACGCCCGGCAGATGGCCCCGGCCGCCGCCCGGTTCGAACGGTTCCTGCGGGGCTACCGGTTCGCCCCGCTGCGCATCCCCGTCATCTCCAACGCCACGGCCCGTCCCTACGACGACACCGAGACCGCCGCACTTCTGGTCCGCCAACTGACCAGCCCGGTGCGGTGGACGGAGTCGGTGGAGTACCTCCTCGACCAGCCGGAGCCCGAGTTCCACGAGCTGGGGCCCGGCCAGGTCCTCACCGGCCTGATCGCTCAGATCCGCGCCGGACGGCCGGCTCTCACCGCTGCGTCGAGCTGACCCGGAAGGACTGAAGGCAATGCCATCCACCTCCGCGAGCCGGTTCCGTGTGACACGGGCCGACGTCGAGGCGTTCGGGCAGGCCAGTGGGGACCACAGCCCGCTGCACATGGACGAGGCCTACACCCGGCGCACGTCCTTCGGACAGCGGGTCGTGCACGGCGCCCTCGGCGTGCTGCACGCCCTCGCCGCGCTGCCCGGGCCGGCGGACGGCCGCGTGCCGGTCGCCGTCCGCGCCCGCTTCCACGCCCCCCTGTTCACCGGCCAGGAATACACCGCCGTGGCCGAAGTGGACATACCGCGAACGACCGTCCGGGTCCTCGACGGCGGCCGTCCGCTCCTCGACCTCGAACTGGAGAACGGGACACGGCCCTCGGGAACGCTGCCGACCGCCCCCGCGGACACGCGCCGCCGTACCGAGGCCGCCGACCGCCCCCTGGACGACCTCGCCGAGGGCCACCTGGACGCCGCGTACGACCCGGACGAGGCCGCGTACACCCGCCTCCTCGGCACCACCGGCGCCGCCGCCTCCGGAGTCACCGTCGAACTGGCCGCACTTCTCGGCTGGGCCAGTTACCTGGTCGGCATGGAGGCACCGGGGCGCCGCGCGCTCGCCTCCGGCTACACGGTGCGCCTGCTGGACGAGGAGCCCGCGGACGAGCCGGGGGCCCAGGCGCGGATCACCGCCGTGGACCACCGGTTCGGCCGAGTGGAACTGGCCGGGAGGGTCACCGGGACCGGGCTCACCGGCACCGTCGAGGCCGAGGCACTGGTGCGCGCGGAGGTGCCCGCGCCCCAGCCGGAGCGGGTCCGTGAGCAGTTGGGGGGCACGGGCACCGCTCTCACCGGGCAGGTGGGCCTCGTCGTGGGCGCGAGCCGCGGACTCGGAGCCGCACTCGCCCAGGCACTCGTGCTCCAGGGCGCCACCGTGTACGGCGGCTTCCACCGCAGCCGGGCGGACGCCGAGGCGGTGCGCCAAGGGCTCGGAGAGGCGGCGGACCGGCTGCGCCTGGTGCAGGGCGACTGGTCGGACCCGCGGTGGTGCGCCGAGGCACGCGAGCGCATCCTGAGCGAACAAGGGCGGCTCGACATCCTGGTGCTCAGCGCCTGCCCACCCGTCACCGCCCTGGGCCTGGACACCGCCGCGGCCGACCGCGTCGACGCGTACGTCATGGCCAGCCTGGCACTCGTCCGCGGGCCACTGTCCTGTTTCGCCGAGGATCTGACCGGCACGGGCGGCTGCGTGCTGGCTGTCTCCTCGCACTGGGTGACCGAGCCGCCCGCGGGCCGCGCCCACTACGTCGCCGCCAAGTGCGCCGTCGAGGGCCTCATGCGGGGCGCCGCCGTCGAGTACCCCTCGGTGCGGTTCCTGGTGGCCCGCCCGCCACGGCTCGCGACCTCCCTGTCGGGAGGCATCGTCGGGCAGGACGCGGGCGCACCGGTCGAACCCGTCGCCGCCGCGCTGGTGCGCCGTGTCGTGGACCGGACCGCGCAGCCGGGCCGGGCCCACATCCTGGACACCTTCGGCACCCAGGACCCCCGGAGCGGCGGGGCGGACGCCACCACCCCGGCCACGACCGCTGTGCCCGCGCCCGATCCGCAGGACGGGCAGGCCGCCGGCCGCGGTCCCGCCCTGGTGACCGCCGCCACCTTCACCACCGACCCGCTGCTGCCCGTCCTCGCGTACTGGAACGAACGCCTCGGGCTCGGCCTGCGCATCGAACTCGCCCCGTACGGACAGGTCTTTCAGGAGCTGTTGGACCCTGCGAGCGCCTTCCACCGCAACACCGGCGGATGCAACGCCGTCCTGCTGCGCCTGGAGGACTGGCTGGCGGGTGACGGCGGTCTCAGTACCATCGCCGCCGACTTCGTCGCCGCCGTCACGGCGTACACCCGGCAGGGCGGCGCCCAGCTGATCGTGCACCTCTGCCCGCCCACGCCCGGCGCCGACGCCGTGCGCCGCCGGGCCCTCGACGCGGCGCAGGACACCGTCACGCGGGGTCTCGCGGAGCTGCGAGGCGTCCACCTGGCCGGCGGCGAACGGTGGGGCGGCGGCTTCGAGACCGCCGAGCACCACGACCGCGCCCGGCTCGCCCACGCCCACATCCCCTACACCGACGCCGCCTGCACCGCCTTGGGCACCGCGCTGATGCGTTCCGTGCACGGCCTGCTCGCTCCGCCGTTCAAGGTCCTCGTGCTCGACTGCGACAACACGCTCTGGAGAGGCGTCTGCGGCGAGGACGGCCCGGACGGCATCACACTGGACGACGCCCACCTGGAGCTCCAGCGGTGGGCGCTGCGACTGCGCGAGCGCGGCGTACTGCTCTGCCTCGCCAGCAAGAACGACGAGGACGGCGTCTTCGAGGTCTTCCGCCGCCGCACCGACATGCCGCTGCGCCAAGAGCACCTGGCGGCCTGGAGGATCGGCTGGGAGCCCAAGCCCGGCGGTCTCGTCGCCCTGGCCCGCGAACTCGGCCTCGGTCTGGACAGCTTCGTCTTCCTCGACGACAATCCGGTCGAGATCGCCGCCGTACGAGCCGCCTGCCCCCAGGTCCTGGCGCTCACCTTCCCCGCGGACCGGCCCGAACGGCTGCCCGGGATGCTGGAGCGGGTCTGGGCGTTCGACCGCCCGGAGGTCACCGCGGAGGACCTGGGGCGCGCCGCGGACTACGCGGCCCGCCGCCGACGCGACGAACTGCGCGACTCCTCGCTCACCTTCGCCGACTTCATCGCGAGCCTCGGCCTCGTCGTCGACGTCCGTCCGGCGGCCGACGCGGATCTGCCGCGCGTTTCCCAACTCACCCACCGCACCAACCAGTTCAACTTCACCACCGTTCGCCGCACCGAGGCGGAGCTGCGCGCCCTACTCGCCACCGAGGGAGAGGACGTACGGTGCTGGGTCGCCGAGGTCCGGGACCGGTTCGGTGACTACGGCATCATGGCCACCGCCCTGACCCGGCGGACGCACGGCAGCGACACCGTCGTCGTCGACACCTTCCTGATGAGCTGCCGGGTGCTGGGCCGCGGCGCCGAGCACGCCCTGCTGAGCCACCTCGGCGCCGCCGCCCGCGAGGACGGCGCGGAGTTCCTCGAAGCCCGCTACCGCCGCACGCCCAGGAACGAACCGGCCCGCGCCTTCCTGGAGGCCGTCGCCGGACACGGCACCGCGCACGACGACGGAGGCGTGCTCCACCGCATGCCGGTCGCGCACGCGGCGGCCGTCGCCTTCCGCCCCGAGGAGAGCGAGCGGCAGGACACCGGTGGTGAGCGGCAGGACCCGAGCACGACCGCCGCCGACCCGGCACGGCTCGCGGCACTGACGGAGCTGGCCGAGGACATCACGGACCTGGCCGCACTCCGGGCACGGGTGCACGGCACCGAGGAGGGCCCGGGGCCCGCCGCCGGCCCACGCACCGGGTCATCCGCCCCCGGCCCGGCGGGCAGCGGCCTCGAATCCGTACGCGCCCTCGTCCAGGAGACGTTCACACGCACGCTCGCCCGCCCGCAGGCCCCCGTCACCTCCGACGCCACCTTCGAGGCGCTGCGGCTGACCTCGCTCGACATCGTGAACCTCACGGTGGCGCTGGAGAAGCGGCTCGGGCGCGAGCTGCCGACGACGCTGCTGTTCGAGCACCGCACCGTCGACGGCCTGGTCCGCGCACTCGCCGGCGCACCGCACGAGACGCCCCTGGCCGCACCGCCCGCGCTACCCGCCGCGCTCCCCGCCGCGCGGTCCGCCGACAGCACGCCGTCGGCCGGTGAGCCCGCCGCGCCCGAACCCGTCGCGGTGATCGGCCTCGCCGGGCGCTACCCGCAGGCCGCCACCGTCGACGAACTGTGGGAGCTGCTCGCCGAGGGCCGCAGCGCGGTGCGGGAGCTGTCCGCACAGCGCTGGGAGCACAGCCGCCACCTGGCCGCGGACGGGGGCGCGGACACGACCTACTCGGCCTGGGCCGCCCTCCTGGAGGACGTCGACCGGTTCGACGCGCAGTTCTTCAGGATCGCCCCACGCGAGGCCGAGGCGATGGACCCGCAGCAGCGGCTCTTCCTCGAAGTCGCCCACGAGGCCGTCGAGGACGCCGGGTACACCCGCGCCGGGCTGGGCCCGCAGGTCGGTGTCTACGTCGGCGTCATGGCCAACGACTACGCCGCGCTGAGCCGTTCGGCGGCCGTCACCGGCGACGGCCCCTTCCCGTACGCCGAGAACTACCAGATCGCCAACCGTGTCTCCTACCACTTCGACTTCACCGGCCCCAGCCTGGCCGTGGACACCGCCTGTTCCGCCTCGGCCGTCGCGGTGCACCTGGCCTGCGAGGCGATCCGCCGGGGCGAGGCCACGGCGGCCCTCGCCGGAGGCGTCAACCTCGTCCTGCACCCGGCCCGCCACATCCAGTACGCGCAGATGGGCATGCTGTCCCGCGACGGCCGGTGCCGCCCCTTCGGCGCGGACGCGGACGGGTTCGTCATGGGTGAGGGTGTCGGCGCCGTCCTGCTCAAACCGCTGTCGCGGGCGCTGGCCGACGGTGATCACGTGCACGGCGTCATCAAGGGCAGCTGGACCAACTCCGGTGGCCGCACCAGCGGCTTCACCGTGCCCAACCCCCGGGCGCAGGCCGAACTCGTCTCCCGAGCCCTGGCCGCCGCCGGCGTGCCACCGCGCACCGTCAGCTACGTCGAGGCGCACGGCAGCGGCACCGCACTCGGCGATCCCATCGAGATACGCGGCCTGACGACCGCGTTCGGTGATCCGGCGGCGAACGAGCCGGACCAGGTGGGCTGGTGTGCCGTCGGCAGCGTCAAGTCGGCCATCGGCCATCTGGAACCGGCGGCCGGGATCGCGGGCCTGACCAAGGTGCTCCTCCAGCTGCGCCACCGCACCCTGGTGCCCACCCTGCACGCCGACACCCTCAACCCGCACATCGACTTCGACCGCACTCCGTTCCGGGTGCAGCGCGAACTGAGCGACTGGCGGCGGCCGGAGGGACCTCACGGGCCGCTGCCGCTGCGCGCCGGTGTCAGCTCCTTCGGCGCGGGTGGCGTCAACGCCCACCTCGTCGTCGAGGAGGCCCCCGCGACGGCCGTCCCGGAGTCCGCCGGCACCGGCCCCGAGCTGATCGTGGTGAGCGCCGCCGACTCCGAACGGCTGCGCGCCTACGCCCGCAGACTGCACACCCATGTGACGGCCGGGCCCGGCCGCGCCGCCCGGCTCGCGGACATCGCCCACACCCTGCGCGTCGGCCGGGAGCCCCTCGCGCAGCGGGCCGCGTTCGTGGCGGCGGACCACGCCGAGCTGGCCGAGCGCCTGGCGGCCCTCGCCGGTCCGGACGAGGCGTCCGCGATCGCCTACGGCCGTGCCGACGGTGAGGCCTCCCTCGCCGACGTCTTCACCGACGGCGAGGAGACGGCGGACTTCCTGGCCCGGCTGGTCGCGGGCGGCGAGCCGGGCAGGGTCGGGCGGCTGTGGACGCGTGGCGCTGTCGCCGACTGGGAGACCCTGTTCGGGCACACCGGCGGGCGACGCGTGCCGCTGCCCCCGCGGCCGTTCCGGCCCACGCGGTACTGGCTGGAGGGCACGCACCTGGGGATCGCGGCCCCGATGCCCGCCGCGGCACGGGACGGCCGGGACGCGTCCGTGTGGTACCTGCGCGCCGCCTGGCGGGCGATCCCGATCCCCGCACCGGCCCCGACCACCACGGAACGTACGCCGGTGGTGGCGCTGGCCGGCGGCGGCTGGCGGCCCGAGGACCCGGCCGTCACGGTCGCCCGAAGCGAGGACGACGTCGTGCGGGCCGTCGCCGAGGCCGTCCCCGGCAGGCGGGTCACCGTATTGGACGGCCGCCGCCTCGGGGCGGGCGCGCTCAGTGACGACCCACTGCGGCTGCCCACGGCTCTGGCCAGGGCCTGCGCCGCGAGCGGCGTCCCGGTGACCTACGCGGGGCTGTGCCTCCCGGCTGCCACGGACCCCATGGGCGCGGCCCTGCCGGGCCTGACCCGCTCCGCCGAGCAGGAGATCCCCGGCTTCCGGGGCGTCCACATCGAGGTGGCGGGCGGCGCGGCGGACGTCCCCGCAGCGGCTGACCTGCTGGCCGTGGCCGGGGGCCCCGGCACGGAGGTGCGCTTCGCCGACGGGCGCCACTGGACGCGCGTACTGGAGCCCCTGGAGCCCCTGGAGCCCCTGGAGCACCGGCCGGACGCGCCCGTCGCACCCTGGCGGGAGCGCGGCGTCTACCTCGTCACCGGCGGGGCCGGGGGCATCGGACGGATCCTGGCGGAGCGGCTCGCCCGCACCCATCACGCCTCCTTGATCCTCCTCGGGCGCGGCCCGGCCCGTGCCGGAACCGGGCGACTCGTCAGCCGTATCGAGGAACTGGGCGGCCGGGCGCTGTACGTGAGCGCCGACGTCTGCGACCGCGACGCCCTCGCCGCGGCCGTCGCCGCGGGAGAGGAGCGGTTCGGCCCGCTCAACGGCGTCCTGCACGCCGCGGGTGTCGTCGAGGACGCCGCCCTGCGCGACAAGTCCGACGCCTCCAGCGCCCGGGTCCTCGCCCCCAAGACGATCGGAACCCGGCTGCTCGACGAGGTGACCGCCGACCGGGAGCTGGACTTCTTCTGCCTGATGTCGTCCGTCAGCGGCACCCTCGGCAACGCGGGACAGAGCGACTACGCGGCCGCCAATCGCCACCTCGACGCCTTCGCGTCGTGGCGCGACGCCCGGGTCACCGCGGGGGAGCGCCACGGGGTGAGCGTGTCGGTGGCCTGGCCGCACTGGCGCGACGGTGGCATGTCCGCACCTGCGGCGGCCCTCGCGCTCGCCGAGACCACCACCGGCCTGCGGACCATGGACGGCGAAACCGGGCTGCGCGCCCTGGACGAGGTGCTCGCGAGCGGTCCGGGGTGCACCGTCGTCGGGGTCGGCGACCGGGAGCGTTTCACCGCCGCCTTCGCCGGTACGCCGCCGAACGCGCCGGGCCCGGCGCCGGTGGCCCCGCAGGACGACCGGGCGGCACCGCGTCTGCGCGACAGCCTCCTCGACATCGCCGCCACGCTCCTGAAGGCGCCGCGCGAGGAGATCGACGCCGACACCGAGTGGGGGGCATTCGGCTTCAACTCCGTGTTGTTCACCCAGTTCTGCCAGCGGATCAACACCGCCTTCGGCACCGCGCTCACCCCCGTGGTCTTCTACGAACATCCCACCCTGGTCCGGCTGACGGCGGCGCTCTCGGCGCACGAAACGGTCCGCCGGGCGCTGACGGACCAGCCCACGGCCGAGGCATACCCGGCTCGGGCCCCTGGGACCGACACACGTCCAGCCGCACCGGCCCCGGCCCTGCCGGGACCCGCCCCGCACCCCGTACCCGCGCCCGGTGAACGCGAGCCGATCGCGGTGGTGGGCATGGCCGGACGGTTCCCCGGCGCCCCCGACCTGGAGACGTACTTCGAACAGCTGATGGCAGGCCATGACGCGGTACGCGAAGTGGATCCCGAACGCTGGGACTGGCGGGCGACGGCCGCACGAGAACACTGCCGGTACGGCGGATTCCTCGACGACGTCGACGCCTTCGACGCCGACTTCTTCGGGATCTCCCAGCGCGAGGCACGCACCATGGACCCGCAGCAGCGGCTCTTCCTGGAGACCGGCTGGTCCGCCCTGGAACACGCCGGATACGATCCGCGCTCCCTGTCGGGCAGCCGTACCGGTGTCTTCGTGGGAGTGACCCTGCACGACTGGCTCGACGTACTGCGGGGCAACGACGAGCCGCCCGCCGCCCACACCGTCACCGGCAATGTACACAGCATCGTGCCCAACCGGGTCTCCCACCTCCTCGACCTGCGCGGTCCCAGCGAGGCGATCGACACCGCCTGCTCCAGCTCGCTGGCCGCCGTGCACCGGGCGGTGATCGCGCTGCGCTCCGGAGAGTGCGACCTCGCCCTCGCCGGTGGCGTCAACGCACTGCTCTCCGTCGAGGTGTACGAGTCCCTCGCCAAGGCCGGAATGCTTTCGCCGACCGGGCACTGCCACGCCTTCGGCGACGCCGCCGACGGGTACGTGCGCGGCGAGGGCGTCGGCGCCGTGGTCCTCAAGCGGCTGTCCGCCGCGCTCGCCGACGGCGACACCGTGCACGGGGTCGTCCTGGGCACCGCCGTCAACCACGGCGGCCGGGGCCACTCCTTGACCGCGCCGCAGCCCTCGGCCCAGGCCGACGTGGTGGTCGAGGCGGTCGGGGCGGCCGGCGTCCCGGCTGCCAGCATCACCTACGTCGAGACCCACGGGACCGGCACCGAACTCGGCGACCCCGTCGAGGTGAGTGGTCTCAAGGAGGCCTTCACCCGGCTCGGCGCCGCCGAAGGGCTCCCGGGCGGCTGCGCCCTCGGCGCGGTCAAGGCCAACATCGGCCACCTGGAGTCGGCCGCAGGCATCGCGTCCCTGCTGAAGGTACTGCTCGCCATGCGTTACCGCACCCTGCCGCCCAACCTGTACGCGGATCCCCCCAACCGTCACCTGGACCTCACCGACAGCCCGTTCCGGCTGCTCGACACGGCCGAGCCCTGGAAACCCCCGGCCGGTGCGGACACTGCAGCGCCGCCGCTGCGCGCGGGCGTCAGCTCCTTCGGATTCGGCGGCTCCAACGCCCATGTGGTCCTGGAGGAACCGCCGTTGACGCCGGTCCCCGTCATCGAGAAGCCGGCCGGGCAGGCCGTCATCCTCTCCGCCCGTGACTCCGGGCGCCTGCGCGCCTACGCACAGCGGCTGCGGGACACCCTCGCCGCCCCCGACGAGGCCGATCTGCCCGCCCTGGCCGATCTGGCGTACACGACCCAGACGGGCCGTCCGCACCTGGAGAGCCGGGTGGCCCTGGTCGCCGAGTCGGTGGAGCAACTCCGCGACCGCCTGGACCGGTTCCTGACCACGGGTGACGGCCCGGGCGTGTACCCGGGCACCGGCGCGGCCGGCCCGGGGGCCGTGCCCGGCGCGGAGACCGCTGACCCGCACGCCCTGGCGGCCGCCTGGGCCGCGGGGGAGAGCGTCGACTGGAGCGCGGCTCACGCGGGCCGTCCCCGGCGCCGGGTGCCGCTGCCCACGTACCCCTTCGACCACACCCGGCGGCACGGGCCCAGCAGGGAGCCCCGGAGCCACGGCGAGGACGCGCGGCCCGGTCCCCGCCGCGACGCGCCGACCGCCACGTCCCGTACCACGCCGCGCACGTCGCCCCGGACCGGAGTCGACGGTGGCCGCCATCCCGTACTCGTCGAGCGCCGCTGGACACCCCTGCACACCTCGCGGCAGCCCCCGCGCCGGCGGCTCACCTGCCTGCTCGTGCTGCGCGGACCCGAGAGCCTCGGCGTGATCGGCAGCCTGGAGGAGAGCATCGACTGGATCATGCTGCGGGAGCGCTCCGGCCTGCCCCGGCTGCTGCCCCCGGAGTACGAGTACGAACTCGACTACGACGACCACGCCGACGGTGCGGCGGTCGCCGCCGCACTGCTGGCCCGGCACACCCGGGTGGACGCCGTACTCGACCTCGTGGACCTCGCCGGGCCCCCGGACCCCGGTGCCATGGGCGAGGACTCCGGGCTCGGACACGAGGCGGGCCGGGTCGCCCTGCTCCAGGCCCTGGTCCGGCAGGCCGTCGGCGCCGCCCCCGGCGCCCCGCACAGCACCGGCTCGGACCTGAACATCGTGCACGTCACCCGTGGCCTGGCCGCCCACCGCAACCCCCGGCCCGGGACCAGGGGGGCCCGGATGGCGGCACTCGTCCGCGCCGTCGGCAGCGAGTACTCGGCGGTCCGCGCCACCACACTCGACCTGGAAGGGGACACCGGACCGGAGGACGCGCTGCCCCTGGCGGTGCGGGAGATCGAAACGGCGGGCGAGGAGCCCGAGGTGTGCCTGCGCGGCAACGTGCGCCATGCGCCCCGGCTCGTCGATCTGCCCCCGGAGCCGGCACACGAGCCGGGGCCGGGCATGTTCGGCGGCTTCGCCGTGGACCCGGACCGCGTCTACCTCATCACGGGCGGCACCGGAGGACTCGGCGCGGCCCTCGCCCGGGAGCTGTTCGCACGCGGCGCCCGCCGGTTCGCGGTAACCGGCCGCCGCCTCCTGCCCCCGGTCGAGGAGTGGACGGCGGACGGCGCTGCCCACGGACTGCCCAACGGCATGGCGGACCTGGTCGAGCTGCGGGACCGGGGCGCGCGGATCGCGGCGTACGGCGGAGCGCTCACGGACCGGGCGGCCGTGGAGGACTTCCTCGACGGCGTGCGCGCCGGCCTCGGCCCGATCGCCGCGGTCGTGCACTGCGCGGGCTCCGTCGACCGGCACCAGCCCGTCTTCCTGCGCAAGACATGGGCGGATGTCGCCCGGACCTGGGAACCCAAGGGGGAGGGGGTCGTCGTGCTCGACGGCCTCCTCGCCGCCGACGAACCCGACTTCGTGGTCCTGTACTCATCGCTTTCCGCCGCCCTGCCGTTCCTCTCCACGGGGCTGGCCGACTACGGCAGCGCCAACGCCTACCTCGACGCCTTCGCCGCCCGCGCAGCGCGCCGCGGCTCGCGCACCCGCTATCTGTCCATCGCCTGGGGCGGCTGGTCCGGCGCCGGCATGGGCGAGGTCCGCAGCCCCCGCTACACCGAGCAGGGTTTCGCCTCGCTCACCCCGGACGAGGGCATCGGCCTCCTGGAGCAGGCGCTGCGCCGTGCCCCCGGGCCGAACGTCATCGCCCTGGCACGCGACCGGGACACCGACGCCGCACCCGCCGCCCCGTCCGTATCGTCCGGGGCCCCGCCGGGACCGGGGCGCGACACCCAGGAGCCGTCCGGCGAACTGCTGCCCCTGGTCGTCGGCGCCGTGCGCGACCTGATCGCGCAGGAGGTGCTGTTGCCCCGTGAGCGTGTGGCGCCCGATGTCCACTTCAGTGACCTCGGCGTCGACTCCATCCTGCTGGCCGGTATCGTCACGAGACTCGAGGCACTGACCGGCGAACCCGTGGCCCCGTCCACCGTCCTGGAGTACCCAACCGCCGTCGGGCTCGGCGCCCATCTGCTCCAGCAGTACCCGCAGGGCCTGGCGGCATGGGCAGCGGACGGTCTG
This sequence comes from Streptomyces sp. NPDC058812, assembly GCF_042744565.1. Lineage (NCBI taxonomy): Bacteria > Bacillati > Actinomycetota > Actinomycetes > Kitasatosporales > Streptomycetaceae > Streptomyces > Streptomyces sp. NPDC058812. The sequence goes on from NZ_JBHYOB010000005.1 coordinate 365,818, forward strand.
CTGCCGGCGGCGGAACCGAACGACGCGCCACCGTCGGCCGAGGAGAACCGGAGCGAGCCCGAGGCGGCGCGGGAGAACCGGAGCGAGCCCGCCGCGGCCGAGCGGCGAGGCGGGGCGGCCACGACGGCCGTCCACCGCCGCGCCCCCGCACCGACCGCGCACCAGGACGCCCACAACCGACAGGCCCCGGGCCCGGTGTCCGCGCCCCTCGCGATCATCGGCATGGCGAGCCGCTTCCCCGGCGCCCCCACCACCGAGGCCTTCTGGGAACTGCTGCGCACCGGTCACGACGCGGTGCGGGAGGTCCCGGCGACCCGCTGGTCCAGCTCGCGGCTGTACACGCCCACGATCACTCCCGGCCGCTCGAGCAGCAAATGGGGCGGCTTCATCGACGACATAGAGGCGTACGACCCGGCGTACTTCGGCATCCCGGACGCCGACGCCGCGCATGTCGACCCGGTGATCAGGCTGGTCCTGGAGTGCGCGGAGCAGACCATCAGGGACGCCGGATACGAGCGCCACGAGCTGTCCGGACGCCGCGTCGGAGTCTTCGCGGGCGCGGGCACCACCAACTACGGCCTGCGGATCCCGGAGCCCGGCCGCGCCACCGTCACCGGCCTCAACCCCAACTTCATCGGCGCCCGCATCGCGCACGTCCACGACTTCGGCGGACCCAACATGGTGGTGGACACCGCCTGCTCGTCGTCCCTGACCGCCCTCTGGCTGGCCCGGCAGGCGCTGCTGCTCGGCGAGTGCGAACTGGCCCTGGTGGCCGGGGCGGACCTGCTGCTCGACCATGTGCCCTACCTCAAGCTCAGCGCCGCCGAGGCCCTCTCGCCCACCGGACGCTGCCGGGTGTTCGACAAGGACGCCGACGGGTTCGTGCCCGGTGAGGGCGCCGGGGCGGTACTGCTCAAACCGCTCGCCGCCGCCCTCGCCGACGGCGACCGCATCCACGCCGTCCTCGAAAGCGTGGCCATGAACAACGACGGCCGCACCATGGGCCTGACCACACCCAACCCGGCCGCTCAGGAGCGCGTCGTCCGCGACGCGCTGCGCATGGCGGGCGCGGTCCCCGACTCGGTGTCGTACGTCGAGGCGCACGGCACCGGCACCATGATCGGCGATCCGATGGAGCTGCGGGCCCTGACCCGGGCCTTCAGAAGCGACACCGACGCGTCCGGGTTCTGCGCGATCGGCAGTGTGAAGTCCAACATCGGCCATCTGCTCATGGCCTCCGGCATGGCGGGACTGCACAAGGTCGTCCTCGCCCTGCGCCACCGGCAGCTGCCGCCCACCCTGCACTGCCGCGCACCCAACCCCCGTTTCGCCTTCGACACCTCGCCCTTCTACCCGAACGTCGAACTGCGCGACTGGATCCCACGGAGCGGCCTGCGCCGCGCCGGCCTGAGTTCCTTCGGGTTCGGCGGCACCAACTGCCACGCGATCCTGCGCGAACCGTACGCCGACGAGCGCGGCGCGGCGGTCCGTGCGCCGCTGCCGCCCGCCGAGTTCCACCGGGTGCGGCACTGGATCGACGCGGAACCCGCCACCGGGACGACTTCCGTCCTCGCGGCGGCTCCCGCCGCGCAGGCGGCCGCCAACGCCGATGCGCCGCCCCGGGGCCGCCGCTATCTGGAGCTGGCCGAGGACGAGCCCACCCTCACCGCAAGCCACCGCATCCCCGCACATCGGCCTTATCTGCCGCTGGAGGAACTCTCATGACCGCACCCCACCGTCCCTCGACCGTCGAGGGCGACCTCGCCGCCGTCGAGGGCCGTCGGCTCCGCTCGGTCGTGACGGCGGGGGACGAGATCGTACGCGGCCACCTCGTCCACGACGTGCCCGTGCTGCCGGGCGTCTTCCACCTCGACCTGACGCTGCGGCTGCTGGGACACGCGGGCATCGACCCGGCCACCGCGGAGCTGCGCCGCTGCCTGTTCATCGCACCCGTCGTCGCCACCGCGGAGATGGACAGGGAACTGCGGATCGTTGTGGGGGAGCGTTCCGGGCCGGACACGGTGCCGGTGCACGTGGAAAGCCGCCCCCTCATCGACGGCAGCCCGGTCGACGACACCTGGGAGCGCAACTTCCAGGCCGAGATCCGGCTCGGCCTGCCGGTCGAGAGCCCCGCCCTCGACCTGGCGGGCCTGACCGGAGCCGGTGCCACCGAGGAGGGCGACGCGGAGGAACTGTACGCCTTCGCTCGACAGCTCTCCATCCACCACCGGGACTTCATGAAGGTCAGCGGGCGGCTCCGGACCCGGCCGCGGGACGCGCTCGCCGAGATCTCCCTCGGCGATGCCGCGGCGGCCTACCTCGACCACTTCCACATCCACCCGGTGGTGCTCGACTTCTCCACCCTCGTGCCGTTCCTGCACTTCGGGCGCGACCAGCGGGCCGCGCTGACCCGGCCGTTCATCCCCATCTTCATCCGGTCCTTCCGGGCCGCCGGGTCGTCGGCCCGGGACAGCAGGGTGTACGTCCCGGCCCTCTCGCAGCGCATGGCCGACGGCGACACGGTGACCGGCGACATCACCATCTGCGGCGCGGACGGCCGCGTCATCGCCTCGATGACCGGCTTCACCTGCAAACGGGTCCGGTCGGCCGAGCACATCACCAAGTTCGCCGGAGCGGTACCGGCGCCTGCCGTCTCCCCGTTCGCGCCCGATCCCGAGCCCGCCGACGACGGGGCCGAGACGCCCGCGCCCGCGGGCACCGCCACGTCCCTCGACCAGGTGATCACGGAACTGGTGACGGAGATCCTGGGCGACGACGACGGCGTCGAGCAGGACCGCGGCTTCTACGACCTCGGCCTGACCTCGGTCAACCTGCTCGCCATCGCGGGCAGGCTGGAGAAACGGCTCGGGCAGGAGCTGTATCCCACGCTGCTGTTCGAGTACCCGACGGTGCGGAAGCTGGCGGCCTACCTGCGCGAGGAGGGCTTGGAACCGAGCCCCGCCGAAGCGGCACCACCCACCGCGGCCGGGACCGCGGACGGAGTCGGAGCCGCGCCGGCGCCCGAAGCCGCCGCGCCCGCCGTACCAGCACCCGCACCGGCCCCAGCACCGGCCCCCGCGGCGTTCGTCAGCGGCCCGGACACCTCCGGCGGCGACATCGCCATCGTGGGCCTCGCGGGCCGCTATCCCCGGGCCGCCGACGTGGACCGGTTCTGGGAGGTGCTGCGCGACGGCCAGGACTGCGTCACCGAGATCCCCCACGAACGCTGGGACCACCGCGACTACTTCGAGCCGCGCCGGGGCACCACGGGACGCTCGTACAGCAAGTGGGGTGCCTTCCTCGACGGCGTCGACCACTTCGACCCGCTGTTCTTCAACATCTCGCCGCGCCAGGCCGAACTGATGGACCCGCACGAACGGCTCTTCCTGGAGACCGCCTGGGCGACCATCGAGGACGCCGGCCACACCCCGGAGACGCTCGGTGCCGCCACCGCGGCCAAGGTCGGCGTGTTCGTGGGCGTGATGTGGAACGACTACCAGCTGTACGGCCTGGAGTCGGTGCAGCACGGCGCCCCGCAGGTCGTCGCCTCCACCTCCTCACTGATCGCCAACCGGGTCGCCTACACCTTCGACTTCCAGGGTCCGAGCGTCGCGATGGACACCGCCTGCTCCTCCTCCCTGTTCACCCTGCACATGGCCTGCGAGTCGATCCGCAGGGGCGAGTGCCGGGCCGCCGTCGCGGGTGGTGTGAACCTGTCCCTGCACCCGTACAAGTACCTGCGCCTGGCCGACAGCAACCTGCTCTCCACCGACGGCCGGTGCCGGGTCTTCGGGCGGGGCGCCGACGGCTACGTGCCCGGTGAAGGGGTCGGCGCCGTCCTCGTACGCCCCCTGGCCGACGCCATCGCCGCGGGCGACCAGATCTACGGCGTCATCCGCGGGTCCGCGGCCCAGCACGGCGGACGCACCAGCGGTTTCGCGGTGCCGAGCCCCGACGCGCAGGCCCGCGTCGTCACGGAAGTGCTGGAGAAGTCCCAGGTGCCGCCCGAGACGATCACGTACATCGAGGCGCACGGCGGCGCCACCACCCTCGGCGACCAGATCGAGATCGCCGCCCTCGCCAAGGCGTTCCGCCGATACACCCGGGAGCAGGGCTTCTGCGCCATCGGTTCGCTGAAGTCCAACGTCGGCCACCTGGAGGGCGCCGCGGGTATCGCCTCGCTGACCAAGGTGCTGCTGTCCCTGCGCCACGGGCTCATCGTGCCCTCCCTGCACACCGACGAACTGAACCCGGAGATCCCCTTCTCCAGCACGCCGTTCTACGTCGCCCGGCGGACCGAGTCGTGGGAGCGGGTGACCGACCCGCACACCGGTGCTCTCGCGCCGCGCCGGGCCGCGCTGAGCAGCTTCGGCTTCGGCGGCGCCAACGCCCATGTGCTGGTGGAGGAGTACCTGCCGGAACCGGCGGCCGTGTCCGCGTCCGGCACGGCGCAGAGCGGACCGCGCACCGTCGACCGGTACGTCGTGCCGCTCTCCGGACGCGACGACAGCAGGCTGCGGGAACAGGCCCGGCGCCTCCTGGACCATCTGCGCGCCCACCCGCACCTCCGCATCGAGGACATCGTCCTCACCCTGGGCGCGGGTCGCCGCGCCATGGAGTCACGACTCGCCCTCGCGGCGCGCGACACCGGTGAACTCACCCGCGCCCTGGACGACTTCGTCGCCGGGCGGGAGGGCACGGAACGGCGCTGGTCCGGACGGGTCAAGCACGCGCCGGCCACGGAGGAGACGAACGCGGCGCTGACCACCGAGTCGGTGGCCGAGCGCTGGGTCCGCGGTCATGACATTCCGTGGCAGGACACCGTGCCGTCCGGAGGGCGCCGGATCTCGCTGCCCACCTACGCCTTCGCACGGCAGCGCTGCTGGGTGCCCGGCATCGGCGGCGCGGCGGCCAGGGCGGTACCGCCGGGTGCGGTGCGCGCGCCGGAGAGCGTCAAGGCTCCGGAACCCGCCGGACCCCTGGAAGAGGTGGTCCATTCGGACCCCGTGGCGCCGCCGGTGCCGGAACCGGCTCCAGTGCCCGCGACGGCGGAGAACGTGCCCGCCCCGCCGGCTCTCCTCGACGAGCGCACCCTGCTCTACCGCCCCGTGTGGACGCCGCGCCCCGGCAAGGGCGAGCCCGTCACCGGCACCGTCCTCGTCTTCGACACCTCCGCCGAGCGCGTCGCCGAACTGCGCTCGCGCCACGGGCGCGTGGTGTGGGTACGCCCTGGAAAGGAGTACACCCGGCTCTCCCCGGACGACTACGACATCGCCCCGGACAGCGCCGAGGACCACCGCGCGCTCCTGTCGGCGCTGCGCGCGGACCGGGTCACGCCGTCGGCCGTGCTCCACCTGTGGCAGTTGGACGGGGCGGCCCCGGCCGACGGGCCGCTCGACGGCCTCGACGTCGCGCTGGTGCCGCTTTTCCTGTTCTGCCAGGCGTGGCTGGTCGGTCTGGACCGTACGCTGCCCGTCGTCCACGCCTTCGACGGCGAGCGCGACCTGCCCGCGGGCGCCGCGGTCGGCGGGTTCGCCCGCAGTGTGCGCCTGGAACAGCCCAAACTGGCCGTCAAGACCGTCGACGTCCGAGACCGCCGCACCGCCGCGGAACTCGCCGGCCTGCTGCTCGCCGAGACCGCGAACCTCGACGACGTCGAAGTACGCCACACCGGCGGCACGCGCGCCGTCCTGTCCTTCACGCGCTGCCGGCCCCCGGCGGCCGTGCGTACCCCGCTCGCCCGCACGGGCGGCGTCTACCTGATCAGCGGCGGCGCCGGTGGCCTCGGTCTGCACGTGGCACGGCACATGGCCGCGCGGGCGAAGGTCTCGCTCGTCCTGTTCGGGCGCTCCGCGCCGGGCGCGGAGCAGGAGGCCGCGGTCGACGGAATCCGGCGCGCGGGCAGTGAGGCCGTATACCTCCGGGCCGACACGGCGAGCCGGGCCGACATGGCGCGAGTCGTGGCCGAGGCCCGGTCCCGCTTCGGACCGCTGACCGGGGTGATCCACTCCGCGGGCGTCACCGAGGACGGGCTGCTCATCACCAAGCCACTGGACTCGGTGCGCCGGGTGCTCACCCCGAAGCTCGCGGGCACCCGCGCGCTCGATCTGGCGACAAGCGGCGAGGAACTGGATTACTTCGTGCTCTTCTCGTCCGCCTCGGCCGTGCTCGGCAGTGTGGGGGCCGCCGACTACACCGCCGGCAACCGCTTCCTGGACGCGTACGCGGAATGGCGCGAGGCGCTGCGGGCCCGTGGTGAGGTCCGTGGGCGCACCCTGTCCGTCAACTGGCCGATGTGGCGCGACGGCGGCATGCGCATCCACCCGGACGTCGAGCAGGACGTACTCGTGCGGGCCGGGCTGGAGCCGATGGACACCGCGGAGGGGCTCGCCGCCCTTGATACGGCGCTGGCCCTCGACGGGCCGCAACTGGTGGTGCTCAAGGGCGATCCGGCGCGACTGGAGGCACGGATGAGGTCGGTGGTCGAGAACGTGGGCGAGGAACCCGCACCGGCCGCCTCCGCGCCCGTCGAACCCCGGGGGGCGGTGGCCGAAGCCGTCCCGCCCGGCGGCGGGCCGGACCTCGACACCGTCGTACGGGAACTGCGCGAGGTCGTCGCGGACGTCCTCAAGCTCCCGCAGTCGGAGCTGGACGTGGAGGACGAGTTGTCCGACTACGGCCTGGACTCCGTCGCCGCGATGCGCGCCCTCAGCGGTATGGAGGAGAAGTACGGCGTGCCGGTCCCGCCGTCGCTGCTCCTGCGCCACCGGTCGATCCAGGCCCTCGCCCAGCATCTCGTGGCCGAGGTGCTGCCGGCCGCGCCGGTGCCCGGTACGGGCACGCCGCCCCGCGCCGGGCAGGCCGCCCCCGTTCCGGCGCCCGCCCGCGCCGCCGTTCCCGCCGCGGCACCGTCCGCTGGGGGCCGGATCGCCGTCGTCGCCGCGGCGTGCCGCTTCCCCGGCTCGCCCAGCCTCGAGGCGTTCTGGGACAACCTCGTGCACGGCCGCGACTGCGTGCGCCCGGCACCGGACGGCCGGTGGCCGCAGGAGTGGCTGCGGCACGCGGGTGCCGACGTCGTGGCCGCCGCGCGATGGGGCGGATTCATCGACGGCATCGACCGGTTCGACGCCGCCTGCTTCGGCATCGACGAGGAAGAGGCACGCTGGATGGACCCGCAGCAGCGGATCTGCCTGGAAGTCACCCAGGAACTCCTCGACCGCGCCGGTTACCGGCGGGAGGACGTGGCGGGCAGCGCGACCGGCGTCTTCCTGGGAGTGGGCCCGAACGACTACACCCGGCGCGGCTTCCTCGCCGGACTGCCGACGCCGCCCCGGCTGCTGGCCGACTCACTGCCGAACATGGCGGGCGCGACCCTCTCGCACGTCTTCGACCTGCGCGGTGCGAGCCTGACCGTGGACACCGCGTGCTCGTCCTCGCTGGTCGCCCTGCACCGGGCCGTGCAGAGCCTGCTGGCGGGGGAGTGCGAGGCGGCGGTCGCCGGAGGCGTCGAGCTGCTGCTCGACCCGTTCGTGTACGTGGGTCTGGACCGCGCCGGCGCGCTCTCCAAGGACGGCAGGTCCCGGGTCTTCGACCGCGAAGCCGCCGGATTCGTGCCGGGCGAGGGGGCGGGCCTGGTCCTGCTCAAGGAAGAGGGCAGGGCGCTGCGCGACGGCGACATCGTCCTCGCCACCATCACGGGCTCCGCGGTCAACAACGACGGCCGCACCGTCGGCCCGACCACGCCGAGCCACGAGGCCCAGACCGAGGTCATCCGAGCCGCGCTGCGCTCGGGCGACATCGATCCGGCGAGCGTGGGATACCTCGAGACGCACGGCTCGGCGAGCGGGTTCGGCGACCCGATCGAGATCGCCGCCGCGGCCGAGGCGTACCAGGGGGCGGGCCGGCTCCGGCCGGCCGGGGTCGGATCGGTGAAGACCAACATCGGCGCTCTGCTGCACGCCGGTGGCGTCGCCTCCCTGATCAAGGTCGTGCTCGGGCTGCACCACGGCCGGCTGGTGCCCACCCTGCACTGCACCGAGCCGCACCCGCGCATCCAGTTCGAGAGGACGCCGTTCCGGCCCGTGCTGACCGGCGGCGACTGGCCGCGCGAGGGCTCCGGTCCGCGCCGAGCCGGTGTCTCCTCCTTCGGCTTCGGTGGCACCAACTGCCACGTCGTCGTGGAGGAGGCCCCGGCCGGCCACCGACCGCTCCGGACACCGCTGCCGGTCACGGCATTCGAGCGGCGACGCCTCTGGCTGGAGCCGGAGGCGCGGCCCGGACGACTGACGCCCGCCGTGCCGGCTCCCGACGGCGAGGCCCTGCTGCCCGCGGTGACCCGGCGCGTCGCGGCCGCCGTCGCCGCGCTGCTGCCCGGCCCGGCGGCCGCTGACCCGAGTGAGCTCAGCGGCCACAACTTCATGGAACTCGGGCTCGGTTCGGCCACACTCATCGAGCTGAACGCCGCGCTCGACAAGGAGTTCTCCGTCGCCGTACCGCCCACCGCGCTGTTCCGCCATCCCAATGTGCCGGACCTGTCCGGCTACCTGGTCCGCGAGTACGAGGCGGAGCTGACCCGCTGGCGGGCCGCGCACAACGGGAGGGGCCACGCGCCCGGCTCCGCCACCGGGAACGGTGGTCCCGAGCGCCGCAGGGAGCCCGCCGCCGCGCGACAGGCAGCGGTCCGACGGTCCGACGGCGGCTCCGAGGAGGACGACACAGCCACCCCGGATGACATGGCCGCCCGGCACAGCGCGGCCGGCCGCGGCCACACAGTCACGGGCGGCGACACAGCCACCCGCGGCAGCACAAACACCGGCGGCACCACAGACACCCGCGAGGACATCGCGATCATCGGCATCGGTGGTCGCTTCCCCGGCGCGGACGGGCCCGAAGCGCTCTGGGCCAGGCTGGCGGCGGGGGACGACCTGGTCACTCCGGTGCCCGCCGACCGCTGGGACCACAGCCGGTACTACGACCCCACCGCCGCACCCGGCACGACCGACTGCCGCCACGGCGCCTTCCTCGACGCGATCGACACCTTCGACGCGGCCTTCTTCCGCGTCCTGCCCAGCGAGGCGGAGAGCATGGACCCGCAGCTCAGGCTGCTGCTCGAGGTTCTCCACGCCACGGCCGAGGACGCAGGCGCGGCGCCCGCGCTGCGCGGCTCCGACACCGGGGTCTTCGTCGGCCAGTGCTTCCAGGACTACGACAACGAGATGATCGCGCGGGGCCGCACGGTCGGCGTGCACGACCCCATCGGCGCCGCCATGTCGATGACGGCCAACCGCCCGTCGTTCTTCTTCGACCTCAGTGGTCCGAGCCTGACCGTGGACACCGCCTGCTCGTCCTCGCTGACGGCGCTCCAGCTGGCCGTCGCGTCACTGCGCCGCGGCGAGTGCTCGATGGCCTTCGCGGCCGGGACGAATCTCATCGCCAGCCCCCGCCACTACCTCAAGCTCTCCGCCATCGGCGCGCTGTCGCCCGGCGGACGCTGCTACAGCTTCGATGCCCGCGCCGACGGCTACGTCCCCGGCGAGGCGGTCGCCGCCGTTCTGCTCAAGCCGCTCCGCCAGGCCCTCGCCGACGGCGACCCGGTGCACGCCGTCATCAGATCCGTCGCCGTCAACCACGGCGGTCACGCCAGCTCGGCCACCGCACCCAACCAGGCCCGCCAGGAGGCCCTGCTGCGCCGCGCCTGGAGCGAGGCGGGCATCGACCCGGCGACCCTCACCTACCTGGAGGCGCACGGCACCGGCACCAGACTCGGCGACCCCATCGAGGTCGAGGCCGTCAAGGGCGCCCTGCGCGCCCACGGCGGCGAGCCGCACATCGTGCTCGGCAGCGCCAAGTCGCACCTCGGGCACACCGAGGGCGCCGCGGGGCTGGTGGGTGTCGTCAAGACCGTCCTGTCCATGCGGCACGGGCTCATCCCGGCGATGCCGTCGTTCCAGGAGGCCAACCCCTACTGCCGTCTCGACGAGGGTCCGCTCCACGTCAACCGGGAACCCGTGCCCTGGGACCCGCCGCCCGGGGTGCCGCGCCGGGCGGGTGTCAGCTCCTTCGGCTTCGGCGGTTCCTATGCCCATGTGGTCCTCGAAGAGCCGCCGGTGCGGCAGGCGGCGCGTCCGTCGGAAGGCCCCCTGGTCTTCCCCTTCTCCGCACGGACACCGGAACGGCTGCGGGCCCTGGCACGGCGTTACCTGGACTTCCTCGGTCCGGGTTGCGGTCTGCCCACGTCCGAGATCGCGGCGACTCTGCAGCACGGCCGTGAGGCGGCCGCAGCGCGTTGCGCGGTGATCGCCGACAGCCGCAGCGCACTGGTCCGGGGCCTGGAGGCGCTCCTCGCGACGGAAGAGGCGGACTCTACGGGCACGGTGTACGACATGACGGGCACCGCCGCCCGCGACGCCCGGCGGGCCGACGACACGGGCCGGCTCGCCCGGTCCTGGGCGGACGGTGGGACGGTCGACTGGCCGACCGGCCCGGACGGCCGCCCGGAGCCTCGTGTCCCGCTGCCCACCTATCCGTTCGAACCCCGGCGCTTCTGGCTGCGGGAGCCTGCGGCGCTCGTGCCCGCCCCCGCCCAGCCGCCGTCCGCACCGGCCGAGCACGACACGGCCGACGCCACCGCGGCGCTCGCCGCCGAACTGGCCGCCCGCGTCGAGGAGAGCGGCTACTCGGGCGCGCGCATCCTCGGTGCCCTGGTCGAGTTCAGCGCTCTGGGGCGCGCCCTCGCCGCCTCGGTCCTGCGCCGGCACACCGGCCGGGGCAGGTACGGCGCCGACGACCACCTCGCCGACCGGATGGAGATCGCGCCCGGACACGAGCACTTCACCGAGTTCCTGGAGCGCGCACTGCGCACCTGCGAGCCGCCCGCCGACGGGGAGGAGGCCGAACAGGCCCGCCTGACCGCGAGGCTGCGCGAACTCGCCCGGGCCAACCCGGAGATCGAACCCCACATCGACCTGGTCGTCTCCTGGTCACGACAGCTGCCCGACGTGCTCGCCGACCGGGTGAACCCGCTCGAGCTGTACTTCCCCGGCGACGACGAGGGCATCGCCCGCGTCTACGGCAACACCGGCATCGCCGACCACTTCAACGACCTGATCGCCCACGCCGTGGCGGGCCATCTGCGCGAGCAGCACGCCCGCCGTCCCGGCGAGCCGCTGCGCGTCCTGGAAATCGGCGCCGGCTCCGGTGCCACGACCGAGCGTGTCCTGCGTCTCGTCGACGCGCTCGGCCTGCCCGAGGACACCGTCACGTACTACTTCACCGACGTGTCCCCCGCCTTCTTCCGCACCGCGCGCCGGCGCCTCGCCGGAGCCCGTACGGCGGTGCGCTACGCGGCGTTCGACCTGGAGGGGGAGCTGGCCGGGCAGGGCTTCGAGCCCGGTTTCTTCGACGTGGTGGTCGCCACCAACGTCGTCCACGTCACCCGGGTGGTCGCGGACTCGGTCACCCGGGTCCGTCAGCTGCTGACCGAGGGGGGCGTGTTCGCGCTCAACGAACTGACCCTGGCCCTGGACTATCTGACCCTGATGTTCGGCATGGTGCCCGGCTGGCAGCCGCCCCAGGACGGACGGCTGCCCGGCTCCCCGCTCCTGGACGCCACGGGCTGGCGCCGCGTGCTGGCCACGGCCGGATTCGATCCGGTGTGGGTGTTCGGGGCCGCCGACGTCGACGAGGCCGAGGCCGACCAGTGCGTACTGCTGGGCCGGGCGGCCGCCCGCGGGTACGCCACGCCCGCCGCCGAGGAGGCCGCCACGGCCGCCGCCCCCCGAACCTCCGTCCCCGCCGCGGCCCCGCCCGCCGAAGACGACACACCCGCCCGCCTCGCACGCCACCTGCGCCAGGAGTTCGCGGAGTTCCTGTCCGTTCCGGCCGACGCCGTCGACGACACGACCGCGTTCGCGGCCTACGGCCTGGACTCCCTCGGAGCCATTCAGATGGTCCGGACCATGGAGGGCACGTTCGGCCCCCTGCCGAAGGTGCTGCTGTACGAGTGCAGGACGGTGGCGGAACTGGCCGCGTACCTTCTGGAGAACGCTCCCGGGGCCTGCGATGCGGTGGCCGCGTCCATGTCCGACGCCCTGCCGCCCACCACCCCGGCGCCGGATCGGCACCAGCCCGAACCACCGTCCCCCGTGCCCCTCGGACCCACCGCCCGCACCGGCCCCGACGACCCGGTCGCCGTCGTCGGCATGGCAGGGATCTTCCCGGGCGCACCCGACTGCGACACGCTGTGGCGACGGCTGCGCGAGGGCGCCGACCTCGTCACGGAGATCCCACGGGAACGCTTCGACTGGCGGTCCGTGTACGGCGATCCGCAGCGCGAGCCCGGCACGACCGACACGCGCTGGGGCGCCTTCATCGACGGCGTCGACGAGTTCGACGCGGAGTTCTTCGGCATCTCGCCGCTGGAAGCCGGACTCATGGACCCCCAGCAGCGGCTTCTGCTGCACTGTGCCTGGTGGGCCGTCGAGGACGCGGGACACCGTCCGAGCAGCCTCGGTGGCACCGACACGGGTGTCTTCGTCGGTGCCACCTCACACGACTACGACGAGTTCCTCATCCGCATCGGCCGGGACCGCGAGGCCCACTCCAGCCTGGGCGTCGGTCACTGCATCCTGTCCAACCGGATCTCGTACCAGCTGGGTCTGCACGGGCCGAGCGAGACGGTGGACACCGCCTGCTCCAGCTCGCTCAGCGCGCTGCACCGGGCCGTCGGGGCGATCCAGGGCGGGGAGTGCGGCGCCGCGATCGTGGGCGGTGTCCATCTCAACCTGGGAGCGAGGCTGTTCGTGGCGCTCGGCCAGCTCGGCGTCATGTCGCCCGACGGCGTGTGCCGCCCGTTCGACAGCGAGGCGAACGGAATGGTGCGGGGCGAAGGGGTGGGCGCACTGTACCTCAAGCCGCTGTCGCGGGCGCTGGCGGACGGCGACACCGTGCACGGCCTGATCCGCGGCAGCGGAGTGGGCCACGGCGGCCGGGTGACGTCGATGACCGTGCCCAACCCGGCCGCCCAGGCCGAGCTGATCGCGTCGGTGCATCGGCGGGCGGGTGTCGACCCGCGCACCGTCACCTACATCGAGGCCCACGGCACCGCCACCCATGTCGGTGACCCGATCGAGGTCCGCGCGCTGCGCAAGGCCTTCGCCCACCTCCTGGAACGTCCGGAGAACGAACCGGTGACGCCGTGGTGCGGTCTGGGCAGCGTGAAGTCCAACGTCGGGCACCTGGAAGCCGCGGCCGGACTCATCGGCACCGTCAAGACGCTGCTGGCCATGCGCCACGGCGAACTGCCCGCGAGCATCAACTTCGGTACGGCCAACCCACTGCTGGAGCTGGAAGGCAGCCCGTTCGAGGTGGTCGCCGAACGCCGGCCGTGGCCGCGTCTGACCGACGCCGGTGGCACAGAGCTCCCGCGCCGCGCGGGGGTGACCTCGCTCGGCTTCGGCGGCACCAACGCGCACGTCGTGCTGGAGGAGTTCATCCCGCCACCACGCGCTCCGCTGCCGGACACCGGTGAACCCCGACTGATCGTCCTGTCGGCCCGCACCGAGCGTGCCCTGCGCGCCGCGGCGGCCCGGCTCGCCGCCCGGCTGACGGCACGGCGCGCCGCCGGCGAGCCGGATCTGCCCCTCGGCGACGTCGAGTTCACCCTGCGGGCGGGGAGGGATCCGATGCGGTGGCGGCTCGCCCTGCTCGTCGCGGACACCGGCGAACTGCTGGACCGGTTGCGTTCGTGCGCGGACGGCACCTTCGACCGCCCGGGTGTCTTCCTCGGCGAGCCCGCCGGGCACCCTGCGTCGAGCCCGCCGCACTCGGCGGGTGCCGAGGCACTGGCCCGGCACTGGGTGGCGGGTGGTGAGCTGCCCGACCGGCACCCGGCCGGAGCGGAGCCCGCACACCGCCGCACCTCCCTGCCGGGCTATCCGTTCGAGTCCATCCGCCACTGGGCCGACGAGCCGTCGCGGCCTACGTCCGCCGCCGTGTCCGGCGATCCTCCGGACGCCGGCGAGGAATGGCTCCAACTGCTCAACGACCTGCGCGAGGGCGCCAGGTCGGTCGAAGAGGTGGACGACATGCTCGTTCTCGGGGACGGGGGAAATCGATGAGGACCGGTCCGCACGAAGCCAAACGAGAAATCCTGGCGCGGGTCAGCCGGGGAGAACTGGACGCCCGGCAGGCCGCGGCCCTGCTCCGCCGTCTCGCCGCAGCAAGGGCGGACGACGCGGTCGGCGACGGCGCGGGCGACGAGGCGGCGACACGGGCAGCCGGTACGGACACCACCGTCTGGTACGAGTCCACGTGGACGCCCACCGCGCCGGTCCCCCAGACCGGGACCGCCGACGCCCGCGTCCTCGTCCTGCGCCTCGGATCCGCCACCCAAGGCCGGGACCCCGCAGGGCAGTTCGTCGTCCCCGCGGAGGCCCCTGCGGACTGGCACAGCGCCTGGCGCGCCGTGAGCGGCCCCGGGCGCACCGCGGCACGGGTCGTGCTCGACGCCCGGGAGGTGCCCGGCGCCGCCGCCGTCGACGCGGCGTTCGCGCTGCTGAAGACGGTCGTCGAGGACGCCTCCCGGGAGCCGGTCTCCCTCGCCGTGCTCACGGCCGGGCCCGGTCAGCGGGTGGCGGCCGACGCCCTGGGCGGGCTGTGCCAGATCGCCGCCCAGGAGGACCGCCGCGTCGACGCCGTCGCCGTACACAGCACCGAACCCTCCGGGGACGGCACCGGCCGCACCCCTCTCGAACTCGCCGTCACCGAACTCGCCCTGCCCACGCCGGGCTCCCACCAGGTCCGCCACGGCCCCGGCGGGCGCGCCATCAGGACCCTCGTCCCGATCCGGCCCGACCGGGACGCCGCCCGCCCCCTCTGGCGGGAACGCGGCGTCCACCTAGTCACCGGCGGCACGGGCGGCATCGGCGGGCACCTCGCCCTGCTCCTCGCCCGCCGGCACGCGGCGCGCCTGGTGCTGCTCGGCCGCTCGGCACCGGCCGCACGCATCGACCGGCTCCTCGACCGGCTGCGGGAGGCGGGCGGAGAGGCCGTGTACGTGCGGGGCGACGTCACCCGGCGCTCCGACGTCGAGCGGGCCGTGGCGCGGGCCCACGAGGAGTTCGGGCCGCTGGCCGGCGTACTGCACGCGGCGGGAGTCAACGAGGACGCGTACCTGGTGAACAAGGAGCCGGAGACGGCACGGCGCGTTCTCGCCCCGAAGCTGACGGGAGCCGCCGTCCTCGACGAGGTCACCGCGGCCGAACCCCTGGAGTCGTTCGTGCTGCTCTCCTCCGTCGCCGCCTACACGGGCGGCCCGGGACAGAGCGACTACGCCGCCGCCAACCGTGCCCTCGGCGCCCTCGCCGCCATCCGCGCCGAGGCCGTCACCCGGGGCCACGGGCGACGCGGCACCACCGTGGCGCTCGCGCTCCCGCTGACCGAGGGAGGCGGTATGGGCCTGAGCGAGCGGGACAAACGGGCCGTCCGGGACCTCCAGGGCATGGGGACGCTGCCCGCCGAGACCCTCCTCGACACCGTCGGCACCGCACTCGCGGCGCGGCGGCCCGAGGTGTACGCGGTGCACGGCGACGCGAGCCGCGTCCACGCCTACGTGGCACGGCACCTGGCCGGGCGGGAGACACCAGCGCAGCGGTCCGCGACCGACCCCGCCGAGACGCCCGCCCCCGGCGGCGGCCCCGGCAACGGCGGTGACCTCGAACCGGCGGCCGAGAGCTACCTGCTCACACTGGTGGGCGACATCCTCCGGCTCCCCGCGGGAAGACTCCGTGCCGACCAGGAACTGTCCACGGTCGGCGTGGACTCCGTCCTCATCAAGAAGATCCACACCGTCCTCGAGGACCGGCTCGGGCCGCTGCCCGCCACCCTTCTGTTCGAGCACCGCACGGTCGGCGAACTCGGCCGCCACCTCGCGGCGGAGCACACCGCGGCGCTGCGCGCCCTGCTCGCCCGGCAGACCCCGGCCGCACCGGCTCCGAAGAAGCGGGAGCCAGGCCGCCCCCGAACGGCCGTGGCCCCCTCGGCCACCAGCGAGGGCACTCGCGCCGCGGAACCCATCGCCGTCATCGGCGTCGCCGGACGCTACCCCGGGGGCCGTGACCTCGACGCGTACTGGCGCACCCTGCGCGACGGCGAGGACGCCATCACCGAGATCCCGGCCGACCGCTGGGACCACTCCCGCCACTACGCGCCCGGTGAGCGCGGCCCGGGCACGGTGTACGCGAAGTGGGGCGGCTTCATCGAGGACGCCGACCGGTTCGACGCGCGGTACTTCAACATCTCGCCCCGCGACGCCGAGCGGGCCGACCCCACCGAGCGGGTATTCCTCGAAGTGGCCTGGTCGGCCCTGGAGGACGCGGGCTACTCACGGCGGCTGCTGCACGAGCGCACCCTGCGCGGCGACCAGCACGCGGTAGGAGTGTTCGTCGGAGCCACCGCCACCTCGTACAAGCTCATCGGCGCCGAGGAGTGGGGCCGCGGCAACCCCGTCATCGCCCTGTCGATGGACTTCTCCATCGCCAACCGGCTCTCCTACCTTCTCGATGCCCACGGCCCCAGCCTCGTCGTCGACACCGCCTGCTCGTCCTCGCTGACCGCTCTCCACCTGGCGGTCGAATCGCTGCGGCGCGGCGAGTGCGCGATGGCGATCGCCGGGGGCGCGCACATCCAGACGCATCCCATCAAGTACGGCGTGCTCGCGGACATGCGGCTGCTGTCCACGGACGGCCGCTGCCGCGCGTTCGGCGCGGGCGGCGACGGCTTCGTGCCGAGCGAGGGCGCGGGCGCCCTGGTCCTCAAGCCACTGTCCGCGGCCCTCGCCGACGGCGACCACATCCACGGCGTCATCCTCGCCACCAGTGTCAATCACGGCGGCCGCACCAACGGTTACACCGTGCCCTCGCCGCGCTCCCACGCGCAGGTCATCTCGGCCGCCCTGCACGGCGCCGGGATCACCGCCGACACCATCGGCTATGTCGAGGCGCACGGCACCGGTACCGCGCTCGGCGACCCCATCGAGATCGAGGGACTGCGGCGGGCCTTCGCCGAGGACACCGATCACGTCGGGTACTGCGCCATCGGCTCCGCCAAGTCGAACATCGGACACGCCGAGTCGGCGGCGGGCGTCGCGGGCATCACGAAGGTCCTGTTGCAGTTCGCGCACCGCCGGCTGGCCCCCACCCTCCACGCCGACGAGGCCAACCCGAAGATCGACTTCTCGTCGACGCCGTTCGTGCTGCAACGCAGCCTCGCCCCCTGGGAGCGCCTGCGCCCGGACCTCCCGCGCCGTGCCGCCGTCAGCTCCTTCGGAGCGGGCGGCGCCAACGGCCACGTGATCCTCCAGGAGCCGCCGTCCACTCGGCGCCACGACCCGCCGGGCGAGGAGGGCACCGAGCAGCTGATCGTCCTGTCCGCCAAGACGGACGAGCGGCTGCGCGAGGTCGCACGACGGCTGCACCGGAGCCTCGGCGCCGCCCCCGCCCTGCGCGACGTGGCCCACACCCTGGCCACCGGCCGCGACGAACTCGAGAGCAGGCTCGCCGTCACCGCCCGCACCCCTGCCGAACTCCGCGGCCGACTACAGGAGTTCCTCGACTCGGGCGCCGCCCCCGGCCTGGTCACCGGGCGCGTCGATCCCGCCGCCGAACCTCCCGCGGATGCGGACCGGGCCGGGGAGCTGCTCGCCGCCCGCGACCTCGGCACACTCGCCCGGCTGTGGACACGGGGCGGCGTCGTCGACTGGTCCGGGGCCTTCGACGGCGCCCGGCGCGTCCCGCTGCCCGCCTACCCGTTCGCGGGCGACCGCCACTGGGTCACCACCACACCGCCCCTCGGCCCCGACGGCAATGGGCGCCGCGCCGCGCCCGGACCGCTCGACCGCGTCGTCCCGACCCTCGACGGCCTGGTCCACGAGACCGTCTTCGACCGCGAGGACCAGGTCGTCGCCGACCACGTCGTCCAGGGCCGTGCCCTGCTCGCCGGAGTGGTCCAACTCCAGATGGCCGCTGCCGCCGCCGAGGAACTCGACCGCGGCCAGGTGCGGGAGATCACCGACGTACGGTGGCGGTCCCCCGTGGAGATCCCCGACGGCGGCGCCACGGTCCGCGTCCGCCTCACCGAGTCCGGGAACGACGGGCTCGACTACAGGATCGGCACGGCGCACGGCGACGAACGGCCCTGCTCCACCGGCACCGTCCGCACCGGCACCGCCCCGGCCGCCCCGCCCGCCGCCCTCGACCTCGACGCGATCCGCGCCCGGTGCACCACCCGCCGTGACGGGTCCGCCTTCTACAAGGACTGCGCCCAACGCGACGGCCTCGCCTACGGTCCCCTCTTCCGACGGCTCGCCGCCGTACACGCGGACTCCGAAGGCGAGGCCCTCGGGGAGCTGACACCGCCACCCGGCACGTCCGCACCCGCCTGGGCGGTGGACGCCGGCACCCTCGACGGCGCCTTGCACGCCCTGCACGGCGTGCTTCCCCAACCTCCCGAGGGCACCGCGCCGTTCCTCCCGGCGTCCGTGGCCCGCGTGGAGCTGACCGGGCGCGTCGGCGCCGCCCGCCACGTGCACGTACGGCTGCGGGAGCACGACCCCGAGCGCGGCACGGCCCGTGCCGACGTGACGCTGGCGGACGCGGACGCCGTACCCGTGGCGGTCTTCCGGGACCTGCGCGTGGCCCGTCCCGCGACCACCCGCCCCACGCACGGCAGCAGCCCCGCCGTGCGCCGGCTGCGCACCGCGTGGCAGGTCCTCGACGCCCCCACTCCCGCACCGGCGCGGCACACCGGACACACCCTGGTCCTCACCACGGCCCGCGACTTCGGCCTCGGCCAGGCCCTGGCGGCGCGTTCGCCCCGGGCCCGCGTGCTGCGCCTCGACACCCCGGACGTGGCACGGCACCTTGGAGCCGCCGTCGAGGAACTGGACCCCGACAGCGCGATCCACTTCCTCGGCGGCGTCGACGACCGCCACTACAGCGCCCACGATCTCGCCCACCTCGACACGGCCCTCGACCAGGGCTGCCTGGCCCTGTTCCGGCTCGCGCAACGGCTGGCCGCCCGGCGTCCCGAGAGGCTGCGCCTGTCCGTCGTCACCAGCGACAGCCAGCAGGTCGACGAGGGCGTCCCGGCCCGCAACCCGTACGCCGCCGCGCTCGTCGGCCTCGCCAAGTCGATGGCCCGCGAGCTGCCCTTCGCCTCCGTCGGCTGTCTCGATCTGGACCGCCGTGCACTGGCCCGGGGCGGGGCCGAACTGCGCCGGCTCGCGGCCGCCGTGGAGGCCGAGCCCGCGGCTCTCCCCGTGCAGGAGGTCGCTCTGCGTGGCCGCCTCCGCCTCGGCAAGACCCTGCGTGCGGTCACCCTGCCCGAAGCCCCCGGCACCGAGCTGCCGTTCCGGCACGGCGGCACCTGTCTGCTGATCGGCGGCGCGGGCGGCCTGGGGCGCGCGGTCGCCCGGTACCTGGCCCGCGAGTACGCCGCCCGCCTCGTCCTCGTCGGCCGCCGCCCGCTGGGCGAACTGCCGGACACCCTGCTGTCCGAGCTGCACGCCGCCGGCGGCGAAGCCGTCTACGAGCAGGCCGACATCACCGACCGCGACGCCGTCGGCGCTCTGCTCACCCGGGTGCGCGAACGCTTCGGCGCCGTCCACGGCGCGATCCACGCCGCCTTCACCCTGGCCGACGGGCTGCTGCACCGCATGGACGAGCTGACGTTCCGCTCCGCCCTGCACGCCAAGACCCACGGCACCGTCGTCCTCGCGGAGGCCCTGGCGGGCGAACCGCTGGACTTCCTCGCCCTGTTCTCGTCCGCCGTCTCGCACCGGGCCAACGCCGGGCAGGGCAACTACAGCGCGGCCTCCACCTTCCAGGACGCCTACGCGCACTACCTGGCCACCCGCACCCGCCTGCCCGTCAAACTCCTCAACTGGGGCCTGTGGGGGCACAGTGGCTCCGTCGCCACCGAGGACTACCGGCGCCGGGTCGCCCGCCTCGGCGTGGCCGGCCTCACCGACGAGGAGGGCGTCGCCGCCCTCCGCCGCGTCCTGGGCTCCCCGCTCACCCAGGCGACCGTCCTGAAGACCACCGGAGACCAGGAACTCGAAGGCGTCACGGACGCGCCCGCCGACGCCCTGGACGTGCCCGGTGACGGACAGGCGGTGCGCACGGCCGTGGCCGGGGCCGCCGAGGCCCGGCGCGCCTCCTCGGTACCCCCCGGCTACCTGGCCCGCCTGGACGACTTCGCCCGCCGCGAAGTCCTCGCCGCCCTCCACCGGATGGGCGCCCCGCGCACGGCCGGAGCCGCGCGCACCCCCGCCGACCTCGCCGTGGACCTGGGCGTGGTCACCGTACAGCGGCGGCTCTTCGACGCCCTGCTCGACATGCTGCGGGATCCGGGCCTCCTGCGGGAGGACGACGGTTTGCTCAGTTTCCCCGTCGACCCGTATCCGACAGAGGACGAGGACGGCACCGACCGGACCCGGCTGAGCGAGCAGCTCACCGCCGACCACCCGCACTGCGCGCCGGCCGTGGAACTGCTCGCCGACTGCGCGGCGGCGCTGCCCGACGTCCTCACCGGCCGCCGCAGAGGACTCGAGGTTCTCTTCCCCGGCGGCTCCCAGGACCGGCTCGCCGCCCTCTACCACGACGACCCGCGCTCGCGGCACTTCAACGCGATGTGCACGGCCGCGGTCGTCCGCAGGGTGAGGGAGCTGCGCGGGCGCGAACCCGGGCGGCCGGTACGTGTCCTGGAGATCGGAGCCGGCACCGGCGGCACCACCCGCCCGCTCCTCGCCGCGCTCCGGACGTGCGAGGGGGCGGCACCGGCCTACGTCTGCACCGACATCTCACCCGCGCTCGTACGCCAGACCGCCGAACGCCTGGGGCCGAGCCACCCCGAGGCCGCCTTCCGCACCCTCGACATCGCCGCGGACCCCGCCGCGCAGGGCTTCGCGGGGGAGCGGTACGACATCGTGGTCGCCGCCAACGTGCTGCACGCCACCGGCGACATCCGCGCCACCCTCCACCACGTCGCGTCCCTGATGCGCCCCGGCGCCCTGCTCGCCGTCACCGAGTCGACCGCCGTACTGGACGCCGTCACGCTCGTCTTCGGCCTGACGGACGGCTGGTGGCTGTACGGCGACGGCCATCTCCGGCTGCCGCACTCACCGCTCCTCGCGGCCGAGGACTGGGGCGCGCTCCTCGCCGAGGCCGGGCTGCGGGACGTACGGGCCCTTGCCGCCACCGAGCACGACGACGCACACGCCGACCAGAGCCTCGTGCTCGCCGAACGCGGCGCCATCCGCCATCAGAGCGCCACTCCGGCCGGTGCCGCCGCGGCACCGCAGCCCGGGCCCGCGCCCGCCACCGTCGCAACGGAGGTCCCGACCATGCCGGTCGACCAGGAGAACGACGGCCGCCCCTGGCTCGTCGACCGCCTGCGCAAGCGCTTCGCCGCGAGCCTGAAGCTCGACGTGTCCGAAATGGACGCGCTGACACCACTGTTGGCGTACGGCGTCGACTCGCTGGTGGTCATGGAGGTCACCGAGGCCCTGTCCCGGGACCTCGGACAGCGCCTCGTGTTCGACGAGCCCTGCAACGGCCTGACGCTCACCGAAGTGGCGGACCGGGTGCTGGCGATGGGCATCTCGCTGCCCGCGTCGGCCGTGCCGGCGGTCCGCGCGGAGGCTCGGCCGACCCCTCACGAGTCCGAGCCCGACACCGCACAGCGGCCCGCGGACGGCGCGGCGCCCGGTGCCTCCGGCCCACCCGACGAGGTCCCCATCGCGATCGTCGGCGTCGCCGGGCGCTACCCGGGCGCCGACGACCTGTGGGCCTTCTGGGACAACCTGCGCGACGGGCGGCGCTCGATCGGCGACATCCCGGCCGACCGCTGGAACGCCGCCGAGCAGCACGCCGCACCGGGAGAGGGCGGGGAGCCGGGCCACCGCTGGGGCGGCTTCCTCGACGACGTCGACCGCTTCGACCCGCTGCTGTTCCGGATCTCGCCCCGCGAGGCCGCGGCCATGGACCCCCAGGAGCGGCAGCTGCTCCAGACGGCCTGGACCGCGCTGGAGGACGCGGGGGTGACCAGGGCCCGCCTGGAGGCGGAGGCGCTGCGCGCGACCGGGGCCGGGGTCGGCGTCTTCACCGGCGCCATGCACACCCCCTACCAGTCGCTGGCGGCCGAGCGCCGCGCCCGCGGCGAACGGCCGGACGCCCGCTCCGCGCACTGGTCGCTCGCCAACCGGCTCTCGCACTGCTTCGGTTTCTCCGGCCCGAGCCTCGCCGTGGACACCGCCTGCTCGTCCTCGCTCACCGCCGTGCACCTGGCCTGCGCGGCCCTGCGCAGGGGCGAGTGCGGCGCCGCCGTGGTGGGCGGTGTCAACCTGATCCTGCACCCGGCCCACCACGAGGAGCTGTCCCGGGCCCGGATGCTCTCCGGCGACGGCCGGGCCCGCGCCTTCGACCGGGACGGCGACGGCATGGTGACGGGCGAGGGCGTAGGGGTCGTCGTCCTCAAACCGCTGCCCGAGGCGCTGCGCGCGGGTGACCGAGTGCACGCCCTGATCGTGGGCTCGGCCGTGAACCACAACGCGGGGGACGACGCGTACACCACCCCGGACGCGGGTGCCCAGGCAGAGCTGCTCCGTCGGGCCCTGCGCCCGGCCCGCCTCGGTCCCGACGACATCCAGTACGTCGAGGCCGCCGCGACCGGATCCGCCGTGGGCGACGCCATCGAGGCCGAGGCCCTGCGCGAGGTCTTCGCCTCCCGGGACGCCGGGCGCGGCCCCGTCCGCGTCGGTTCCCTCAAGCCCGCCGTCGGCCATCTGGAGGCCGCTTCGGGCATGGCACAGCTCACCAAGGTCCTGCTCCAGCTCCGGGCCGGGCAGATCGCCCCGACCATCGACGTCACCACACCGCTGCCCGTCTTCTCGGCGGACGGTTCCCCGCTCGAGCTGGTCCGCCGGAGGCAGGCCTGGCCCGGCGGGGAGGGCGTCCCGGTGCGGTACGCGGCGGTCGGCTCCTTCGGTGTGGGCGGCGCCAACGCCCAGCTGATCGTGGCGGATCCGCCCCGGCCCGCCGAGCGCGACGCGGCGGCCGGGGAACCGCAACTCGTCCCCCTCAGCGCGCGCAGGCCCGGGGAACTGAGCCGCCTGGCCTCCCGGTTGCGGGACTTCCTACGGGGGCCGGGCGCCGACGAGATCCTCGCCGATGTGGCACACACCCTGCGGGTGGGGCGCGAGCCGCTGCGGGCGCGCGCGGTGCTGGTCGCGCGTGACCCGGCCGAACTGATCCACGGCCTGGACTCCTTGGCGGACGGCACCCCGCCGCCCGCTCCCGACCTCGGGCTGCTGCCGCCGCGGTGGGCGGACGCCGCCGCGCGCTGGGCGGACGGCGAGGACGTCGACTGGCCGGGACTCGGCGGAACGGGTCGGGTCATCTCCCTGCCGGGCTACCCGTTCGCCCGGGACAGGCACTGGCTTCCACACTCCGAGCCGCCCACGCCGCCGGCCGCGGAAATCCTCCGGGTCGCCGAGCCGGTCGCCGACACCCTCCCGGTCGCCGAGCCGGCCACCGTCCCCGTGTCCGGCCCGCCGAGCGGGGCCGGTGGCCCGGACAGGGGGGACGTGTACGACGTCGTCGCCGCCGCCATCAGCAGCGTCCTCGGCCTGCCCACCGAGGAGGTGGGCCCCGAGGAGCACCTGAGCGACTTCGGCTTCGACTCCGTCACCCTGACCGAACTCGCGGCGGTGCTCGGCGATCGGCTGGGCATCAGCGTAGTGGCCCCTGAGCTGTACGCGCACGCCGACGTCGCCTCGCTCGTGGCGGCCCTGACCGCGCATGTGCCGGCGCCGGAACCGGCCGCCGCCGACGCCGGACCGGTGCCGCCCGCCCGGGCACCGGCGGACGAGCCCATCGCCGTGGTCGGCATGGCGGGCCGCTTCCCGGGCTCCCCGGACCTCGACGCGTACTGGGAGAACCTGGTCGCGGGCAAGGACCTGATCGGCGACGTGCCGGCGGACCGCTTCGACTGGCGGGACATCCACGGCGACCCGGGCCAGGACCCGCACCGGGTGCCGTCCCGCTGGGGCGGCTTCCTGGACGGCGTCGACCGCTTCGACGCGGAGTTCTTCCGGATCTCCCCGCGCGAGGCACGCACGATGGACCCACAGCACCGGTTGTTCCTCCAGACGGTCTGGCACGCCATCGAGGACGCGGGCCACGATCCGGCCGCACTGGAGGGCACCCGCACCGGTGTGTTCGTCGGGGTCGGCTCCTCGGAATACGCGCAGCTGCTGATCGGCCGCGGTGTCGAGGTCGACGGCCAGGCCGCCACCGGCAACGCGCACAGCGTCC
This sequence comes from Streptomyces sp. NPDC058812, assembly GCF_042744565.1. Lineage (NCBI taxonomy): Bacteria > Bacillati > Actinomycetota > Actinomycetes > Kitasatosporales > Streptomycetaceae > Streptomyces > Streptomyces sp. NPDC058812. The sequence continues at coordinate 390,189 of NZ_JBHYOB010000005.1, forward strand.
TGGCCAACCGGGTCTCCTTCCTGCTGGGGCTGCACGGCCCGAGCGAGCCGGTCGACACCGCGTGCTCCAGCTCGCTGACCGCGGTGCACCGCGCCGTGCAGGCGCTCCGCGCCGGGGAGTGCGAGACAGCCGTGGCCGGCGGGGTCAACGTGATCCTGTCCCCGACCGGCTACCTGGCCTTCGGCAAATCCGGCATGCTCTCACCCGACGGCCGCTGCAAGACCTTCGACCACCGGGCCGACGGCTACGTACGGGGCGAGGGCGTGGCCGCCCTGCTCCTCAAGCCGCTCGGGCGGGCACTGGCCGACGGCGACCACGTCCACGCCCTCATCCGAGGCACCGCCGTCAACCACGGTGGCCGCGCCAACTCCCTGACCGCGCCCAACCCGCAGGCGCAGACCGACGTCATCGTCCGCGCACACCGCGCCGCCGGGGGCACCGCCGACACCATCACCTGCATCGAGGCCCACGGCACCGGCACCGCTCTGGGCGACCCGATCGAGGTGAACGGCCTCATCGACGCCTTCCGCGAGCTGGGCGGCGCGGACCGCGCGGGCTACTGCGCCCTCGGCAGCGTCAAGACCAACGTCGGGCACCTGGAGACCGCGGCCGGCATCGCGGGTCTGATCAAGGTGATCAAGGCGCTTCAGCACCGTCAACTGCCGCCCTCCCTGCACCTGGAACGCGTCAACCCGCTCATCGACCTCACCGACACCCCGTTCCGCCTCATCGACGAGGCGCGGCCGTGGCCCCGGCCGGCCGACCGCGACGGCGGTGAGGTGCCGCGCCGTGCCGGAGTGAGTTCCTTCGGTTTCGGCGGCGTCAACGCCCATGTCGTCGTGGAGGAGTTCGAGTCCGGCCGGCCCGACGAAACCTCCGGTGCACCCGCGGGGCCCCAGTTGTTCGTCCTGAGCGCCCGCACCGAGGAGCGGCTGCGCCGGTATGCGGGCATCCTGGCCGACAGCCTGGAGCACAGCGCGTACCGTCCCGCCGACGTGGCCCACACCCTGCGCGTCGGGCGGCCGGCCCTCACCGAGCGGCTGGCCGTGATCGCGGACACGCTTCCCGAGCTGGTGGCACGGCTGCGTGCCTGGGCGGCCGGCTCCGGCCCGCGCGAGCCGGAAGGCATCGGCCCGCTGCGGGAGCTGGCCATCCGGTGGGTGCGTCACAAGGAGACGGACTGGTCCCGGCTGGAGGGCCCGGCGGGACGGCGGGTGCCGTTGCCGACGTACCCGTTCGCCGAGGACAGGTACTGGCTGCCCGAGCCCGCCCCGCGACGGCAGGACACCGCGACGGCGCCGGAGCCCCGGGAGGCGGAGCAGCCCGCACCGGCCGCCACGGCGCCCGCCGAGGACACGTCCGAGCTGGCCCGGCATGTCAGGGAGCTGGTGGCGCAAGGGGTGGGGCTGGCCCCCGAGGAGATCGACCCCGCGAAGGACTTCGCGGCGTACGGGATCGACTCGATCGTCGCGCTGCGCATCATGCAGCGGGTCCAGGCGCGGTTCGGTGAGGAGATCCCGATGGCGGCGATCTTCGAGCAGTCCACGCTGGAGCGCCTGGTGACCCACATCGCCACCCTGGCCCCCCAGCACGCGTCCACCCCTGCCTCCGCGTCCACCCCTGCCTCCGCGTCCGCCCCTGCCTCCGCGTCCGCCCCTGCCTCCGCGTCCACCCCTACCCCCGCGTCCGCCCCTGCCTCTCAGTCGGCGCCTGCACCCGCGTCCACCCCCACCCCCTCCACCACCTCGCAGCTCCTCACAGCCCGCGCCGTCCCCTTCGTCACGGACACGGTGGGCGCCCCCGTCCACTGCCTGCCCGGCGACACCGGCGAACTCAGCTGGCTGACCCATGTGCAGGCCGCCCTCGCCGACGACGGCCCGGTCCTGGGCATCGAGCCGCCGGGCTTTCGCACCGGCCGGACCCCGTCGGCCTCGGTCACCGACCTGGTGGACGCCTGCGCGGCCGCGGTCCTCGCCGACCGGCCCCAGGGCCCGTACCGCATCGCGGGGCAGGGGTGCGGCGCGGTGCTCGCCTTCGAGACGGCTCGCAGGCTCATCGACGAGGGGCACCAGGTCGACGAACTCCTCCTGGTCGGTGCCCCGGAGCCCGGCGAGCCGGTCGCGTCCGGGCTCGGCGCGCTGACCGGCGCCTTCGGCACGGTCTGGGGTGCCTGCCGGTGGCTCGGCGCCGATGTCCCGGTCGATGCCGCCGACGACGACTTCGCCCGGGCGGCCAGGGTGCTCACCACCGACGCCAAGCCGCCGATGGGCGAGGAGGCGCTGGCCGACTGGCTGCGCGAGGCCCACGCCCACCGCACCGCACTGGTCACGGCCCTCGCGTCGTACACCCCCCGGCCCCTGCCCGGTCCGGCCCGCGTCACCGTCGTACGGTCCCTGATGAACGGGCGGCCCTCCACCGGCGACTGGTCACGCTGGCTGTCCGAGCCCCCGCGCACCGTCGACGTGCCCAGCCGCCCCGACCACCTCGTCTCCGAGGGGGCCGCTGTCGACCTGCGTCGGCTGCGGCGGCCGGGGTCCCAGGACGGACGGCAGGAGCGGAAGTTCATCACCAGCATCAACCGGGCCGGGAACCGGCAGCGCTCGTACTGGATGCACCACATGTACGGCGACGTGAGCTATGGCCTGTACCTGTCGCGCTACCTCGGCGCCGAGTACCCGCTGCTCGGTGTCGAACAGATCGACCTCGACGCCCGTCTGCACCGCTTCGACACCTTCCAGGAGATGTGCGACGCGTACACGGCTGCGATCCGCGCCGACCATCCCGGCGGCCCCTTCACGCTGGCCGGTTCGTCCTTCGGCGGAGTCGTCGCCTTCGAGGTCGCCCGCCGGCTGATGCACCACGGCGAGCGCGTCCACTCCCTCGTCATCGCCGACGGCATCATGCCGACGACGCCCGCCTGGGCCGGTGTCGACTGGTCCTCGCTCACCGACGACGAGTCGGAGAGCCTGCCGCTGATGATGCTCGGCAACGCCTACTGCCACCGGTGGAACATCACCGAACTGGTCAGCCTGGAATCGCTGCTCGGCAAGGAGACCGACGAGCAGTTGCGGCTGATCGCTCGGCACGTCGTCGACAAGGCGGCGGCGAAACTCGCCCACGACAACGTCCTGACGCTCCTGCGCCGCACCAACGACGCGTTCAACCAGAATGTCAGGCTGCTCACCGAGTACGTGCCGCAGCCGCTGCCGGAACCGGTCGACGTCACCTTCTTCCACGCCACCCAGGGTTTCGTCGGCGCACGGAATCCGGCCGGGCTGCCGGCGATGCGGCGTCTGGACGGCGACCGGACCAACGGCTTCGGGCGGTTCGTCGGCAAGCCGCTGCGCGTGCACGACGTGGACGCCGACCACTTCACCATCGTCCACGACGCGGGGCTGCGGACCATGGCCCGGCTCATGACCCCGGCGCTGGGCGGCCCCCCCGCCCCCGAGGCCGGTGACCTGATCCAGTGACGAACCGGGAGGGCACCATGGAATTCAGCGTGTACTTCTTCGCGGCCAACGACGACAGGTCCTTCCGCGACCGCTATCGCTTCATCCTCGACGTGGCCCGGGCCATCGACCCGCTCGGCTTCAGGGCCATCTGGACCCCGGAACGGCACTTCCAGGAGTTCGGCGGCAGCTTCCCCAACCCTTCCGTCCTCAGCGCCGCCCTCGCCGTCGCCACCGAACGGCTCGAGCTGCGCGCGGGCAGCATCGTCCTGCCGCACCACCACCCGGTGCGGGTCGCCGAGGAATGGGCCCTGGTCGACCAGCTCTCCGGCGGGCGGGCCGCGCTGTGCGTGGCCACCGGCTGGCACAGCGGTGACTTCGTCTTCTATCCCGACAACTTCGAACGGCGCCGCGAGGTGGCCTTCGGCACCATCCCGGTGCTGCGCAGGCTGTGGGCGGGCGAGACGGTCGAGTTCCCCGGCCCCGGCGGCCGGATGCTCCCGGTGCGCACCTATCCGCGCCCGTGCCGCGCCGAACTGCCCCTGTGGATCGTGCACTCCTCCAACCCGCAGACCTGGGTCACGGCGGGTGAGCTGGGCACCAACGTCCTGGCCCTGGTGGACAGCTGGGAACGCCTCGAAACCAATGTCGCCGCCTACCGCAAGGCCAGAGCGGAGGCGGGCCACGACCCTCGGACGGGCGTGGTCACCGTCGGGATGCACACCTATGTCGGTGACGACGAGGAGCAGGTGCGCGCGCTCGTGGCCGAGCCGGTACGCCGCTACATCGACACCTTCCTCACCCAGAAGAGCAACGACGGCGCCTCCGGCACCATGACCCAGGCCGAGAAGGAGGAGCTGGCCAAGGTGGTGGCCGAGGACTTCTACGAACGCCGCTCGCTGCTCGGCACCGAGGAGAAGTGCGCGGCGGTGGTCCGCCGGGCGCAGCACGCCGGTGTCGACGAGATCGCCTGCATGGTCGACTTCGGCCTCCCCTTCGCCACCGTGCTCGACGCCCTGCCCCGGCTGGACGCCCTGCGCGCCCGGTTCGCGGACCCCGCGCCGGCCGTCCGGCCCCCGCGCACCGCACCGCCGGCCGGCCGCGTCCCCAGCGCGGCCAGAGCCGCGGCCTCCGCCGGGGCCGCCGACTCCGCGATGGCCTGGTACTACGAGCGCTGACCTCACCGTGGCGTACGCGGGGCCACCCGCAGACCGCAGGACGCCGACACGGCAACCACACCACGACCGGAAGAGCCGGTCCGGAAAGGACGGACGAAGATGTCGCACACCGGGCCCACCGCGGAACGCGTCGGCGATTACTACGACAAGGGCGTCGACCTGTTCCCCCTCCTGTGGGACGAGAACCTGCACATGGGCTACTGGACGGACGAGGACGACGCCTCCTCGGTCGCCGTCGCGACCGAACGGATGACCCGGCAACTGGTCGACCGGCTCGCCCCGCGGCCGGGGCAGCGCATCCTCGATGTCGGGTGCGGGCTGGGCAAGCCCGCCGTCGCGCTGGCGTCCGCCCACCCCGTGCAGGTCGTCGGAGTGACCATCAGCCCGGACCAGGCACAGCGGGCCACCGAGCGTGTGCGGGGCACGGACGTCGCGGCCCGTCTGACGTTCCGGCACGGCGACGGGATGGCGCTGCCCTTCGACGACAACTCCTTCGACGGCGCGTGGGCGTTCGAGTCCCTGCTGCACATGGAGGACAAACCCAAGGCGATGAGCGAGCTGGCCCGGGTGCTGCGGCCCGGTTCCCGCCTCGTGGTGGCGGACATGTTCCACCGGCCGCAGGAGGGCATGGGGTTCGAGGGGTTCATGGCCACCCTCGGCAGCATGGACGACTACCGGAACCTGCTCGCCGACGCCGGGTTCGGCACGCTGGAGGCGCTCGACATCACCGCGCACACCGTGATCCCGGAATCGGCCTTCGCCGCCATGAAGGAGACCATGCTGGCCCGTCGCGAGGAGATGATCCCCATCACCGGGGAGGAGGCGTTCAACGCCGCCATCGCCGCCGACCGCACGACGCCCCCCTACACGTATGTGCTCGTCACGGCACAGCTCACCTGAGGTTCCCCGCGGCGTGGGGCCGACCGCGCGGCACCGCACAGGACTCGTACGACGGCACACGGACGCCAGAAGGACGACGCACCGATGACAGACCGGCGACAGACCATAGGAGGAACCGTGTCTTCAGACACCGCCACGGATTTGAGCCTGGTGGAGATTCTTTTCGGACCGGACCGTGACGCAGCCTTCGGCCGGCTGCTCGACGGGCCGGCGATCAGGCCCGCCACGTACTTCGACGGCAGCCAGGTATGGCTGGTCACCCGGTACCACGACATCCTGAGCGTGCTGAGCGACAAGCGGTTCAGCAACGACCTCACCAAGCAATCCAAGTCGAACCTCACGGCGTCCATCGGGCTTCCTGAAGATGTGGCCCCCTACTTCCTCCACACCCTCGGCACCTACGACCCGCCGGACCACACGCGGCTGCGCAGGCTGCTCTCCCGCGAGTTCACGCCCCGGCGCATCGAGCAACTCCGCCCGCGGATCCAGGAGATCGCCGACGAACTGCTCGACTCCCTGGCCGCGGAGCCCGAGGCCGACCTGATCGACCGGTTCGCCAAACCGCTGCCGGTCAGCGTCATCTGCGAACTGCTCGGCATTCCGGCCGGGGACCACTCCCGCTGGCTGGCGTGGTCGGTGGCGCTCGTGAGCGGAGACCTCGAGCAGATCGCGGACGGCGCCCGCAACCTGGTCGCGTACCTCGGGGATCTCCTCGAAGAGAAGCGGAAGGCACCCGGCGAGGATGTGCTGTCCGGCCTGTGCCGGGCGCACGAGGACGGTGACCGGCTCAGCACCGAGGAACTCATCTCGCTCTCCCTCAGCCTGCTCATCGGAGGGCACGACAACACGGTCAGCCTGATCGCCAACGGCACCCTGATGCTGCTCACGCATCCCGGGCAACTGGCCCGGCTGCGCGCCGAACCCGACGGCATGCCCGCCGCCGTCGAGGAACTGCTGCGCTTCGCCGGGCCCGCGGACATCGGCGTGCTGCGGTACGCCCTGGAGCCGGTGGAGATCGGCGGGGTGACCATCCCGGCGGGGGACGGGGTGCAGGTCGTGTACGCGACGGGCAACCGGGACCCGCGGCGCTTCGAGCGCCCGGAGCAACTCGACCTGACCCGTGCGGACAAGGCGCACCTGGGGCTGGGCCACGGCATCCACCACTGCATCGGCGCGGCCCTGGCCAGGGCGGAGGGCGAGATCGCGCTGAGCCGCCTGATCACGCGCTTTCCGAACCTCGAACTCGCCGCCGACCCCGCGGAGCTCACCTGGAAACCGGCCACGTCCCGGGCCCTGGCGGCCCTGCCGGTCAGGCTGGGGCGCCAGACCTGACCGGCAGGGGCGGGGCACGCGGACATGGCGCAGGGCGCACCGGGTCGGCCGGTGCGCCCTGCGCCGGAACGCGGTCAGCTGTTGATGTCGCGCCGGTCGAACCGGGCCAGTCCGACGGCCAGGCACACGGCCGTCAGGAGCACGAGGACACCGTAGTCGGCCCACTGGAAGCCGTGCCGAAGGGGCTGGCCGCCGATGTAGTAGTGGAAGGGGGAGAGGTAGGCGAGCCACTCGGCGCCGATCGGTTCGGCCATGGTGTGGAAGGCGTAGGTGACGACGGCGACACCGGCGGCGCCGGCCAGGACGACGCTGCGGCGGCCGAAGGCCGCGCCGAGGGCCAGGGCGAGCGCGCCGAACGTGCCGGCGAGCAGGGCCAGAGCCAGGCACTGGGCCAGGAACTGCACCGGGCTGATGCTGGTCAGTTCGGCGCTGCTCCGTACGGCGAGCAGGGCCAGCCAGACCACGAACGAGATGACGAACGCGCCGGTGACCAGGTTGGCGAAACGCTGGAGCATGAACTTGGTGCGGGTGATGGGATGGGCGAGCAGCAGGTCGAGCTGCCCGGTCTCCTCGTCGCCCGCGGTGGCGCGGTGTCCGGCCGCGATGGCGTAGATCAGCAGTAGCAGGGGGAGGACCAGACCGAATTCGGCGGCGTTCAGATAGCCGGCAGCCGAGTTGTCGACGTTCATGGAGTCCCGCAGGCTGTCCGGGATGTTGCCGAGGTTGTTCTTCTGGCTGGGATACGCGCTCGCGTATGCCAGGCCGATGAAGGCGGAGCCGATCACCCAGCCGAGGAGGCTGCGGCGGCTGTCACTGAGCGACTTGCGATAGACGGCGGTGGCGGTGCGCATGGAGGGCGGTCCTTCCGGCTGAGGGAGCCGTGGGTGCGACGGGGCGGGGGGTCTTGGTGTTCAGGAGGCTCGGACCGCGTCGGTGCGGGGCGCGGAGTCGGTTCCCTCGTAGTAGGAGTGGAAGAGGTCGTCGAGGGCCGGTTCGGTGACCCGCAGGCTGGTGACGGTATGAACGGCGAGGGCCTTGATCAGGCTGTCGGGGCTGCCGGAGAGCTGACCGCTGAGCGTGGTCCCCGCGGCGTCCAGGCGCAGCCGGTCGGCGCCGGACACACGGGCGAAGGCATCGGCCGCGACAGGGGTGGCGAAGGTGACGTCGATGTCACGGACGGCGTCGGCGCGCAGATGGGTGACGGTGTCGAGGGCGACGAGGGCTCCGTCGCGGATGATGCCGACCCGGTCGGCGACGGCTTCCACCTCGCTCATGATGTGACTGGACATGAAGACCGTCTGGCCATTCGCCGCGGCCTCGCCGACCAGGACGAGGAAGGCCTGCTGGGCCAGCGGGTCGAGTCCGGAGGTGGGCTCGTCCAGGACCAGGACCTCGGGTGTGTGCATCAGTGCCTGGACCAGGCCGACCTTCTGCCGGTTGCCCTTGGACAGCTTCTTGATGCTGGTGGTCTGGTCCAGGCCCAGCCGCTCGGCGAGGGAGTCGATCCGCTCCTGCGGCACCCCGCCGCGCAGCGCGGCGAGAAAGCGCAGGTAGCTGCGAACGTTCTGACGGCCGTCGCAGACGAAGTCACCGGCCAGGTAGCCCATGCGGCTGCGCAGTTCGACGCCGTCGGACAGTGGATCGAGACCGAGGACGGCGGCGGAGCCCGACGTGGGGCGGATCAGGTCGAGCAGCAGCCTGATCGTGGTGGTCTTGCCGGCGCCGTTGGGTCCGAGGAAGCCGAAGACCTCGCCCGCCCGCACATCGAGTGTGAGGCCGGTCAGGCCGCGACGGGTGCCGTACGTCTTGGTGAGCTTCCGAAGCTCGATCGCGTTCGTCATAATCCTGACCGTACTAAGCGTTCAGAGATTTGTAAAGATAGAGAGATTTGAGAGCTGTCGTTACACTGAAAGGCGCCGACACCCCCTCTTCCATCGATTTCCGGTACCAAGGAGCATGTTTTGGAGCACAACGAGACAGAGACGGAGCTGCGTGCCATCGCGGAGAAGCTGGCTCTGGCCCTCTCCGAGGGAGGCATGCAGAAGACCATGGCGAGGGTGATGACCGCTCTGCTGTTCACCCAGCAGAAGACGATGACCGCCGGCGACCTGTGCGAGGAACTCCAGATCAGCTCCGGTGCCGTCTCCGGTGCCGTCAAGCAGCTCATCCTGACCAACATGATCGAGCGGGTCCCGGCCCCCGGCAGCCGCCGTGATCACTACCGGTTCCGGGAGAACGCGTGGGCGACCCTGCTGGGCAACCAGAACGCGGTCTTCACGATCATGATGGAGGCCGCCTCCGAAGGCCTGAAGATCGCCGAGCTGAACAGCCCCGCCGGCCACCGCCTCGACGAGATGCAGGACTTCTACTCCTTCATGCACCGGGAACTGACCGCCCTGATCGAGGCATGGCGCGAGCGGTACGAGGAGAGCCGCATGGCCCGCCTGTCCTGACCCCTCGACGGAAGACCCCGCGAGGGCCGTGACCGGAAGGGTTTCACCGGCTCGCGACACCCGTCCCGGCACCTCGCCGCGTTGTCGCCCGACCCGAACACCGTCCCGTACGCGGGCATGCTCCGCCTCGCGGTGCACCGCACCGGACGCCGCGAACTCCCGGCGAACTTCCCCCGGCCACAGCACTCGGCCGACCCGGTACGGCGGTGTCCCCGAGACGCCCTCCGGCACCGGAGAGGCACGGCCCCGTCGCCTGCAGGGCGCGCTGGGGTAGTGCTGGGGTCGGCCCCGGAGGTGTGGTGCGCCGGCACCGCCCAGACTGGCCGTGAAGAGCCGACCGGCCCGGCCTTCGCCACGCCCGCCCGTACCGCCGACCGGGCCGTGCCACCCCACCCGCACCGCTGACCGGGCCGGACAGGAGGCGGCGGGAAGCGGCGGGAGGCCACCCGTACCGGGCCCGCCCGCCCCGCGATCCCGGCGGTGCGCGCCCCGACGGCCCCGCTGCGCGGGCAGGCACGGCCGACCAGAAGGAGTCTCCGCCTCATGACGAACACCGCTGGTACACCCTACGGGGTAGGCATCCGGGCCATCGGGGGCTACGTGCCCGAGCGCGTGGTGACCAACGCGGACCTGGAACAGATGCTGGACACCACGGACGCCTGGATCAACGAGCACATCGGCATCACGGAGCGGCGCTGGTCGGCACCCGACGAGCAGACCTCGGACCTGGGCGCGGCCGCCCTGCGCGACGCCTGTGCCCGCGCGGGGGTCAGCCCGGACTCCATCGACCTGCTGATCTGCGGCACGTTCACACCAGACCACATGCTGCCCGCCGCCGCGGTGGCCATAGCCCGCAAGCTGGGCCTCACCGGCACCCCGGGGTTCGACGTCAACAGCGGCGGCTGCCCCGGCGGTACGTTCGCCCTCGACGTCGGCGCGAAGTACCTGCTGTCGGGCGGCTACCGGCGGATAGCGGTGGTTCTGGCGGACACCGTGACCAAGACCCTGGACCCCGAGGACCGCGCAACCGGCGTGATCTTCGGTGACGCCGCCGCCTGCTATCTGCTGGAGCCCTGCGCCATCGGGACCGGCGTGACGCCGGCCCTGCTGCGCAGCGATCCCCGGGCGTACGAGACCGCCTTCGTCAAGAGGGAACAGCGCACCTGGTCCACCGACGGCAGACCCAAGCACTCGGGGTTCGGCGACAACTTCGTGCACATGCACGGCCGTTCGGTGCGGGACTTCGCGCTGGACATCATGCCGGGCTTCGTGCTGGAACTGCTGGAACACCACGGGATGTCGACCGATGACGTGGACCTCCTCGTCTTCCACCAGGCCAACCACCACCTGCTCCGCGTACTCCGGGAGAAACTCGGCCTGCCCGCCGAGCGCACGGCCGAGAACGTCCACCGCCTGGGCAACAGCTCCGGCGCCGGAATGCCGCTGGCCCTGCGCGAGGCCGTGGACGAGGGCCGGGTCAAGGCCGGGGACACGGTCGTCCTCGCCTCCTTCGGAGCGGGGATGAGCCATGGCGGCACGGTCATCCACTGGCCCGCCGAAAGCGACTTCCTGGGACCGGCCGAGTAGATGGTCATCACCGGAAAGGTCGCTGTCGTCGTGGGCGGCACGTCCGGACTGGGCCTCGCCGTGGCGGCGCGGCTGCTCGCGGCGGGTGCCGAGGTGGTGGTGACGGGCCGATCCGCCGCACGCGGTGCCGATGCCCTGGCGCACCTGGGCGACCGGGCCGCCTTCGTCGCCGGGGACATCACGCGTCCGCCGGACGTGGCCGCCGCCGTGGCGGAAGCACGGCGCAGGGGAGGCCCGCACATCGCCGTCTGCTGCGCGGGAGCCACCGCCTCCGGGAAGGTGGTGGGCCGCGAGGGCCCACTGCCGCTGGCGGAGTTCCAGCGAATCGTGCAGGTGAACCTGGTCGGTACGTTCGACGTGGTGCGCTCGGCCGCGGCCGCGATGGTACGGGGCGGCGGCACGGCGGACGACGAGCGGGGGGTCATCGTGTGCACCTCGTCCATCGCGGCCTACGACGGACAGCAGGGGCAGGCGGCCTACGCGGCGTCCAAGGCCGGAATCGCCGGGATGACCCTGCCGCTCGCCCGTGACCTGGCGCGTCACCGGGTGCGGGTGGCGACGGTGGCGCCGGGGCTGTTCGACACCCCGATGCTTGCGGAGCTGCCCACCCGGGCCCGCACCGCTCTGGTCGCCGCCACCCCGCACCCGCAACGCCTGGGACAACCCGAGGAGTTCGCGGGCCTGGTACAGCACATCGTGGAGAACCCCATGATCAACGGCGAGGTGATCCGGATCGACGGAGCAGCACGCCTGGCCACCGGCCACTGACCTTCGCATCCCCGGCGACGCCGGCTACCCGTGGGCCCGGCCACCCGTGGGCCCCGCTGCCCGGGGGCCAGGAGACCCCCGGTGTCAACACCGGGGTGCTGCCGGGGTCTTCCCCGGGGGCGTCCCGGAACCGGCGCTCCCCAGACTGAAGGCGGAAGCCGACCGGAACGGACCCTCACCCCGCCCACCGGGCAGCAGAACAGAGGAGAGAGACCACATGGTTGACCCGCCCAACGCCGCGCCGCCGTTCTTCGCCGACGGCGGCCCTGCGCTGTACGCGTGGATGCGAAACGCCAGGGACAACACCCCGGTCATGTTCGACGAGGCGTCACAGACCTGGAAGGTCTACCGCTACGAGGACGCCCACCGGGTGCTCTCCGACTGGCAGGTGTTCTCCAACGACATGTGTCGCATCATGCCGGAGCACGGCTTCACCAGGGGAAACCTCTCCACGATGGACCCGCCCGAGCACAAGCAGCTGCGCGGCGTCATCGCCCAGGGATTCACCCCTCGCGCTCTGGCCGACCTGGCCCCGCGCATCGAGAGGATCGTCGGCGAACTGCTGGACGCGGTCGAGGACCGCACGGAGATCGACATCACCCGTGATCTGTCGTACCAGCTTCCGCTGAACGTCATCGCGGAGGTGATCGGCGTGCCACGCGGGGACCGGGGAGTGCTCTACCGCACCGCCGACGCCCAGCTCGCCCTCACCTGCGAGAACCCCGCCGACCCGGACTTCGTCGTCGGAGTGCAGAAGGCGATGGGCGAACTCCAGTCGTATCTCGGGCAGGAGCTCGTCCCGGCCCGGCGCCGGGATCCGCAGAACGACCTGGTCAGCAAGCTGGCGACCGCCAGACTCGACGACCGCTCCCTCGACGACGAAGAGGTCGTCAACTTCACCGTCCTGCTGCTGCTCGCGGGTCACCTGACCACGATGTCCCTGCTCGGCAACATGATGCTGACCCTCAGTGAACACCCCGGCCAGCTGACCGAGGTCCGAGCCGACCGCTCACTGGTGCCGGGCGCCGTCGAAGAGGTGCTGCGCTACCGCCCGCCCGTACCCGAGGGCGGCCGGGTGACCAACGTGGAGGTCGAGCTGGCCGGTGCCACCATCCCGGCCGACCGGCTGGTGCTGGTCTCGCTGATCTCCGCCAACCGCGACGAGCGCGAGTTCCCCGACCCGGACCGGTTCGACATCCATCGCCCGGCCAACCCACAACTCGCCTTCACCACCGGGATCCACTACTGCCTGGGCGCCCATCTGGCCCGCCTGGAGGCGAAGATCGCGCTCAACGCGATCCTGGATCGCTACACCGACCTGACCTTCACCGGAATGCAGTGGTACGAGTCGTACTCCCTGTGCAACCCCAAGCGCCTCACCTTCGAGGTGCGCCGCCCGTGACACCTTTCGAACGGTGGATCCTGCGCCCGAGGCCTGCCCCGGACGCTCCGCTGCGCCTGATCTGCGTGCCCTACGCCGGCGGTGGTCCCGCGGCGTACCACAGCTGGGCCGCTGAACTGCGGGACGGCGCGGAGCTCTGGCTGCTGCGGCCTCCGGGCCGGGAGGCCCGGTTGCAGGAGCCGCTGCTGTACAGCGTCGAGGAGATCGTCCGCGAGGCGGCGGCGGCCCTCGCGGACGAACTGCCGGAGCCGTTCGCGGTGTTCGGCTACAGCGTCGGTGCCTGGATCGCCTTCGAACTCGTCCGGGAACTGCGGGACGGCTACGGCCTGCGGGCCGCGCACCTCGGTGTGGCGGCCCGCCCAGCGCCGCAGACGCCACTGCATCATCCCGCCATGCACACCCTGCCCGACGATGTCTTCCTGGACGTCCTCGACCGCCGGTTCCGGGCCATTCCCCCGGCGATCCGCGACTCGCCCGAGATGAAAGCGCTGTACCTGCCGATCCTGCGGGCCGACACGACGGTGCTGGAGACCTACCGCTTCCGCCCCGGCCCGTTGCTGGACTGCCCCGTCTCGGCGTTCGGCGGCACGGAGGACATCGACTGCCGCGAGGAGGACCTGACGGCCTGGGGGGAGCAGACGACGGGGGACTTCCGGCTGCGGATGCTGCCGGGGGGCCACTTCTTCCTGCACAACCGGCGGCAGGAGTTACTGGACGGCCTCGCGACGGACCTGTTCCGCTGCCTGGTTCCCTGACGCGCCGTGCACCGGGCCCCCGAAGGCGAACCGACCGCCATGACACCCCACGACCGCTCAGCACCCCACCCACAGATCGCCGAACCGAGGGGGAACAACCGTATGACGTCCCAGACCGCACCCCCGCGACGGCCGTTCCACGTGGACCGCGGCAAATCGCTGCACGCATGGCTTCGGCACATGCGGGACCACGAGCCGGTGTACTTCGACACGACGATGAACAGCTGGCGTGTCCTGCGGCACGCGGACGCGGTGCGGGTCTTCTCCGACTGGTCCACCTTCTCCAACGACATGCACCGTGTGATGCCGGCGCAGGAGTTCATCGACGGCAACCTGTCCGCACTGGACCCCCCGGCGCACAAGAACCTGCGCGGCCTGCTCAGCCAGGGCTTCACCCCGCGGATGCTGGGGCCGTTCGGCAGCCGGATCGAGAGCCTCGTCGTGGAGATCCTGGACCAGGTGGACGACCGGGGAGAGTTCGACCTCGCCGCCGATCTCGCCTACCAGCTGCCCCTCAACGTCATCTCCGAACTGCTCGGGGTGGACCGGGAGGGCCGCGAGGTACTCCGGCGCTGCTCCGACGCCCAGCTCACCCTCTCCACGGACGATCCCACGGACGGCGCCTTCATCCAGAACCGGGAGGAGGCGATGCGGGAGATCCTCGACTACCTGCGAGAGCACGCACGGGAGCGCCGGACCAGGCCGCGGGACGACATGATCAGCCGCCTGGTGCATGCGGAGATGGACGGACGGCGGCTCACCGAGACGGAGATCGTCAACTTCTCGGTCCTCCTGTTGCTCGCGGGGCATCTGACCACGATGGGGCTGCTGGGCAGCATGGTGGCGTGCCTCGACGAGCACCCCGATGCCATGGCCCAGGTCCGGGCGGACCGCTCCCTCGTCCCGAACGCCGTCGAGGAGGTCCTGCGGTATCTCCCTCCGGTACCGGACGCCGGACGCGTCACCAACCGGGACGTGACGCTCGGCGGGGTGACGATCCCGGCCGACCAGTTCATCCTCATCTCACTCACCTCGGCCAACTGGGACGAACGCGCCTACCCCGACCCGGCCCGGTTCGACATCCACCGCAAGCCCAACCCACAGCTCGCCTTCACCCACGGCATCCACATCTGCCTGGGCGCCCATCTGGCCCGGCTGGAGGCGAAGGTCGCACTCGACGTGCTGCTGGACCGCTATCCGGCATGGGAGGTGACCGGCGTCGACTGGTACGAGAACAATACGATCTGCGCCCCCAGGCGACTGACCATAGCCGTCGAGCGGCACAGCTGACCCGGACGCTGCCAGACCGAAAGGGAACGCATATCCATGAAGTTCAACGGCATCTACCTCAGCGGCGTGGGCGTCTGCCTGCCTGAACGGGTCCCTCTGGAGGAGGCCGTCGCCCGGGGCGACTGCGACGAGTCCCAGCTGACCACGGGCTGGCGGGCCGCACGGGTCGCGGGGACCACGCCGGCGCCGGACATGGCGATCGAGGCCGGGAAACAGGTGCTGACCCGCTCCGGACACGCCCCCGGCGACGTCGACCTGCTGCTGCACACCTCGACATCGCACCAGGGCCCGGACTCCTGGATGCCCCAGCACTACATCCTGCGCAACACGGTGGACCGGGAGATCCCGGCGATCGGACTGCGGCAGGGGTGCGAGGGGTTCCTGGCCGGTGCGGAGCTGGCCGCGTGCTTTCTGATGGCCTCCCCCGACCGGACTGCGGCCATGATCACCACCGCCGACAACTTCGGCCATCCGCTGATCGACCGCTACCGCTCCCACCACGGCCTCGTCCTGGGGGACGGCGGTACGGCGGCACTGCTGTCGAAGCGTGAGGGCTTTGCCGAACTGCTGGCCGTCAACTCCTTCTCCGTGCCCGCTCTGGAGGGCATGACCCGTGGGGACGAGCCGCTGTTCCCGCCCGGCTGCACCGTCGGCCGCAAGGTGACACTGGAGCGGCAGGCGACGTCCCGTCCGGGTGATGTGACACCCCAGGAGGCGGCGCTGATCGCCGGAAAGGTGGAGTCCGAGGCGGTCCGGCAGGTGCTGGACGACGCGGGCATCGAGATCGGCGACATCACCCGGGTCCTCCACCCCTCGGCCGCCAACGAGCAGTACCTGGAACACTTCCTCAAACCCCTCGGGCTCGATCCCTCCTACGGCATGCTGGAATTCGGCCGCTGGAACGGCCACATGGGCGCCAGCGACCTGCTCGCCGGGCTCGACCACCTGATCAGCGAGGGAGCGCTGCAGCCCGGGGACCACGTGATGATGTTCGCGGTGGGACCCGGGATGGCCATGTCCTACGGCGTCGTCCGCATACGCGACACACCCCCGTGGAGGGTGTGACCCACTTCATGCTCCGGTGCGTCGAGGGACGCCTGACTCGTACTCCGCCGGGGACGGTCGTGTGGGGGAGGCGCTCTTCGGCCCGGGTGTGGTCTCGGACCGCGTGACCCACGACCGCGAGTGGTTGACAGCCCGGGACGTCCAGCCCTTCCGTGGGCCCCCGGCGACGCACTGCGGTCGTTCTGCGCCCGCCAGGGCCGGACCAGGAATCCCCCCCCGCTCACCGGGCTTTCCAGGGCTCGCGGGACTGCATGTATCCACCTCCTCGGCACCGGTGGGCCGCCCCGCAGGGCTGGGCATATTGGTCACGAGCGTTGTTGACGGTGGAGCCGATACGTGAAGCACCGACGAAGTGTGCTGGCCAGGGCCCACAAGACGTGGTGAGGCGGGCAAGGCGCTTGTAGCAGCAGAGAGCGGCGGCGAGTCCGAGGAAGGCCAGGTAGTTACGGGGATTGCGCTCGTAGCGGGGGCTGAGTCCGCGGTAACCGGAGAGCCACGACATGGTGCCTCGATGACCCAGCGTCGTCGCCCTAATCGCTTGCTGGACTCGATGCCTTTGCGGGCGACGCGTACTCCGGTGCGCTTCCAGCGAAGCCATCTGCGCGGGTCGGCGCGGTCGTGGGCTTGGTCTGCGTGGAGGGCTGGGGCTTGAAGTAGCGGCCGCGGTGAGGGTCGTGTCTCGTTTGGTGGCCCTCGACCATGGGCTTCAGCCCTTCGCTGTCGTGGGTGTTGCCGGCCGAGACGCCGACGAGGAGAGGCAGTCCGTTCGCGTCCTGTGTGTTCGCCCCCTTTTTCGCTCTCACGTGGGCGGTGTCGAGGACGACGCGGGTGACGTCGTCCAGGCCGGCGTCGTCAAGCCGGTGCAGCTCGGCCTCGTGGAGGCGGCCCCAGACGCCGGCTCTCCACCAGATCAGGAACCGGCGGTGGGCGGTCGACTTCGATATGCCGAAATGCCGAAGCAGGGTGGCGAAGCGCGCCAGGCGCACCCGCTGACCAGCACGTAGATGATGGCCGCGAACAGCGTCTCATCAGGCGTGTCCTGCGTTCCACCCCCCTGCGGCCGCACCTTCGACGGAGGGATCAGCGGCTTCGCCATCTCCCACAGGCCGTCTGGAACAATCCAACTCCACGTACCCCGCCCCATGAACGGACCAACGACCGCAACCGCCTCACCACGTAGGACACGGCTTTATGGGGCCATCTCAATTGGCTGTTCAACTGAACGTGCGCCGGTAGGTCTGCGGGCTGACGCCGGTGGTGCGTTTGAAGCGGTCACGGAAGGCGGTGGGTGAGCCGAAGCCGACCTGGCTGCCGATGCGCTCCACGGAGTGCTCCGTGGTTTCCAGCAAGTGCTGTGCCTGGCGGATGCGGGCCCGGTGGAGCCACTGGAGCGGCGTGGTGCCGGTCTGGTCGCGGAAGCGCCGGATCAGGGTTCGGGTGCTGGTTCCGGCCCGCTCGGCGATGTCTGCAAGGGTGAGGTCGCGGGCCAGGTTCTCCTGTAGCCAGGTGAGCAGCGTCTCAAGCTCGGAGCCCTGCGGTGTGGGTGCGTGGTCGTAGACGATGAACTGCGCCTGCCCGCCCTCTCGTTCGAGAGGCATCACTGACAGGCGGGCGGCGTCGGCGGCGACGGCCGAGCCGTAGTCACGGCGGATCATGTGCAGACACAGGTCCATGCCCGCCGCGGCGCCGGCCGAGGTGAGCAACTGGCCGTTGTCGACGTAGAGGACGTCCGGGTCGACGACGAGGCCCGGGTGGGCGGCAGCCAGCAGACCGGCTGCGCGCCAGTGGGTCGTGACGCGCAGTCCGTCGAGGAGCCCGGTGTCAGCCAGGGGGAAGGTGCCCACGCAGATGGAGGCGATCCGGGTGCCGTCGGCAGCGGCCGACCGCAGCGCGTCGTGCACGGCGGGAGGGAGTGAGGCAGCGAGATCGGCGACGCCCGGCACGATGATCGTGTCCGCGCCCTGCAGGCCCTCCAGGCCCCAGGGGGCACGCAGGGTGAAGGCTCCGGCGTCGACCTCGTCGCGCTCGGCGCACACCCGTACCTGGTAGCCGGGCCGCCCGTCGGGCAGGCGGGTCCGGGAGAAGACCTCGATCGGGGTGGACAGGTCGAACGGGATCACCTGATCCAACGCGAGCACGGCAACCGTATGCATGGCCAGAACTTACCTCCTCACCAGCTTGACGGACCTGGGCCGCCCTTCCGGAAGGCCCACGTCATCACAGCCCACACGCTTCAGGAAAGTGTTGGCACTATTCCGTTGCAACCTGTCACTAGTGCCACTGGGCGAGCACCCAGGAAGCCGGTTGACTTCGGAGCGTCCCGATGGAAATCGACGCCGAAGGAACCCCACATCCATGCACACCCAGGTCGTCCTGTTCGATGGCTTCGACCCGCTCGATGCCATTGCCCCCTACGAGGTCCTGTACGCCGGCGGCTCGGCGACGGACGGCGCGGTGACCGTCGAGCTGGTCACCGCAAAGGGCCCTCGTGAGGTCGTAAGCGGCATCGGAGGACTGACGCTGCGCGCCGTCGGCGCCCTCGACCTGGAGCGCGCCGACATGCTTCTGGTACCCGGCGCCTCCGGCCGCGTGGGCGAACCCGGCGAGGCCCTGGAAGAAGAGGTGGGCGTCGGCGAGCGGAAGCAGGACGAGTTCATCCCGGTGCTGCTGGGTCGCACGCTGACCACCGAGCTCCCTGCGCTCCTCAAGCAGGCAATGGACGACCCGGACATCACCGTCGCCACCGTCTGCGGCGGCTCGCTCGTCCTGGCCATGGCCGGCCTGCTGGAGGGACGTCACGCCACCACCCACCACATGGGCCTCGACATGCTGGACGCCACCGGCGCCCACGCGGTCCGCGCCCGCATCGTGGACGACGGCGACCTGATCACCGGCGCCGGCGTGACCTCCGGTCTCGATCTGGGTCTGTACCTACTGGAGCGCGAGGTGGGCCCCCGCGTCGCGCACGCCGTCGAAGAACTCATCTCCCACGAGCGGCGCGGCACCGTCTGGCGCGCGCAGGGTCCAACGCCCACCACTCTCTGAGCGCCCGGCCCTTCGCAGATCAGTCGCTCACCATCCCCCTGCACAAGCAGGAAGAACATCAGCATGTCCGTCGAAGGCATCGTCGCCGTCGACCCGATCACCGTCCCCGCGAGTATGTTTCCCGCAACGCCGCGCCGCGCCCTCGCCGACGCCTGACTGATCGCCTCGATCCTGCCGACCGCGACGGCCGCCAGCGTACTGACACTCCTGATCCTGCCCACCCGGGACCGCGCTCTGGCCGAGACGTCGGTGCTCGCGCTGCGACAGCTCGACCGCGGCGATTCGGCCCGCCCCAGGAAGAAGAAGTCATCCCCTCATGAACCTTGTGTCACCAGTGATCGTCGGCATCATCTACTGCCTACTGATGTCCCTGATCAAAGAACCGCACCGACGCCACTTCAACGCGATCATGGTGGGCGGAGCCGGCGCCGCCTATCTGAGCGGGGGCGGCTTCGGCCCGTGGGAGCTCCCATTCGTCGCACTCACGGCCTACGTCGCCTACCGCGGCCTGGACTCCTGGGCCTTCATCGGCGTCGGTTGGCTGCTCCACACGGCCTGGGACATGGCCCACCACCTCAAGGGCAATCCGATCCTGCCGTTCTACCACGACGCGTCTCTGGCATGTGCCATCTGTGATCCGGTCATCGCCCTGTGGTGCTTCCGCGGAGGACCTTCCCTGATCGCGCTCGTCCGCCGCCGGTTCCGGCCCGGCCGGACAGCAGACCACGCGCACGATCACGTCTCCGCCCCCTCCTGACCGGACCGCACCGGCACCCGACGGTCAGCCTGGGAGCCGGAACACCGCCCCCGCCTCTTACTGGCTCTAACAAAAGCTGTTTGATCATGTGACTGTCTGCTTGGTCGTTCGTTGATGCGGTCCTGGGGAGGCGTCAGTCGCGGCCGTGGATCGTGTCGGACGAACTGTGGTCGCTCATCGAGCCGTTGTTACCCGAGCCGGCGCCGAAGCAGGTGGAGGGACGGCCTCGGGTGCCGGACCGGCAGGCCCTGTGCGGGATCCTGTTCGTGCTGCCCACCAGCATTCAGTGGGAGTGCCTGCCCCAGGAGCTCGGCTTCGGCTCGGGCATGACGTGCTGGCGGCGTCTGGCGGCGTCTGGCGGCCTGGAACGAGGCCGGTGTCTGGGAGAAGCTGCACCAGCTCCTGCTGAACAAGCTGCGGTCGAAGAACCGGCTGGACTGGTCGCGGGCGGTGATCGACTCCTCCCACGTCAGGGCCGCACGCAGGGGCCCGAAAGCGGACCCAGCCCGGTCGACCGCGCACGTCCGGGCAGCAAGCACCACGTCATCACCGACGGGCAGGGCATCCCGCTCACGGTGTCGCTGACCGGCGGGAACCGCAACGACGTCGCCCAACTCCTGCCGCTGTTGGACAAGATCCCGGCAGTGGCGGGAGTCGTGGGCCGGCCTCGCAGGCGGCCCGACATGCTCTTCGCGGACCGCGACTACGACCACGACAAATACCGCCGACTCCTGCGCCAACGCGGGATCCGCCCGGTGACCGCCGAACGTGGCCAGCCGCACGGCACCGGCCTGGCATCTTCCGCCGGGTCGTCGAGCGGACGATCTTCTGGCTGCACGGCTTCCGACGCCTGCGCATCCGGTGGGAACGACGTGACGACAGCCACGAGGCCTTCCTCGGGCTCGCCGTCTGCCTGATCACCCACCGGCACGTCCAGAGGCTTTGTTACTGACCTTTCCGTTGAGTTGTCGTGCTGAGTGTGAGATCGGTTTCGGCGAGGCAACCCTCGATGAGGTCGGTGCGTCGTTGGATGCGGCGCAGGCCGCTGCGGACAGCTTGGACAAGGTGGTCGCGGTCGCGGAAGACGACGTTGGCGGTAGTGCTGCGCCGGAGCAACGACCAGATGCCCTCGACCGGATTGAGGCCGGGTGCATAGCTGGGCAGCTGGACGTTGGTGAGCCAGTCATGCTCTGCCGCGTACTCACGTAATCGGCTGCAGCGATGAACATTCAGGTTGTCCCAGATCACCAGGATGGGACCGCCGGGCTGGAGGTGGGCCCGCACGAGAAGATCACGGTAGTCCTGCCAGGTGAAGCCGCGGTGGGCCCCTTGGTGATGGCCCTGGACGCGAGGACGGTAGATCAGACGGCTGCGTTCGCCGGCCTTGAAGCACACCAGTGCGGCCATCGTGATGCGGCCGCGGGAAGCGCCGTTGAATCGACCACGGGTGTGCTCCCCCTGGGTGCCCAGGTGCGTGCACGGTGCGACGTCATCGAGACAGCGGCTTCGTCCTCGAAGACCAGCCATGCCCCGAGCGCCGCCGCGGTGGCTTTGCCCGGGGCCAGATCTCCTTCACCCAGCCGGACACCGCCGCATCGTCCCGTTCGACCGCCCGCCGGGCAGGCTGCTGACACGACCAGCCGTGCCGCCGCAACAACTCCCACACTCCGCGGATCGACAACGACACTCCCAACTGGCCGGCAATCAGCAGCCGCACCCGCGAGAGCGTCCACCGCTCATCCGCCCAGCCCTGAGCCATCGCGCCTTCCAGCAACAGCGGCTCGAGCACGGCGAAGTCACTGTGGCCGAGCTTCGGGCGCTCGCCGAGCACGAGAAGCAGGAGGCGTACCCCGAAGCCGTCGCCCAGGCGCACGCAGACTTCGCCGATCTCCAGCACGCCGACGACGCCCCCGCCCCCACCGAGTCCGCATCCGGTGGCCGCACGACCGGCTGACCCCGACGTCAGCCGGACCGTGATCAATCTCAGCGGCACTTTCTGTACCGCAACTACAAGGCCGGACACCGTCATCCTTCACCACCGTCATCGTCGCACCGTCGACCCCGGAGGCGAAGCGTTCCTCCGCCTGGGCCGCGGCTTCGGGACGGCCCTCCTCGATGGCGCTCCTGTCGAGAAGGGCCGTGGTTCTCGAGGTCGGTGAGATAGGGGGCGACGAAGCCGTGGTAGTCCGCTTTGCGCTCGGCGGGTAGATCCTTCCAGCCGGTGATGCGGTCACGGCAGCGCGGTGAGCCGCACTGGCAGTGGGCGGCGAAGTGATCGACGGAATGATTCCGCATGGCGTAGTCGAAAGTGATCTCCTGGCCTGCTGCGATGGGCCGGCGGGCGATGAGGTCGTGGGCGCCGCTGGCGTTGACGCGGATTCCGCAGTTCGGCTCGCAGGAGTGGTTCACCTTGGGGATGAGCCCGCTGTGCAGCACGAACCGTTTCTCGCCGATCTGAGAGGCGTGGGAGTGGTTGTGGTCCAGCTCGCGGTCGATGACACCGACCATCACTGTCTCGCCGACCTGGAAGGACCGGGTGGCGAACACGCCTTCCCCCTTGGCGTCGGTTCGCTGGAGCTCGTAGCCGTCGTTCACGCTGCCTGCTCTCTGCAGGACCGGCCCTGCCCGCGAGCCGATCACGGATGAAGCGGGCGTTCCCACACCGGGGACCATCCGCAAGGCATGGCACGAATGATCGTTTCCGACTGATCGTCTGAAAGATACTCAACTGGCGCGACGCTTCACCACGCTACTTTGCGCCTGATGTCCGGCCCATCGGCAAAGACCGAATCGACACCGCAAGACGCCTCGGCGACTGGTCGGACTACGCAGCCGCCCGAGGACGTACGCAGCAGATCAGGGGTCTTCCACCGAATCCCGTTGCCGGGCCGACTGCCTGTGCTCGACGCTCAAGACCACCCAAAGTCACCAACAGGCTGGGTGCCACGGGGAACTGGCGACAGTCGAATACGAGCCCCTACCAATACTGACGCCGTCTCCAGTCTCGGGCGCCTCCTCCGGTGGAGCCGTACGAGTGCGGCGGCGTTGAGCGCGCAACGCGACCAGCCTCTCGCTGAGGCCAGAAACGAAAGCGACCGCACCGGGCCCTCGACCCGCCGCCTCCGCCTTGGCTGTGACGCCCTACGATGCGTCAGTCCTCCGGCGGAGCCGGATCACTGTGCGGCAAGGGGAGTCCGTGCGCCTCTCCAGCTACGTCACGAAGGCCGCCATGGGCGCGGCGGCGATACCCCTCCTCGCCGGGTGCACTGGGGAACTTCGAGGTCACCAACACCGGCCGGAAGAAGGTCCCCGCCGCCTATATGGTGGACAGCAACTTCGCCCTGAACGACACCGACTGGGCGCGCGGTCAGGAGGTCTACGTCAGTGGCGGCAGGCCGGGCGGGTTCGACCTGCCCTGCGCGGACACCGCGCCGAAGACGCTGGCGCCCGGTGACTCGTACAACACCTGCGTGACCTACGCGTTGCCCGAGGGCGTCGGCGTGCTGTCGCTGACGCACAACGCCGACGGCTACCTCGACCAGGGCGGCGGGTGGATGCCGCACTCCGTCCCGCTGTCGCCCGGCGGGATCGTCCGGGCGACCCAGTCGGACGGACAGCCGGGGATCTTCGTGTCGAGGCCGAAGGGAGTCTTCCCCCGTATCTGCCGACCGCCCTCGGTGAGCAGGCGAACGCTGTCTGCTTGGTCGCCGTAGAGGTCTTTCGGCCCGGTGTTGGTGTAGATGACGGACGACGACATGCCGTTCGCGGTGGGTTTCGCGGAGGCGGGTCGGCCGGGACTGGTGGCCTGGCGGGCCCCCTTCACTGAGGCGGCCGGGTCAACCGGCCGACCTGCCGTTCGTCTTCGCGAGCGGCAGGGACACACGGTTACCCGCCGCCGCGAACTCCTTCGACTTCTCCAGCATCCCCGCCTCGATCTCTTCAGGCGTCGAGCCCTCGTCACCACCGAGCTGCTCTGTGATGCTTCTGCTGATCTTCCGGGCCCCCGGCACACGCCCGAGGGCCCGGTCCGCAGGGCGGCGCCGCGCTCACCTCAGCTTGTTCAGGTCCCGCTGGCTCATGCCGAACCGCACGTTCGGCTGGTCGTACCTGAAGGGGTACCCGACGATGAACGCGGAGGCGATGAGCACGCCGTTGGGCAGGTAGGCGCCAGTTGCCTGCTCGATCAAGTGCTTCACACCGTAGCTGCCGGCGGTGGGCGTCCTGATGGGCGTGATGTTGTCGCGCAGCCACAGGGCCGTATTCGCGACCAGCTCCTCATTGCGCCGCAGGTGCTCGCGGGCGATGGCGAGTCCGGCGCGCCGCTGCTCGGCGGCCAGGCGAGGGGAGTTGAAGACGCCGATGCCGAAGTTGCCGAGCCTCTCGTGCTCCTCCATCACTTCGGCCAGGGTCGGCCAGTTGAGCTGGCGGCGGCGAGCGTTCAAGTACGTCGTTTCGGTGGCGGCCTGGAAAGCGCGAATCCACGACTTCTGACGGTGGTTCTGGGTCATCGGGTGCTCCTCGCGGGGCTTCCCACGTTCCCCGCACGGATGTCTGATGACCTGGCGGAAGAGCTGGGCGCGATTCGGAGAACCTTGTCTTCGCCGCCACGGCGGACGTGGGCCACCGTGACTCGGAGCGGGCAGGCGCTTTCTGCCAGGAGCAGTATACCCATCTGCTCACTCATGCCCGCAGGCTATCGACGCCGCCTACCCCTTGTACGGTGAAGCCGACAACCCTGCCCCCGCCTCGCTCAGTACGTCTCCGTGGGCCCGCTCTACGGGGGCATTCCGCAAGTCGGTGACGGCCTCGTACCAGTCATCGAAAGCACCGCCAGCCTCAACACCACCGGCACGAGGAAGGGCCAGCACCGGCCAGCACCCCTCACCCGCCACCGGCATGAGGGCGCTGCGGGAACACGACGAACAGGTTCGCCCAGCGGCGGGCACGTGATCACCCAAGGCTAGTTTGCGGCTGGTGCCTGAGCTAGGGCTCCGGGGCCGACTCGGGGCGCCGGTAAGAATCGTGTCACCAGCCGTAAACGGCGGTGATCAGTCCTCTGCCCCGGAAGGTCGGGGCAGTCCTGCCGTGTTGGTCGACTCGGCGAGTGCGAGGCGGCCGCCCTTCAGTTCGGGCACGTAGTCGTAGAGGGTGTTGCGGGAGACGCCGAGGAGCTTGGCGATCGAGGTGACGGTGTTCTCCGGGCGGGCGAGCAGGTCCCGGGCGTGCCAGACCTGCTCTTCGGTCAGCGCTGGCGGGCGGTGTCCAGGCCTTCGTTGGTGCCCTGGAGGATGAGTTCTCGGATGAACTCCGCCAGGGCGGCGAAGACGTGGAAGACCAGGCGCCCGCCGGGCGTGGTGGTGTCGAGTGCCTCGTGCGGTGAGGTGAAGCCGATGCCGCGCTTGCGTAGGCCGGACACGATGGCGATGAGGTCCTGGATGGAGCGGCCGAGCCGGTTCAGCGACGGGTCGTTGTCGGCGAAGACCCGGATGCACTGCTTCGTTGAGTGCGTGGATCTGCCGGTCGAGCAGTTGCCCTTTGGTGGACACGCGCGTATCCCACGAGGCCGCCGGCGCGTACGGCCCGAACGGAGGCGAGGAGGTCGGTGGTGTCGCCGTCGCGGGGCTGCTGCACACGCCAGATCGCACAGAAAGCGGTGCTCCCCGAGTTCCTGAGCACATTGACTTTCTGGCCCCGTTTTATGGGCATGATCCGGTGCCGATCCGGCCGCGCGGCCCCGCTTGCCGTTCTCGCTCAGGAATCGGTCGATTCTCGCACACGACAGGTTCGGTCCGTAGATCTCGTCCCTCGATATCGATCCCGACATGCCGCGTGGAGGGCATCCATGACGGGCTCAGGGGATGGCCTCAATGCGTTCCATGTGCTGCTCGCCCCACTCGCCGAGAGGGGCGAGCGCGGCGTTGAGGGAGTGGCCGAACTCGGTCAGCGAGTACTCCACCTTCGGCGGTACCTGGTGAAAGACCTCGCGATGCACCAGGCCACTGGCCTCCAACTCCCGGAGCTGAAGGATCAGCATCCTTTCGCTGATGCCGGGCACGGCTCGCCTCAACTCTCCGAAGCGGAGCGGTCCTTCACCAAGCGAAAACAGGATCAGCCCTTTCCACTTACCCCCCATCACCGCGATGGCGGCGTCGAATCCACACGTATAGGTCTGCCGTGTCATGAAAACTCCTACTGACAAGAATGTGGGTACCAGACAGAATTGTAGGTACTTGATGGAATGTGTGTGAAGCCCCAGCATGGAACGAGCGTCGCAGCCGGGGCCGCCACTGACCGGTGCGGACGTGCGCATTCGGGATTCTTTCGATGCTCAACATCTGACTGTGTACTGGAGCGAAACATGACTGGGGACATCCGCACACCCGTGACTGTCATCGGGCTGGGTTCGATGGGGCGCGCGTTGGCCGAGGCATTCGTCGGCGCCGGGCATCCGACAACGGTGTGGAACCGCACACCGGGCAAGGCGGCGCCGCTGGTGGCCAAGGGAGCAGTCCATGCAGAGGTCGTGGAAGCTGCGGTCGCGGCGAGCCCGCTGGTGATCACCTGCCTGACTACCTTCGAGGACACCCAACGGGCTCTGGAGCCGGCCGCTGCAGCGCTGAATGGGCGGGCTCTCGTCACCCTGAGCAGCGGTTCGCCGGCCGGCGCACGCGAGACGGCCGCCTGGGCCACCGGCCACGGCGCCCGGTTCCTCGGCGGAGCGGTCAAGAACGTGCCGTCGGCCGTGGGGGCGCCGGACACCCTTCTGTACTACGGCGGCGACAGAAGCGTGTTCGACGAGTACAAGACGACTCTGATGGTGCTGGGCGGCGACACCGTCCATCTCGGCGATGAGACGGATCTCGCTGCGCTCTACGAGATGGCGGTCGGTGGCACCCTGCTGCCGGCGCTCGTCGGGTTCTTCCAGGGTGCCGCTGCTGTCCAGGCACGCGGGCTGGACGCAAGTACGTTGGTGCGCTTCACCATCAAGTGGTTCGAGATGATCAATTCCGTCCTGCCGACCCTTGCTCAGGAGATCGACAGCGGTGATTACAGCAAGCCCGCTTCTTCTGTGAACCTCTTCCTTGCGGGAGCCGCCAACGACGAAGAGCTCGGCAAGGAGTCGAACATCGACACGGCCTGGCACGCCCCCCTGCATGATCTGTTGAAGCGGGCCGTCGAGGCAGGCCACGGAGACCACAGCATCTCAGCCCTGGTCGAGGTGTTGAGGAAGCCGGAGCAGGTGGCGTAGTGCAGCGTCGGGACTCGAAGTGCGAGCCGCGATCGCCCCGTTGCCTCACGGGTACCGGTCGGCCTAGCGACAACTCCGCTGCGGCTGTGTGGTCGCAGACCCGCACGAGCAGACCCGCGCCGGGACGCATCGAGATCAAGGTGTACGGGCTGCGTCCCCGGACTCGCCTATGTGCAGGCGGGTCCGGGGGTCGCAAGAGCGGCGCGGGGGCCTGCGGCGTGTTCTGCGGAAGGCGGCCGAGGCCACCGGCCCGGGGGCCGGGCATCGTGACCGCAGTGAGATCGAGGTGGACAGCGCCATGTCGAGGTTCACTTCGCCGTACGGGCGTACTTGGGACCAGAACAGCGGGGTCAGGCCGCGCCGGTCAACGGGAGTGAGCAGGTCGGCCCACTCCGGATCGTCCAGGACGTCATGGAGTACGAGGGTGTTCACGTAGAACAGAGCCGACTGCAGGTGGGGGCGTTGGTGACGTCGCCGGCCAGTGGTGTGGGTTCTCGCGGTTCGTGTCCTATTCAGAGGCTGTGAGCTGCGGCTGGCCCCGGTGTCTCACGCCGTGTCCAAGCCAGCCAGTCTCACGGTGGCGCCCGAATCCCCGGCCCGACCACGAGGGGCAGGGTGGCTGGCCCGCAGGAGGCCATCCACAGAACATCGCCCTTCTTCCTGGAAGCCGACGTCCGCGCCCGGGTGAAGCCAGTGGAAGGAGAACTCGACCCCGTTCACTGGACCGAGACAGCCGAAGAGATCCTCGACTCCCTCGCCTGCTCCTGCCAACGGATCTCAGGCGCAGGAGACCAGTAGGACCCTGTCAGGTCGCTCCGGCGGGGTCGCCCCGTGCGGTCGTAGTCGCACGAGGCTGCCCGGGCGCTTCAGCTCAGTTGCGCCTCAGCGAAAGGCGGCGATGCTACGGGCGACCCAGTCGTTGAAGGGGCGTGGAGCGTGACCGAGGACTCGTTCCACGTCCGGGCTGATCCGCAGTTCGGTGGGGGTCGGGGCGGAAATGATGTCCAGGGTGTCGTCGGCGAGCTCCGGCGGCACGAACTGGGTCATCGCGGCCTTGGCCTCCTCGCGGGTGAGTTCGTGGAACCGCACCGGCGAGCCGAGCGCGGCGGCGATGGCCTCCGCCTGCTGACGGGGCGTGATCACCTCGGGCCCGGTCAGCTCGAAGATTCCGCCGGTGTGCCGGTCGTCCAGCAGGCAGGCCGCCGCGACCTCGGCGATGTCCGCCGGGTCGACGATCGGAACCCCGACATCGCCGAAGGGTGCGGCGACCGTCCCTTGGGTGCGGACGGACTCCGCCCACGCCAAGGCGTTGGAGGCGAAGCCGCCCGGTCGTAGGACGGCCCAGTCCAGGCCGGACTCTCTCAACGCGTCCTCCACCGCGCGCATCGCGATCCGCGAGGGGCCGAGCGGCCTGGTCGCCACGCCCTGCGAAGACAGCAGGACGACTCGGCGGACCCCGCTGGCAGCGGCCAGGTCGATAATGTCGGTCGGCCTGGCTTCGGGGGCGTGCAGGTCGCCGGACAGCAGGAGGAACAGCGCCTTCGCCCCGTCCAATGCGGGGGCGAGGCCCTGCGGCTCGGCCAAGTCAGCCGGCACGTGCCGGACCCCGTCCGGCATTGCCACCGCGTGCCGTGACACCGCCGTCACCTGCTCGCCCGCCTTGACCAGGGCCTGCGTCAAAGGCTGGCCCACATTCCCGGTAGCCCCGGTCACCACGATCATGTTCAGCTCCTAGTCCGTTGTGCACTGCGGCAATTGACGCTATGGGGCAGGCTTACCTTTCGTAAGAACATACCCAGAGGTAAGCTCCGGACATGAGGGAAGGTGCGCAGCTGACGCAGGCCGAGGCGGGCAATCGGTATGAGGTGTTTCACACTGACTGCCCTGCGCGCAACGTGGTCGACCACGTGACCAGCAGGTGGGGTATCTGGGTGCTGATCTCCTTGCGGAGCACCGACCTTCGGTTTCACGAGCTGCGCGACAGCATTCAGGGCATCAGCGAGAAGATGCTCGCTCAGACACTGCGCGCACTGGTCCAGGACGATCTGGTCTGGCGGAAGGTCGAGCCGACGACGCCACCCCAAGTCACCTACGGACTGACTGAGTTTGGCCAGGACGTCGGTGAGCCACTGACGGACTTGTTCGACCGGATCACGCAGCGGCTGGCAGCCAGCGGGGCGTCCGCCACGGAGCGGCTGAGCGCAACAGGTCAAGCGAAGCAGCTGTCCACCCCAGGCCCTCAACAGCTTCATCATCTCGACGACGAACACGAGTAGCAGCCGTCGAAGGAGCGCGCTCCGTGGGTGCGGTGGCAGGCGGCAGGCGCTCGGTCGGGCTTGGTCCGCTCGGCCCAGCAGTTGCCGTCGGTGGGCCGGATTCCCAGCGGGCCGAACTCGTCGAAGTCGAAGGCCCGGTCCGGGACGTGTTCGATGCGGTCGAGCTTGGCGTCGCGCTCGGGCGATCCTTCCACGTCTTGGTGCGCTGGAAGGTGGTGGCGCGGCGGGCGAGCAGGCAGCGTGATGTCTCGCGGCCGATGCGGACGACCCGGTCGTGGGCCTTCCGCAGTCGGCGTGCCCGTGAACGTGGTCTCGGCCGTTAGAGCCGGGCATGCGTGTGAGCGTGCCTGCGGGCGCGTGAGGGCGTATACCGGCGTGTACGGGGCCCGCCCGGTCCGGCCCGGCGGGCGTCTGGGGCCCGCCGGGCGGTCAGGCGGGTGCCTGGTCCTTGATGAACTGGGTCGGCCGCGCCGCGCTCCCTCGGCCACCTGGCCGGTGGTGAGGTAGCTGCAGGAGAGCCGGATCCGCCGGTCGCCCGCGTCGTCCAGGTGGAGATGGCGCATCGGCGGCCAGATGACGCCGTACTTCTCCGCCGACACGTCCAGCGAGGCCTCGTCCGCGTCGAACGGCACGTCGAGCATCAGGAAGAACCCGCCGTCGAAGGTCATTCGTAGGATCGGCGGAGCCCAGGGGCTCTGAGTATGGCTCGTTGCCTGTCGCGGTTGGTATGGCTTCGGCAACTTGGCCGCCCGGAGCCCCGCGACGCCTCGGCCACCAATTGGGAATCGCGATTCGATCGCTCTGTAAGAGCATGCGCGGCGCTGTGGCACCGTTGGCCGGCGCGCTCAACAACCTCGCGACCGGACTGGCTGGCCGCCTACAGCTACTTCGCCCGGCTGCTCGATCAGTGCGAGATCCGGCGCGCGGATGAATCCGAGGGCACGTGAGTCGTTTCCGCCGGCCGACCCGATCCACAGAGCGGGGTGCGGTCCTTCCGGTCCTGGCTCCTTGGCTCTCGGCATGACGATGACACCGGCTGAACTCGAGGCGCAGAAGGACACGCTGGAACTCCTCAACAACGAGGTGGCCTCGCGGCCTGACGCGCCAGTCGGAATCGCTGGCGAAGATCGACACCAAGGCGGTGTTCCTGATCGGGTTCGCGGCGACCGCCGCGCAGTTCTGGCGACACACAAGCACCACGACGTCCTCGCCTACTGCGTCTTCGCCGCGTACGCGATCTCTCTGCTGGCTGGGGTGCAGACGTTCCGGGTGGCTGAGTACAAGGACCTGCGGCTGCGGCACCTGGTCGTCAGCTACGTCCGCTTGCCCAAGGAGCTAGCCCTGTTCCGGCTGGCCTCGTGTCGGGCTTCGCTTCGAGGAAAACCAGCGCCGCCACCAGAGGAAGGCCAGGTACTGGACCCCGCGCTGATCGGGACCGACAAGAGGAACGACACCAAGCCCATGGTGACCAGGGTGGTGCGTCCGCAGGGGGACACCGAGACCCACTGCTCCAGGAACGCCTCTTCGCCGGCCACCTCAACCGCCCCCTCGGCCCGGAGGCGCGCGAGAGACCGAAGAAGACTGACCGGCGAGTCGGACACACCGTGGGCCCTCGGGGAATCAGCCATGACATCCCCGGGGCCCGACTTTATTGGCGAAGCTGTCCTGTCTTTTGCGTATGCCTCACGCCGGGCGGGACTCCACAGACGAAGTGCGCTGCTACGAGCGTGATGAACGGCGGGCACGAGGCCCCTTCGGTGTGCGGGCGGAGGCCGGATTTTGTGCTGCCGTCATGCCGAGAACTTCGCCCGCCATAGCCTCCGACTCGAGGCTGGCCGCCGAGACCATCTTCGACCAGGGGCTGGGTGATCTCTTTGTTGTCCGTACTGTCGGGCATGTTCTGGGGTCGGAGGTGCTGGGGAGTGTGGAGTACGCGACCAGTGTGCTCGGCGCCCGCCTGGTCGTCGTCCTCGGACACGACCCGTGTGGCGCCGTCGCGGCCGCCCGGGCGGTCGTGGAGGACGGCTTGTCCGTCGGCGGCTTCGTCCGTGACGTCGTCGAACGTGTCACCCCGAGCATCCTTGCCGCCCGCGCGGCCGGACTGACCTCCGCCAGCGACGTGGACGAGCACATCCGCCACACGGTTGACCTGCTTCTCGACCGCTCACGCCTGCTCTCGGAACAGGTCGACGCAGGGGAAGTGGCCGTTGTAGGCCTCGGCTATCAGCTTGCCGAAGGCAGCGCACGGCCGGTCACGTCACGCGGCGACATCACCGAAGAGGACGAAGCAGGCTCATGACCCAGTACTTCGACTGCACCGAGCCGACGGTCCGCCATGCCGGTCCCGAAGAAGCCCTCTCGGGTGACAAGCGAAATCGGCCGTGTCGGCAGCGGTGATGGGCGAGAGCGCTCCGGGGGCGGCGGGGCCGCCCCCGGAGTATTGGCTCTACCTGGCTAATAGGGCGCTCACGGTTTTGCCGCCGGCGGCCTGGCGGGTCACGGCGTGGTGCGGGTGAGACAATTGACCATGGGCCAGCCAAGGCCTCCGTTGCCGCCGTTCAGGTCGGGGGTGAGCATGCGTGGCACCTGGGCTGGGGTCGTGCACGGCCACCTCCATGCTGCCCTCTGGGTGCGCCGTCAGGTCCATGGTGCAGGTGCCGCCGCCGTGGCGCAGGGCGTTGGTGACGAGCTCGGAGACGACCAGGGCCACCGTGTCTCGGCGGTCTCGGGTGCGAGCGCCAGTACGAGACCGTCGAGGAACTCCCGGGCTGTCGCGGGCGCCGGCTACGGATGTCGCCGAGCGGAGGGTTGCGACGTTGACGCTCGTCGTATCCATCAGGGCGCCCGCGGTCTTGGATCGTTGACGTCTGGTCCTGCCTGACCGGGGCTTGTGCCCCGGCTGCGGCCCGTTAACCCGGCTCGTCCCGGCGCCCATCACTGTTCGAGAGGGATTACCTCCCTGTCGAACACGCGAAAATGTATATCCGTCAGAGTAGACATTGAGCGGTGGAGTGGTTATGTTTCTCTCGTAACCCAGAAGGACCGCAGGGCCCGGCAGAGACGAACTGCCGGGCAGCAGTACCCGCAGTTGTAGGACGGTGCGGTGGTGGAGTTTCGAAGCCAGGTGGTTGCAGGACGGCGACGGGACTGACGACCGGACCGGGCGGCCCGCAGTGATCAGGGGCCGCCACCGCAGTGGCAGTACCCAGCAGCGAAGTCAGTGAGCGGTACCTCGGTGAAGGCGTCGGCTGCGGACGCGCGCACCGGGAGGTTCGGCAGTGGGGTTCTAAGCCAGAGCAGACGCAGGACGGGCGACGGGGCTGGCTGCCGAAGAGTGGCGCTGTCACAGGTCACTGAGAGGTTCGCATCACCAGCAGTACGCAGTAGAGAAAGTACCAGCAGTAGGAAGTTCCCGTTTGGTAGATAGTTGATCACCGAGGGAAGAACGGAGGAACGAAGCGCCATCAGGATCGCCCGGGCGGAAGTCTTGGGCCCGGGTACCGCAGGACATCGATAGTGAGGTGGTCTCCGGTCAAGCAACCGCGATCCCCGCGCTCCCGACAGCAGGCAGGTCGGGTCCGCGGACACAGAAGGCCGGCGCAGTATCAGGGTCGGCAGATGGTGTAGCAGTTCCTTCGGGGCCTTGGTGCCGTACGGCACCAAGGCCCCTCCACGCGTTCCACAGAGAGGTGCAAATGGCAGCAGACGATTCGTACGGCCGTCTCGACGACGACGATTACCCCGCCTACACCATGGGGCGGGCAGCCGAGATGCTCGGCACGACCCCCGCCTTCCTGCGGGCCATCGGGGAAGCCCGACTGATCACGCCCCTCCGCTCGGAGGGCGGCCACCGCCGCTACTCCCGCTACCAGCTGCGCATCGCCGCCCGCGCCCGCGAACTCGTCGACCAGGGCACCTCCGTCGAGGCGGCCTGCCGCATCATCATTCTGGAAGACCAGCTCGAAGAAGCCCGGCGCATCAACGAGGAACTGCAGAGGCGCCCCGCCGGCCTTGCGGACAAGGTCGACGCCTGATGCTGCATCTGCCAGCCGGGCCTATCAAGGTCCGGCTGTCCAAGCGGGAAGCTCTTGCCGTAACCGAGGAGACAGCCGTCCGCACCGATGCGCCATTGCGCTGTCCATGGTGAGCTCCATGGGGGCGGAGAAGGCTAGCGGCACGTCCTTCCCGGAACCGTGCTGCAGGGTGTCCGTCAGATGGCAGGTGATCCCATGCTGTCTGCGACCCAGGGCTGTCGCCCGTCTGGGCGAGGGTCCTCGTCTTCTGGGCGGCATCCCTCTACCGTGGGCGGCAGCCGCCGAAGGGAGGCGCCATGTCGGACGATCCGACGGGCCCGTTGGGCACGGCAATGCGGGAGGTCACGTTCCCGGACCAGTCTCGCGGGATCATTTTGGTGCGGGCGGGGACACCGCAGGACGAGGCCGAGGCAATGGCCGCCCGTGTGTGGGCCGAGATGCCGGA
Organism: Streptomyces sp. NPDC058812; assembly: GCF_042744565.1. Lineage (NCBI taxonomy): Bacteria > Bacillati > Actinomycetota > Actinomycetes > Kitasatosporales > Streptomycetaceae > Streptomyces > Streptomyces sp. NPDC058812. The sequence continues at coordinate 424,177 of NZ_JBHYOB010000005.1, forward strand.
AGGTTGACCTGCCTGAACGCAGGTGACCCGTACCGTGCTCCACGCACTTTCCTGAGCCGTCGGCCATGGACCGGAACCAGCCGTACGGAGCCCGCACCGGTGCATGGCGCCATCTGCACGCGTCAATCGCCTGAGGAGGCGCGGTAGCGGTCTCTGCGACGAGGTCGAGGCCACTCAGGGTGAGAAACACCGCGCCGCGTTCCGCAGCCTGGTGCGCCTGCCAGCTGTCCACGAGAGCTGCCGGGGGGAGTCGTCCACATCTTGCCCGGCGCGCGTTGCCGGGTGGAGAGCAGGTGGTGAAGGACGGGCTCGGCGAGGGCGGCCGAGGAGACCTCGTCGGCCAGCCGACATACACGGCTTTCACTGGCCCAGCGGTGACAGGCCGCCGGAACCGGCTTTCGGAACACACAGTTGCAGTGCGGAGGAGAACCCTCATCCTGTTGCCGATCCGGCCGGTTGAGCGGCGGACCTGGTCGAGCCGGTCAAGCCGAAGCTGCGTGGCCGGCTCCACGCCGTGATGTTCCCCGCCTCGTTGAGTGCCGGCGTCGTCCTGATCTGCCTGGCGCGGACCGAGCAGGCGGCGCTGGCGTGCACCGTGTACTCCGTGACCGCTTGGCTGCTGTTCGGGACGAGTGCCGTCTACCACCTGGGCACCTGGGCACCTGGGGGCCGCTGGGCGAGGCCGTTCTGCGTCGCCTCGACCATGCCAACATCTTTCTGATCATCGCCGGAACCTGCACCCCTTCGGCCGTGCTCCTTCCCCCTGACCGGCAAGCTCTGCTGCTGTGGATCGTGTGGACGGGTGCGCTGGCCGGCATCGCGTTTCGTGTCCTGTGGGTCAGTGCTCCCCGCTGGCTGCACACCCCCTGCTACCTGGCCCTGGAGTGGGCACCGGTGCGCTACCTTCCCGACTTCCCGCACACCGGCGGAGCGGTCGTAGTCATCCTGATAGTGACCGGCGGTCTCCTCTACAGCGCGGGAGCGGTGGTGTACGCCGTCCAACGCCCCGACCCCTCGCCCCGTTGGTTCGGTTTCACGAGGTGTTCCACGCTCTGACCGTGGCAGCCTTCACCGCCCACTACATGGCCATCTCCCTCGCCGTCTACTGACCCAGTAGCAGGAGTCGCCCCTGCGTCACGGTGCTGTCGCCCCACTCGCGCACGTTCGGGGGATGCGGCATGCAGTGAGGGCCCGACCGTGCGCGCCGGTCGGGCCCTCACTGCTGTTCTGGTGTCAGCGCGCGCCTGTCGCGTGGGTCAGACGGACAGGGGGGCGCCGAGCATCGCGGAAGCCCGCTGCAACGGACTTTCGATGCGCGCGGGGGCGGCCTCGGGCAGGGTGCGACAGGTGAAGCCGAGCAGGGCCATGGCCCTCAGGACCTCGCCGACGCTGAAATCGCGGCGGTCCTGGCGGGTGATGACCTGGCCGACCTGCTTGACGGGGTAGTGGCGCCGTCCGATAGTCACGGACTCTCCGATGACGGGCTCGGGTTTGACGCCCTTCATCGATTCCAGCACGCCGCTCTTGGTCAGGTCGAACGGGAAGCGGGCAATGACACAGCGCATGATGCCCCACAGGCAGAAGAGGAAACGGGGCCGACCGCCGTCCAGCGGTTCCGCGGGAGAGAGCGAGGACGCCCAGGGCGTTACCGTGTTCGTCGACCACGGGCACCGGCCGAGCCGCCCGAAAGGCACCGCGTCCTCGGCCTCTTCCCTCGCGGTCAACGGTGAGACGAAGGGCTCGCTGCCGTCGGTGATGTCACCGAGGCGGATCCGGTCGGTGTATCCGGAGCTGTCCCGGACGGCGGTGAGCCGGGCCTGGGTGACCAGGCCGACGCACACGCCGTCCTCGTCAGACGACTAGATTCTCCGCACGAGCGGCGGCCATGACGGCCAACGCCACCTCGACGGTCATGTCATACCAGACGTGCGGACCGGCCGCGTCCACGACGTCGACCACCGTGCCGCGGACGGGACGAGCACTCACGGAGCGAGCCTGCAACTGGACCAGCGTCAAAGGGGGCCCCTGCGCAGACGGGCGGGTTTCTGACCAAGACGGCTTATGCGGCCGCACCGGCAGTGGACTGGAGCGCGGCGGGACGCCGGGGCGCCGAAGCGGGGCGGCGCCGGCCACGGGAGGTGGCACCGCGCTTCTTGGGGCGTTCGGCCACCGGTGCGGTAATGACGACCGGAATGCCGGTCGGCGCCTGGGCTCCGGTGATCCGGCTGAGGGCCTCGTCGCCCGAGCGGACCTGGGTCGTCTGCGGCCGGATCCCGGCGTCCGACATGAGACGGACCATGCCGCGACGCTGGCTCGGTGTGACGAGCGTGACGACGCTGCCGGACTCACCGGCACGGGCCGTGCGGCCCCCGCGGTGGAGGTAGTCCTTGTGGTCGGTCGGCGGGTCGACGTTGACGACGAGGTCGAGGTTGTCGACGTGGATGCCGCGCGCCGCGACGTTGGTCGCCACCAGCACGGTGACGTGTCCGGTCTTGAACTGCGCCAGGGTGCGGGTGCGCTGCGGCTGGGACTTGCCGCCGTGCAGGGCGGCGGCACGTACCCCGCTGTTGAGCAGGTCCTGAGTCAGCCGGTCGACGGCGTGCTTGGTGTCGAGAAACATGATCACGCGCCCGTCGCGGGCGGCGATCTCGGTGGTGGCCGCGTGCTTGTCGGCGCCGTGGACATGGAGTACGTGGTGCTCCATCGTCGTGACCGCGCCGGCCGAGGGGTCGACGGAGTGCACGACGGGATCGGTCAGGTAGCGGCGCACGAGCAGGTCGACGTTGCGGTCGAGGGTGGCGGAGAACAGCATGCGCTGGCCCTCGGGACGGACCTGGTCGAGCAGGGCGGTGACCTGCGGCATGAAGCCCATGTCGGCCATCTGGTCGGCCTCGTCGAGGACGGTGATGGAGACCTGGTTCAGCCGGCAGTCGCCGCGGTCGATGAGGTCCTTGAGGCGTCCCGGGGTGGCGACGACGACCTCGGCACCGCCGCGCAGCGCGCTCGCCTGCCTGCCGATCGACATTCCGCCCACGACGGTGGCCAGCCGCAGCTTCACGGAACGGGCGTAGGGGGCGAGTGCGTCGGTGACCTGCTGCGCCAGTTCACGCGTCGGTACGAGGATCAGCCCCAGCGGCTGCCGGGCCTCGGCGCGCTGCCCTGCCGTACGGGCCAGCAGGGCCAGCCCGAAGGCCAGGGTCTTGCCGGAACCGGTGCGGCCCCGGCCGAGGACGTCGCGGCCCGCGAGGGAGTTCGGCAGGGTCGCGGCCTGGATCGGGAAGGGCACGGTAACGCCCTGCGATCCGAGGGCGGCCAGCAGCTCCGCGGGCATGTCGAGTTCGGCGAAGCCCTCAACGGCGGGAAGCGCGGGGGTGATCGTCCGGGGGAGGGCGAACTCCCCCTGGGTGGCGGCGGGCCGGCGGCCGTAACCGCCGGAGCGGCTCGGGCCGGCCGACCGGCGCGGGGCCGACGAACCGAAGCGGCTGCCACCCTTTCCGGATTCGGCAGTGCCGTTACGGGTGCGGGCGTAGCGGTCGTTCGTACGTGTGCGGTTCATGCGGAACCTTCCTCGATGCGGCACATATCAAGGAATTCCCGCAGTAATGGGCGGCACGGAGAATTGCAAGAATGGGCCGGTGGGGTGGCAGCTTGCACTCGCACGGATTTGCCCGTCGCGGGATTCGCAAGCGCTGAAATGAGTGGCGCGGTGTGGGCTCAGTATTCGAAGCGTCCACTGCGCTGTAGCTGTGAAGGGGGTGCGTCTGCACCCCTGAAGGGTGATCCGTGTGCGGTGAGCCTACGGATTCCCTGGTTGTCCTCCACAGGTGAAATCACTGTGGGAAACACATGTAGCTGGGGCCCGCACCCCGAGGGATGCGGGCCCCAGCTACAAGTACGCGACAGTCAGGCGAGAACGATGTTCTCGGCCGTCGGGCCCTTCTGGCCCTGCGCGATGTCGAAGTTCACCTTCTGGCCCTCCAGCAGCTCGCGGAAGCCCTGGGCGGCGATGTTCGAGTAGTGGGCGAACACGTCAGCGCCGCCACCGTCCTGCTCGATGAAGCCGAAGCCCTTTTCCGCGTTGAACCACTTCACGGTACCAGCAGCCATGTCATTTCTCCTTTGGGGCAGTGCACCGGAGCCCGCACCGTGCGGACGCCGTGTCGCCGCGATGATCACCCCGCCCGGAAAAAAGACCGGAAATACAAAAGCGCTCCCAGCGGCACAGGGCCGACCGGAGCACTTGAAGTTTCGGGAACCACAACTGCAACTGAGAACGACAGTAGCACGCCGCAGCAGCCAGTGTGCGGTGAAGGACGCCACCCCACTTATTGGGGCAGAGAATCTACCCGCATGCCGCGTTTAAATCTTAGCCCGCGGGCACAGATATTGGCCCACCCGCGCGACGTTATATTTTGCGTTCCGCGCTTGCGCGATCCGGTCCCACGACACGCCCTCGAAGACCGGCTCCGGCAGTGTCGAACCCGAACCGATCCCTTCCGCCAGGTGCTGGGGCCCATAGCGGCCTCTGGCGTGGCCCGGCAGCCCATCATTACCGTGTCGGAGTGGAGCTGCCTGGATAAAGGTTTTTGGGGAGATGTCGCCGGCATCGCTGTTGCCCCGGCTCACCGCACGGCCTTGGCGGGAGCACGCTGGAAGGGTGAGTAGTGCGCCGATCGTCGCGCACCGTCCTTCCGGTACGGGCGGCCGAAGGGTGACGGTGCACCGGCACGGGCGTGACGAGATCCTGGGCACTGCCTACAGCGACCACGACCTGGTCGTATTCCTCGAAGGCGCCGGTATCGCCGACCCCGAGTCGGTTCTGGATCAGCCGCGGTGGAGCGGCAGGTTCCCCGACACCGCCATGTCCGTGGTGATCGGCGACCCGATCCCCTGCACTGCCGTCCCCGTCAACATCTCGTCGGACTCCTGAAAGGGCATCTCCGGCAACCTCGTCCGCATCGACGCGGGGTCCAGGACGAACGTGTGGGGGTGGACTCCGCCGGTGGCATCTGCCGGTACACGAACATGCACCATGCGCGGCCTGCCTGCACGAGGATGAGGACGGCCGGCGCCGGCCAGCCGATCAAAGGGACGAAGGCGCGTCCGGTGAGGGTGACCTCTGCAACGGTCCCAACGAGCAGGCAGACATGAAGGGTGATTATGACGGGGTGGTGGCGTTGCCCGTACTCGATGCCGCCGCGGTTGATGGCCCATCGCGTGTTGCGACGGGCGGTTGTCAGTTCGACCAGGCGCACGACGGCCACCGCGGTCATGAGAGCGAACAGACTTACGGGGATCGTCACCCAGCCCAGGGACATGTCGGATCGTCCTTCTCTCGCGGGCAGCGGAATCTTTGTCTTAAGCGGTCGCCAGTCGGTTGAGGCGTTCGGCCAGGGCGCGGTACCTGCCGGCACGGTCCGCTGATTCCTCCATGTGGGCGGCGATCTCCTCCTGGACGTGCTGTCCGACCGGTGTAAGTCCGGTGGTGTCGAGGGCGCCGAGCATACGGACGAAGGGAAGGGCGATGTCCTTGTAGTAGGTCTCCGGTGAGAGGATGCCCGACCTGGCCAGGGAGCTGATCAGTCGGCCGAAGCCGGGTGCGGCGTGGCCGGGGGGACGGAATGACTTGAGGACTTTGGCCACAGCCTGAAGCGTTCGGTCGGGGTGCATTCGCATACATGCCTGGAGGGTGGTCCGGTAGAAGAGCATGTGCCGGTTCTCGTCGTGGGCGATGCGTTGCATCAGAGCCCCGCACGCCGGTTCGTCGCACAGTCGGCGGATTCCCTGGTAGCTGACGCGGGTGCCGAGTTCCTGGATGGTGACGTAGACCAGAGAGGCGATGAGGTCGCCGCGGTAGTCGATCTCGTAGCCGTGCTGCATATGCGCGGCGCGGGCGTCCTCCAGAAGCACCGGATCGGCACTGCGGGTGACGACGAGGTAGTCACGGATGGCGGTGCCGTGCCTGGCCTCCTCCATGGTCCATCGATTGACCCAGACACCCCAAGGGCCGTCGAGCGACAGCATTTCCCCAATCACCCGGTGGTAACTAGGCAGGTTTTCTTCGGTGAGCAGACTGTAGAGGAGGCCGTCCCGAGCGGCCGCCTTCAGTTTCTGCTGGGAGGGGTCCCATGGTTCCCCTTCGAGGAGACCGTCGTAGTCACGGCCCTGGCTCCACGGGACGTACTGGTGCGGGTACCAGTCGACGGTAGTCCGGAAGTGGGTGTCGAGAGCGTCGGCGACCACCGGTTCGAGGTCGATCAAGATGCGTACGTCTGCGGGGATGGCGGGCACGGTCCGTGACACCTTTCTTGTCTTGCGGTCGGCAGGTTTCGGTGGCGGCGGGCGGCCCCTACCAGCGGAGGAGAACCAGTTCGATGGCGAACCCCGGTCCCATGGCGGCGACCAGGCCGAGTGTGTTCGCGGGGGGCGGTGTTTCCATGGCCGCGTGCAGGATGTCCAGTACGGAGACGGACGAGAGGTTGCCCCGCTCGGCCACGGAGCGCCGGGTGAGCTCCAAGGCGCCGGGTTGCACGCCCAGGGCCTGCTGTACAGCGGTGAAGACCTTCGGTCCGCCACCGTGGATGATCCAGCTCGCGATCTGGCTCGGCGACAGTGCGTGCCGCGAGAGGAGCCCTTGGACGGCCGTGGGCAAGTGCTTCTCCGTGAGCGTCGGGACCTCGGGCGACAGCAGGATCCGGAAGCCGTGGGAGCCGATGTCCCAGCCAAGGACGTCCTCGGTGCCGGGGACCAGCAGGCTGTGAGTGTCCACCAGCTCAGGCCCGGCGGGGCAACCGTCCCGCTGGGATCCGAAGGCCACGACGGCGGCCGCGCCGTCCCCGAAGAGGCTGCCGGCGACGATGTTCGCCACGGAGCCGTCCTTGAGCTGGTGCGCCAGTGTGCACAGTTCCACGGCGAGCAGGACGGCCACTTGGTCGGGGTGGGCCAGTAGGTAGTCATGGAGCCGGGCCAGACCTGCGGCGCCTCCGGCGCAGCCGCTGCCGAACAGCGGGATACGTTTGACGTCCGGCCGTAGCCCGACCCGGTGGGCGAGCCGAGCTTCCAGCGACGGCACGGCCAGCCCGGTGACGGTGGTGCTGATCACCGCGTCGACCTCCTCCGGCTGGACGCCTGCGGTGCGCAGCGCGCCGATCAGCGCCCGTTCCCCCAGGTCCATGGCGGTGTCGAGCCAGACGCGGTTCTGCTCGGTGAAGTCCTCCCGGCGGGCGAGATCGACGAGTTTCTCCAACGGCAGGGACAGCGAGCGGGTCTCCACACCCGAGCTGGCATGGATCTTACGGAGGACCAGAGCGCCCATCTCGGACTCCAGCAGCGTCGTGCGGGCCAGGGCGGCCAGGATGTCTTCCTGCCGGTATTGATACGGCGGGAAGGCCGTCTGGATCGTCACCACCTGTGGGCCGGCGGCCCCTGACTGCCGGGTGTGGTCATGTGTCGCCTGACGCGTCGGCATCAGCTTCCGCCTTTCTTCACAGGTGTAGTGATCAACAACGGAGACCCGATGCGGGCCGGAGCCCACCAGTTCGCCGGTCCAAGGGCCGCCATGACGGCGGGCACCAGAACTCCCCGCACCAGGACGGCGTCCACGAGCGCGCCGAGTGCGACGCCGATGCCGATGAACTTGAGTAGGGCGACGTGGGAGGTGGCCATGGCCGCGGTCGAAATCGCCACGGCTGCCGCAGCGGACGTCATCAGTCGGCCGGTGCGGGCGACGCCCTCGATGATCGAGGTGCGGTTGTCTCTGCAGCGGTCGTACTCCTCCCGGATACGGCCGAGCAGGAAGACCTCGTAGTCCACTGACAGGGCGAGCGCGATGAACAGGACGAACAGCAGGGTCGAGGCGTCCAGCGTTCCCGTCGCCGTGAAGTGGCCGAGTGCTGCGCTGCCGTGGCCGTCCTGGAAGAGAACGACGAGCGCGCCGAGGCTCGCCCCGAGGCTGACGGCGGCCACGATCAAAGCTTTCAGGGGGGCAACCAGGGTACGGGTGAAGGCGCTGAGGAGGGTCAGGAGCCCCACAGCCAGCAGAAACAGGCACCACGGGAGGGCGCCGAGGACGGCGTCCGCCGTGTCGACGACCTCCGCGGCTCGCCCGCCTACCACCACGCTTCCCGGGGCGGGAGTTTGCCGTACCTTGCGTACCGCGATGTCCGCCTTCGGCGTGCCGGGCGCGGCGGACGTGGCCGCCAGCAGCACGACGGCCTCACCGGACGGAGCCACACGCGCCACGCGGACACCAGTGATGCCCGGGACACGGGCGAGTCGGTCGCCGTAAGCCGGTGCACCGTCCGTCGCCCGCGGTCCGGTGACGATCACGGTGAGGAGCCGCTCCGGTGGCGCGGTGAACTCTGCGCGTACACGCTCGGCCGCGGCGGCAGCCGGAGCCGACGAAGGCAGCGTGCGTTCGTCCACAACGCCGAGCTGTGCGTGGGTGAAGGGCAGGGCCAGGAGGGTCAGCAGCAGCACCGCCAGGCCGCCCGCCAGGAGGGGCCGTGCGGTGACCGTGGACGCCGTGCGATGCCAGAAGCGACTCACGTCCCCGGTATGGGCACGCCGCCACCGCGCCAGCGGGTCGCACGCCTGGGCCCGGGGGCCGAGCAGCCGCAGACAGGCGGGCAGCACGGTCAGGGCGACCAGCGCCGCCAGCACGGTGACGATCATGCCTGCCAGGGACAGTGCGCGTAGCATCGGCACCGGCACCAGCAAGGCGCTGGCGAGGCATACGGTGACGGCAGCGGCGGAGAATGCGACCGAACGGCCGCTGGAGCGGCGGGCGGCCGCCAGCGCCGTGTGAAGGTCCGCGCCCCGCGCGGTCTCCTCCCGTACGCGGGCCATCAGGAAGAGGCTGTAGTCGACGGCCAGGCCGAAACCAATCGCCGAGGCGGCGTTCACCGCGACCCGTGAAACGTCGGTCACCTGCGCCAGCAGGCCCAGAACAGGGATGGTGCAGCCGATGGCCAGCGCAGCCACGACCACGGGCAGCAGCGCGGACACCACGGACCCGTAGACGAAGACCAGGACGACGAAGAGTACCGGCGCGGCCAGCAGTTCGGCCCGGCTCAGATCGCGCTCGATGGTCTCGTCGATCTCCCGGTTGGCCCACACCTCGCCGCTGGGCTCCACCCGCATTCTCGGGACGGCCGATCGGGCCACCGCCACCACATCGGGCACCACCTGCTTACGTTCCTTGTCCGTCCCCTTCAGCCGTACGGCGACCAACTGGGTCCTTCCGTCCTTGGAGCGCAGCCACGTGTCACCGGTGGTCTGTGCCGACCACACGGTCTTCACGTCACGCTGCCCGGCCAACTTCTCCACCACCGCTGTGGTGCCGTCCCGGACGCGGGCCTCACGTTCATCGCCGGTACGATGTGAAACGGCCAGAAACAGATCGGGCGAGGGCACGCCGAGCCGCTCTGCCTGCCGTCTGGCACGCGTCGCCTCCGTGTCCGTCGCAACCGCGCCGCCCGTGCTCAGCGCCGAAAAGGCAACCGGGGCCAGCACCCCGGCGCACACCGCCGCCAGCAGGGCACCCACCACCGCCCGCCAGGCCCGGCGCCGCAGGCGCACCCATCCGTGTGCCTCCGTCTTGCGTCCGATCCGGATGCTTCGTCTGGCTCCCACTAGGAAGCCGTGAACAGCAGAACGGCGTTCTGGCCGCCGAAGCCGAAGGAGCAACTGATCCCCGCCTCGCCGCGCGTGGGGCGGGGACGCCCGGCGACGATGTCCAGCTTGCGGTCCCCGTCCTGGCCATCGAAGTTCGCCACCGGCGGGACGGCCGCATGGCGCAGCGCGAGAACCGTGTACGCCGCCTGGATCGCCCCGGCCGCCCCCAGCGCGTGCCCGATCACGCCCTTGGACGCGGTGACCGGCGGCCCATCGTCACCGAAGACGCGGACGAGCGCTCGTGCCTCGGCCGCGTCATTCAGCGGGGTGGAGGTACCGTGCGCGTTGACGTGGCCGACGTTCCCCGGCCCGCACCCGGCGTCCGCGAGAGCCGTGTGGATAGCGCGGACCGCGCCGTCGCCCTGCGGGTGCGGGGCGATGGGATGGTGCGCATCGGCGCCGGCCCCGTAACCCCGCAGCAGCGCCAGGACAGGAGCCCGGCGGGCCCGAGCCGCGCAGGCGCGTTCGAGGACGAGGATGCCGGCACCCTCGCCCAGGACGAAGCCGTCACGTTGCGCATCGAACGGCCGGCTGGCCAGGTCCGGTTCAGCCCTGCGCCGGGACAGCGCCCGCATCCGCGTGAAGCACGTGGCCGTCATGCGCGAGCGAGCCGACTCACTCCCGCCCGCCAGCACGATGTCACAGGTACCCGACCGCAGCAGGTCCCGGGCCACCCCGATCGCGGTGGCGCCCGACGCACAGGCGCTGGCGGTGGTGAAGTTGGGACCGCGCACGCCCAGGTCGATGGCGACCTCGCCCGCGGCCATGCTCGGAACGCTGCGCGGGAGCGCGAGTGGCGAGACCCGCTCCGGCCGCCCGGCGCCGAGGTGACCGAACTCGGTGACGTACGCACTCAAACTGTTCGATCCCACGCCCAGCACGACACCGACCCGCTCCGCTTCCCAGGTACGACGATCGAGGCCTGCGTCCGCGACGGCCCGCCGGGCGGCGACGAGGGCGAACTGGATGAAGCGGTCCACACGCCGCGCTGACCCCCGGCCGAGCTCCGTCTCGGCGTCGAAGTCCGTCACCCGGCAGGAGAAGTCGACCGGCAGTTCCGCCAGGTCGGGGTCTGTCGCGGCCAGCGAGCGCCCCTGGCACAAAGCCGCCCAGTTCGCCTCCACCGTATGCCCGGCCGGAGTCACCAGCCCCAGCCCGGTGACCGCGATCTCAACGCGCATGCTCGAACGCCCGAGCCGCCTCGCCCAGGGTCGAAGACGGGCGCAGGTCCAGGGCGTTCTCGGGCAGGACGATCCCGTACTCCTCCTCCGCCGCCACCACCAACTCCATCAGCGACAGCGAGTCCAGGCCGAGACTCTCGAACGTCGTCCTGCCGGAGAACTCGCCGGCATCCGCCTGCACATTAAGGTGGCCGATCAGCAGGGCCACCAACTCCTCGGGAAGGGCCGACTCCGCCGCGTCTTCCGCCGCCTGCCTCATGCCTGGATCTCCTGTTTCCTCGCTGCGAGAGGCCCTGCGGCGCTGCCCGCGTTCATCCGTCTGAAGGCCACTCGCGCGGGAGGCTCGCGTCTCAAGCAACTCCACGTGCTGACCGACTCAGTCCTGCGCCTGTCGCCCGGCCGCCCCCAGCCCGTTCTCCGACATCACGCCAAGCTCACACAACAACGGCCCTTACGTACTCGCGACGGACATCACCTTCGAAGATGCCGACCGCCGCGACCCGCGCCGCCCGCGCCTGAACCCCGGGATCCCGGCCCCGGGCGTCCGAGCCAGTCACGCGCAGCCGCAAGATGTCACTCCGGGAGCCGCTCGACCGACGGCTCCGGCTCCCGCAGCACGACTTCCGCCATACTGCCGACCACGCCCGCGCCTCCTCCTGTCCTGCCCGTCGCCTGTTTATCTGTGCGTCACCGTGTAAACACCAGCGAGGGGTGTAGGGAACGGTCTGTCACTCGTTGGTGTTGATACGAAGCCGTCGTCTTCCCGATCTTGAGGGGTGTGCGTCGAACGGGAGCCCAGATTGCGTGATCGTGAGGCGCTTGGCGCATACGGACAAGGCCTCCTGAACAGCTCGTTGGTGTCGAATCACCGAGCAGCAGGAGGCCCAGTCCAAGCGGGGGCCCGGCCTGCAGGGCGCGCCGGACCTGACCGCGCTACTCCTCGCGAGGAGCGGCCGTGTCTGGTGCCCGGATCAGGCGTTCTCCTTCTGATCGTCTGGGGATCTCGCCCTTCTCGTGGCCGCGACCGTGTTCAGCCTCGGCGCCGTCGTCCTCGAGGCGGCCGGGTGGCCCAGTCACAGCGGAGAAGTGGAGACCGGTCGGATGACGGAACGTGCAATGGCCAGTGTCGAGAGGGACCGTCGCGGGTTCTTGAGGGGCGGCGGCCGCAGTAGCGGCGGTCGGTACCGGAGTGCTGCTCTCAGACAGCGCTCATGCGGTTCCGGCGTCCTCGCGGGCAGGGAAAGCCGCCTGGGACCTGCCGCCGGTGGGAACAGAAGTCCCGTGCAGCATGTACGCCCCCAACGTGCCGCTGAAGCTGAACATGCTGGGAGCCCTCACGCTCGACTTCAAGGGCGGCATCGGCCTTGTGGTGCGGACGAGCACCACAGACGAAGCCGCCCTGGAGGTCCAGGGGTTCAGGACGGAAGCGGACCTGAACCCGACCACCCCCAACAGCGGCACCATCATCGCCCTGACTCTGTCGAACGAGACGCCGACGCCGCTCAGCACCCTGACGTCGGCCGGGCTGCTGCGCGTCCACCTGTCCCTCACGGCCACGATGACCGACAAGGCCACAGGGGAGGAGACCGTCGTCGCGTCCATGGACACGGCGACGTACGCGACGCTGAGGTCGGACAACGTCGAGTCGTTCCCGCCGGTCAACCAGCCCTGGACACTGCAAGAGCCGGTCACACTGTATGAACCCGGTGGCAGCGAGGCCCAGGGCTCGCAAGTGGTCGGCACCCTGGAGGGCTACGACGCGACCGTCAACCACGCGGCGCAACGGTCGGCCCAAAGGCGAACGAGGTGAACGGCGCGCGGTAGACGAGCCTGCCGCGCGGGCACGAGCAAGCCCGCCGGGCGGAGGCTCCTGATCTGGGCGCAGTCCTTGCCCGAGCGACCAAGGACTGCGCCCCGTCGTCACGGCAGGGGCAACCGCCTTTCCGGTGAAGATCAGCACCCGCCCGAGTGAGAACCCGCGGTTGGCATCAACAGGAGACGCCTTGAGAATCCATCTCATTTGGCTGAGTGGGCTGTTGGCCGTGGTGGGGATTGTTGAGCGGCTGGTGCCGGACGATTTGTGGGAGCTGTTCCAGCGGGTGGTGCCGGAGGCGCCGTCGCGGCCACAAGGGGGCGGCCGGCGTCGCCACGGCGACCGGGAGGTGCTGGCGGCGATCGTGTTCGTGGCGACGTCGGGCTGCGCGTGGCAGCAGCTGTCCGCGGCTTTGTTCGGGCCGTCCGGCGCGACGGCCCACCGCAGATTCACGGAGTGGACGACGGCCAGGGTGTGGGCCAAGCTTCACCGCCTGGTCCTTGACGAACTCGGCTCCCACGGCGACCTGGACTGGTCGAGACGCGCCATCGACTCGGTGAACATGCGGGCCCTGAAAGGGGGGAGCTGACGGGTCCGAATCCTGTCGACCGGGGCAAGTACGGCTCATAGATCCATCTGGTCACCGAGCGGACCGGTCTGCCCCTGTCGGTCGGGATCTCCGGCGCCACCGTCCACGACAGCCAGGCCCTGATCCCTCTCATTCAGGGCATACCCCCGATCCGGCCCCGCCGAGTCCCGCGCCGACGCAAGCCCGGCAAGCTTCACGCCGACAAGGGCTACGACTACTACCACCACCTGCGGAAATGGCTGTCCCGGCGCGGCATCCGAGCCGCATCGCACGCAAGGGCGTCGAGAACTCACAGCGACTCGGGCGACACCGCTGGACCATCGAACGCACCATGGCCTGGCCGGCTGCCGACGACTGCACCGGCGCTACGAACGCAAGGCCGACCACTTCCTCGCCTTCACGAGCATCACCTGCACCCTCATCTGCTACCGGCGCTTGGCCCGCTGATGTGGGCCCGCAGCAGCTGCACCGCCAGGTCGTGGTCGTAATGATCGGCCATGTCCATGGGAGTGCGACCATCAGGATCTACAAGCTCCGGGTCAGCCCCGAAGGCCAGCAGCACCGCAGTGGTATGCACGGCCAACGGCTGGCCGCTCTGGAGCGAGCCATCGCCCTCGACGTCGATCGCATGCGTCAGCAGCGTCATGTTGCTGAAGACCTCATTGGGATCGGCACCATTGGCCAGCAACCGGGCCAGGGTCTCCGCATCCTCGTGCTCCACCGCGTCATGGGCAGGCGTCCAGTAGTCGCTCACCAAGGCATTCAACAGCCACCGCAATGCGTCTGCCAGCGACCGGCAACCACCAATTGAGATGACGTCCAACTTCGCCGTCAAGGACGACTGCTGTCTCTTGTCATCTGCGAGATCTCAGGTCCGTGGCGAAATCTCACGTCGACTGTCCACCAACGACCAACCGGCCACGAACCGGCCGCGATCCCAATCCGAACCTGGCCGCAAGCTGCGCATTGGTATCACCGCGACGCAGGCGGGCGAGAGCGAACAGGGCCTGCTGTCTTGCAGTCAGGCGCGCTGCCGCCGACTACCGGCCTCCCCTAGCCGGGAGACGAGTTCGCCGCTCAGGTGGCGCAGATGTGCGGTGGACAGATCCGATCGCATTCCACTGGCAAAAGGGGCGATCAGCACAGTGAGGCCAGCAGTCCTGGGCGTTCGGCTTCGTACGTGATCACCCGTCCACGTTCGGGGCGCCCCCTCCTGGGGCGATCAGTCCCGTCTCGTAGGCGAAGACGACGGCTTGGACACGGTCGCGCAGGTCCAGCTTGGACAGGATGCGGCCGATGTGGCTCTTGATCGTGGTCGGACTGAGGAAGAGCCGGGAGGCGAGTTCGGCGTTGCTGAGGCCCGTCGCGAGCAGGCGCAGTACCTCGAGTTCACGCGGGGTCAGGGTGGCCAGGTCACGGTGCGGGGCGATGGTCTGTGGTTCGTCGTGCTTGGCGAAGCGTTCTATCAGTCGGCGGGTGATCGTGGGCGCGAGGAGAGCATCGCCGGACTGCACCAGGTGCAGAGCAGCCACCAGGTGTTCCGAAGAGACGTCCTTGAGCAGGAAGCCGCTGGCGCCGGCCGTGAGGGCGGCGTAGACGTAGTGATCGAGGTCGTATGTGGTGAGGATGATGACCCGGGTCTGCTGTAGATCGTCACTGCGGAGGATGCGCCGGGTGGCCTCGATACCGTCCATCTCCGGCATCCGGATGTCCATGAGGACGACGTCAGGCCGCTCGCGACGGACCGCTGCGACAGCCTTGGCCCCGTCAGCCGCCTCAGCGGTCACCTCGATGCCGTCCGCGGCCAGAATCATCTTGAAGCCGGTGCGCACGAGGGCCTGGTCGTCCGCGATGACCACGCGCAGCGGCGGCCTGTCCGCCGTCATGCCGCGCTCCGCGGGATACGGGCCGTGACCCGGTAGCCGCCGGCGTGTGTCGGCCCGGCCGTCAGCTCGCCCTCATAGACGGCTAGTCGCTCACGCAGCCCCAGGTGGCCACGGCCGTTGCTCTCCACCGGTGGGGAGCCCTTCGCGCCGCCGGTGTTCGTGACCTCGATCTGCAGACTGGTGTCGGTGTAGCCGATGGAGAGGGTCGCCGCCGCGCCGCGTGCGTGTTTGATGGTGTTGGTCAACGCTTCCTGCACGACACGGTACGCCGCGAGGTCCACGCCTGGTGGCAGCGGTTGCGGCGGCAGCGACAGTTCGACGCTCACGGGCGTCCCGGCAGCGCGAACCCGCTCGACCAGCGCGTCGAGCTGCGCAAGCCCGGGCTGGGGCTCCAGGACGTCGTCGGGCTTCTCCTGGTCCGTGGCTGCCAACAGGCCCATCACATGGCGCAGTTCTGCCATAGCGGCCCGGCCGCCTGCCTCGACGGCCAGCAAAGCTTCCTTGGATTGCTCCGGCATCACGTCCATCACTTTGCGTGCCGCGCCCGCCTGGATCACCATCACGCTCACATTGTGCGTGACGACGTCATGCAGCTCGGCGGCGATGCGGGCACGCTCCTCCTCAACGGCCCGTCGCATGGACTGCTCCTGAGCCTCCTGCAGTTCGGTGACGCGGTCCCTGCTGGAGGCCAGTCGCAGTTGCAGGAAACGGACGAGGCTGGCCAGCATCCCGGCCACCAGCAGCACGAATCCCGGGCTGGACCATCCTGGGACTACCGGATCCGCATGGCGGAAGGCGAAGCCGGACAACACGGCGGCGATCACCAGGACGACGATCGACAAGATCCGGTATCGGCTGTACACGACGGCACTGTAGGCGGCGCTGACGCAGGCCAGGACGGTGATCCAGGAGGCGGAACTGCCGATGGCCAGGCTCGCGCCCAGCACTGTTGCGAAGACGGCCAGTGGGTAGCGGCGCCGGAGGACGAGGGGCAGCGTCGACACGAGGACCAGGACCCATGGCACAGGAGGAAAGTCTTCCTCCACGGGTGCCTGATCAGGGCCGGGCGGCGGCGGGGCCGGAATCCCCGTGCCGACGTCGATCTTGGGTGGATTGATGGTCACCGGCCCGTCGCCGGGGTAGCGGACCGCGACGTACAGAGCAGCGACGGTCAGGACGATCGCCAGCGCCACATCGGCGCGTACCGCTCGTCTGGACAGCGGGGCGGCCTTCGCCTCGGGGCACAGGGCGTCAAGGAGTTGTCGCTGCCTGCCGCGCCAGTCTTCCGTCTCCATCCGCACATTGTGCTGGGTCTTGTACCCGGCCCACGTCCGCCTGACTGACCAGGGCACCGTCCTCGGGTCCTCATCCTCAGGTAGGAGTCTGCGGCCGCTTCGTCCGAGGGAACGGGTTGATATCGGTTCAACGGCCGACGCGCCCCGCCGGTAGCGGCCCCTAGGTTCACAGGGCCGGCAACGGCATGCGCCTCTCGCGACCGTAAGGACGGGCCTCTCGTATGAATCAAGTGATCGAACTGGAGCGTGTGGCGAAGCGCTACGACAGCGCCGACGCGCCCGCGCTCGGACCGCTCACACTCAGCGTCGCAAGGGGCGAGGCCCTTGCCGTAACGGGGCCTTCGGGCAGCGGCAAGTCCACGCTGCTGAACCTTGTCGCCGGCCTGGACAAGCCGACGGACGGCGCCGTGATCGTGGCCGGGCGGCGGATCGACCAGTTGAGCGAGCACGCCCTCGCCAAGTTCCGTCGCGCCCACATCGGCATGGCCTTCCAGTTCTTCAATCTCCTCGACGACCTCACCGTCACCGACAACATCCAGCTCCCGGCGCAGCTGACCGGGACCGGTCGGCGCGAGTCCGCGTCCCGCGCGGGCGAACTCATGGAGATGCTGGGCATCCAGAAGCACGCCCGTGCATACCCGGGCCGACTGTCCGGGGGTGAACGCCAGCGAGTCGGTGTCGCCAGGGCGTTGATCAACCGGCCAGAGCTGCTGCTCGCCGACGAGCCCACCGGTGCGCTCGACACGGCCTCGGGCCGCGACGTCCGCAACCTGCTGATGGAGCTGCACCGCGGCGGCCAGACCATCGTGCTGGTGACGCATGACCTATCACTGGCCGAGACGGTCGCGAGCCGCACGATCCACCTGGTCGACGGTTACCTTGCCCGCGATACGTACGCGCAGGCCGTCCGATGAGCCTGTTCGGCACCAGCGCGCTGAGCCGGGTCGTGCGCTCCGGGGTGAGCCGACGACGGGTGCAGACCGTGGTGATCGCCATCGCCACGATGATGGCCGTGTCTTCGGCCGTGGTTTCCGGGTCGCTGATGGTCGCCGCGGCCGCGCCCTTCGACCATGCCTTCACGAAGCAGCGTGGCGCGCACATCACCGCACAGTTCGATCCTGCCAAGGTGAGCACGGCGAAGCTGGCGGCGACCGGAGAGCTGGACGGCGTCACTGCGAGTGCGGGACCGTATTCCTCCACGGCGTTCCGCCCGGTGGATCAGACAGGCTTCCGGTTTCCGACGCTGACCCTGGTCGGGCGGTCCGGTGCGGACAGTGCCGTGGACCGGGTGGAGCTGAAGTCCGGCCGGTGGGTGCAGAAGCCGGGCGAGATCGTGCTCAGCACGTCGTTCGAGGGGCCAGGCACCGAGATCGGTTCCGCCCTCAGGACGTCGGGCACCGCGAACGCCCCGGCCCTCAAGGTCGTCGGTTTCGCCCTGTCTACCAGCAAGACCGCCGACTCCTGGGCCACCCCGGCGCAGGTCGACGCGGTGGCGTCGCAGGGCCATCCCGTCACGCATCAGATGCTCTACCGCTTCGACTCCGCGGCCACGAAGCAGCAAATCCTCGCCGCCCGGATGAAGCTCGCCTCCGCCACGGGCTCCGGAGCACTGCTGGGTACGCAGTCCTGGCTGGACACCAAGCGCGCCGCGGATCAGGGTGCGGCAGCGACCGTCCCGTTCGTGATGGCTTTCGGTGTGCTCGGCATCGTGATGTCGGTGATCATCGTCAGCAGCGTGGTCAGCGGTGCGGTCGGCACCGGTCTGCGCAGGATCGGCATCCTCAAGGCCATCGGCTTCACTCCGTCCGAGGTCGTCCGCGCCTATATGGCCCAGGCGATGGTCCCAGCCGTCGCCGGCATCGTCCTGGGGGTCCTGCTGGGCAACCTCCTGGCCGTGCCGATGCTGGCCGAAACGGAGTCGGTGTACGGCACCGTGTCGCTTTCGGTGGCCTGGTGGGTGGATGTAGCAGTACCGGCCGCGGCCCTACTCGTCGTGGGGCTCGCGGCGCTGGTTCCCGCACGTCGGGCCGGAAAGCTTCACACGGTCGAGGCCATCGCGGTCGGTCGGGCGCCACGTGCGGGGCGCGGGCAGCGGGCACACCGGGTGTTGGGGCGGCTGCCGATGCCGCGACCGGTGACCTACGGTCTCGCGACTCCCTTCGCGCATCCGATCCGCGCCCTCGCGATGCTGCTCGCGGTGGCGTTCGGCACGATCGCCGTGACCTTCGCGGTGGGGCTGAGCTCGTCCCTGGGCACGATCAGCACGTCACAGGACCCCGAGAGCCATGCCTCGGTCACCGTGACGACGGTCAGGCTGAACAACATCGCGCCCCCGCCGCCTCCCGTCGTGGACGGTGAGGCGAGCCCGTCTTCCGAGGCCGGCAGCATGCCGAGCCCGACCAAGGCCAAGGTCGCCGACCCGGCGAAGGTGCGCTCCGCCATCAAGTCCCAGGCCGGCCTGGACTCGTACTACGGCAAACTCCAGACCGAGGTCGTCGTGGCCGGCGTCTCCGGTTCGGTTCAGGCCAGCCTCTACGAGGGCGATTCACACGACGGCAGCTACGAGATGCTCTCCGGGCGCTGGCTCACTGGTAAAGGTCAGGTCGTGGTACCCACCCGCTTCCTGGAGCGGACCAGCGCCAAGGTCGGCGACACCGTGCGGGTTACCTACGAGAAGGAGAACGCCGACCTGAAGATCGTGGGCGAGTCCTTCGACACGTCGGGCAACCAGCTGGAAATCCACGCGGACATGGCCGACTTCCCGCCTGCCGAGCCCAGTACGTTCCTCATCACAGTGCAAGCCGGGGTCTCGGCGGACGACTACGCCCAGAAGCTCGCGTCGGTGGTGCGGCCGCTGGGCGGCGGCGCCACGACCGTCCCCCCGGCGGAGCAGAAGGGCGTCATCCTCATCATGCAAGCGATGGCCGGGCTGCTCACCCTCATGCTGGTCGCCGTAGCCGGCCTCGGCGTGCTCAACTCCGTTGTTCTCGACACCCGGGAACGCGTCCACGACCTGGGCGTCTGCAAGGCGATCGGCATGACGCCGCGGCAGACCGTGAGCCTGGTGCTCACCTCGGTGGCCGCGATCGGTGTGATCGGCGGGCTGCTGGGCGTGCCGGTGGGGTACGTGCTGCACGGCCTCGTCATGCCGGTCATGGCACGCGCCGTGGGCACCACCATGCCGTCGTCAGTGCTCGATGTGTACGGGCCGACTCGGCTGCTTCTGCTGGGACTTGGTGGAGTGATGCTCGCCGTGCTGGGTGCACTGGTCCCGGCGGGCTGGGCGGCCAGGACCCGTACGGCCACCGCACTACGCACCGAGTAGCACCACGATCGCTCGGCAGCCCGAAGCAGCTGGTCGCCAGGCAGGGGCGCCAGGCCCGGTACGCGGAACGGAGTGCTTGACCCTCACGCGGCGTCATGCCGCATGGTCAGGAACGTGGACGAACACCTGACCGTGGGACGCGTGGCCGAGCTGGCCGAGGTGAGCGTCCGCACACTGCACCACTACGACGAGATCAGCCTCGTGAAACCGTCCGCGCGGACCGCGGCCGGATACCGGGCCCACTCGGCGAGCGGCGTAGAGCGGCTGCGGGACGTGCTCGGCTACCGGTGCCTGGGCTTCGGACTGCGCGACATCGCGGCCCTGGTGGACGACCCGGCCACCGACGCGGTCGCGCACCTGCGCCGACTGCGCGGCCTGCTGCAGGAACAATGCGACCGCACTATGCCGCCGTGGTGGCGGCAATCGACAAAGAGCTGGAGGAACGTGCCATGGGGATCAAGGCGACGCCAGAGGACCAACTGAAGGTGTTCGGACCGCAGTTGTACGAGACCATCGGGTCCGCCTATCCGGCCACACGGCGCACCGAGCCGCGAATCGCCGCACGGATCTGGGACGCGCTCGGGGACGCCCGGACGGTACTGAACGTCGGGGCTGGCACCGGCTCCTACGAACCCACCGACCGAAAGGTCACGGCGGTGGAACCGTCAGCGGTGATGCGGGCCCAGCGTCCCGCAGGCGCGGCGCCGTGCGTGGCCGCCAGCGCAGAGAAACTGCCGTTCCCCGACCAGTCCTTCGACGCCGCAATGGCCATCAGTACCGTTCATCACTGGCCGGACCTGGTCGCCGGGCTGCGCGAGATGCGACGGGTGGCCCGCCGCGTGGTGGTGTTCACCTACGACGCCAGCACGACGGGCTGGCTTGAGCGGTTCTGGCTCACCCGCGACTACCTGCCTGAATTCGCCGACCTTCTCGCCGACTGGCCCTCACTGGCCGACATGGCCCACGCGATCGAGGGCACGCGGAGCCGGTGCTCATTCCGTGGGACTGCGCCGACGGCTTCTTCGAAGCCCACTGGCGCCGGCCCGAGGCGTATCTCGACGAGCGCGTGCGCCGCGCGGTATCGGTATGGACCAGAGTCGGGCCGCAGGCCGAACAGCGGGCGGTGGACATCCTCCGCGACGACCTTTCCTCGGGCCGGTGGGCCGAGCGCAACGGGGACCTCATCGCCCTCGACGCGGCGGAGCTGGGCCTGCGCCTGCTCGTGGCCTGAACCGCCGTGCGCCACTCACCCTGCCATCCTCAGCGAGAAGACGATGCTGACCTACTCCGTCGACAACACTCTGAAGGGAGTCGCGTTTCAAGATCGGACATGAACTGAGAGAACCCACATCAGTCACCCCAGTCCGCAGGCGCCCTTGCCATCCAGTCCAGTCGCCGCAGGTCGCAGGGTCGTAGCGTCAGCGGCGCCATGCAACTGCGTTGACATCGGAGTTAGTCCTCGCAGGTCAGGGCCTTCAGCCGGACTAGCTTCGCTGTCAACGGACACCGGGCCCTTACTGGCTCCAACAAAAGCTGCTGATCATGAGATTGTCGGCCTCTCTGCTCGTAGGTCTGGGTATGGGAAACCGTCAGTCGCGGCCGTGGATCGTGTCGGATGAACTGTGGTCGCTGATCGAGCCGTTACTGCCGAAACCAGGTTCGAAGAGGGCCGAGGGCAGACCGCGGGTGCCGGACCGGCAGGCCCTGTGCGGGATCCTCTTCGTTCTGCACACCGGCATCCAGTGGGAGTACCTGCCCCAGGAACTCGGTTTCGGCTCGGGCGTGACCTGCTGGCGGCGCCTTGCGGCCTGGAACGAGGCCGGCGTCTGGGACCAGCTCCATCAGCTGCTGCTGAACGAGCTGCGGTCGAAGAACCAGCTGGACTGGGAGCGGGCGGTGATCGACTCCTCGCACGTTCGGGCCGCCCGACGGGGCCCAAAAGCGGGCCCAGCCCGGTCGACCGCGCACGTCCGGGCAGCAAGCACCACCTCATCGTCGACGGACAGGGCATCCCGCTCGCGGTGTCGCTGACCGGCGGAAACCGCAACGACGTCACCCCACTCGAGCCGCTACTCGACAAGATTCCCACCGTCGCGGGCCGGGTCGGCAGACCCCGCCGACGCCCCGACGCGCTGCTGGCCGACCGCGGCTACGACCACGACAAGTACCGCAGTCTCCTCTGGCAGCGAGGCATCCGGCCCGTGATCGCGAAGAGAGGCGAGCCACATGGCACTGGCCTGGGCATTTTCCGCTACGTCGTCGAGCACACGATCGCCTGGCTCCACGGCTTCCGCCGCTTCCGCATCCGCTGGGAGAGACGCGACAACATCCACGAAGCATTCCTCGGACTCGCCGTCTGCGTGATCACCCACCGCCACGTCCAACGGCTTTGTTGGGGCCTCTAAGCCGCAGGGCCTCGTCCTTGCGCTGCTTGCTCCACCTGCTCGCAGGCGTCGTCGGGGTGGAAGTCCTCGAGGGAGACGGTGCCCGGTTCGGGTATGGGGTGGCGCAGGACCACCAGTTCTTCGACGGTCTCGGTGCTGTCGATCCTCAGCGTGACGTTCTCGGCCGTGGCATAGGCGAACACGTCCTCCAGCGTCCGTAGGCCAAGGGCCGGGTCGGTCCGGCACTGCGAATCCACGCGCGGTCAGCAGCGAACAAATCTCGCTGATCGCCCGTCCGATGGTGGAAGAACCCACCTCGTAGATCACTCCGAGTGCCTCGTGGGTGAGTCCCGTCCGCAGGCGGACAAGCGTCGCCAGGATTCGGTCGGTGAAGACCAGCTCGTACTTCGGCCCGGCGCCGGCTTTACGCTTCCGGGCTCCGTGCCGCCGATCGTGCCGGACTGATTCGCACCGTGCGTCCCAGCGTGCCGCGAGCTCGGCGATCAACTCCTCCAAATGCTGAGCCGTTATGTCGCACAACGCACGGTGCGACATAACGGCACGAACTTGCTTAATCTTCACACCTCAAGAACCTGGCGAGGAGCATCCATGTCACGGCAGAGTCCTGACCGCTCGCTCGCGTCTACCCTCACCTGTATGACGACCGATTGGATGGCGGAAGACCAACGTGTGGCTCAGGGGCGGCGCGTTGAGGAGCTCAGCTGCCCACGCGCGAGGCAGATCGCCTCCCCGCCGCCGCTGTCCGAAGCGGAGATCTGCGAAGCGGAGGCGGAGCTGGGCATCACGTTTCCGGATCAGTATCGAGAGTACTTGCTCCGGCGGAGCGCCGGCGGCGCGGTGAATCGGCTATGCCGATCCGCGGCAGGCTGGGGCTGGCATGGAGACTCAAGCACCAACTACGACTTGCTCACTACTGGCTTCCCGCATCCTGACTCCTACCGTGCTTACGAGGATGAGCTGGACGCGCGCGAGCCGCTGATGCAGGACTTTCCGGACCACAATGCCTACCAAGCGGCATGGGAGCAGTGGGACGCCGAGTACGAGGTGTTCCAGGAGCGCAAGACGTCCGGCGCTGTTTTCATCCAGGACAATGGCTGTGGCTTCTCGACCCTGCTTGTTGTCTCCGGTCCGTACCGGGGCTCACTGTGGTTCGACGGCCGGGCCACCTGCGACCAGATCCTTCCTCTGGAACTGGGCGGTCAGCCTGTGTCGTTCATGGACTGGCTCGCTCGCAGGTCCATGGATCTGGTCCGATGGTGAACGCGGCCGGGTTGGCACCGGGCCGAGTCGGTCCGACTACCTGGTCGAAGAATTCTTGACTCAACCACCGATGAGAACTCGGTGAGACTAATCGCGGGTCAGGTCGTTGGCGAGGCTGGGATCAGCGCGGCACCATGTCAGTGCCGTGCCGTAAATTGCCAGGTATCACGCGTTCCCGGCGACGAGGGGATGAGGGTGCGCAGGCCAGTTGAGGGCGAAGTCCACATTGACTACGGTCAGATCTATGTCGTGAGTGATCCGGACAGCTTCGGCCCGGACCTCCAGGAGTCTTTTGCCGGCCAGAGCGCCGGGCTGTGCGGGGCCGCGGTGACAGGCGCACTGTGGTTGTCGACCGGGCTGCACACGGGCAGCGTCGGCTTCACCGTCGAGGTGCACGACCAAGCCCCGCCGCTGGATCCGGCGTGGGAGGACGTCGTGGAGGCCTCCTTCCGGCCCGTCTCGGCCAGCAGCGCTCTCGTGCAGTGGGCAGCGGAAGCCTCCTGGGAGCTGGACTTGGAAGAGACGGACTACCGGGTGCGCTACTGCGCCCAGGGCCTGGACGAGGCACACCAGCAGGACACCCGGCTGGACGACGAGCCGCAACTGGACTGCTACTTGCTGCAGTTCTGGCCCGCTCCACCCGCACCGGACCGTGTCCTGAAACAGGCCTCGGCGACTGCCGCGTACTGGCACGACTACGCCCGTCGGCAGCCCGCTCCACCTACACCGGCCGAACGCGCCGAAGCCGAACGCCAGGCCCGCCTCGCGCGGGAACAAGCCGAGGAAGAACGCCGGCTCGCCCACGAACGATGGCAGTGGGGCGGACGATCGCCGAGCCGCGCCCTGCGCGAGGTCGGTGGCAACGTGCGCGGCCTGCTCGCCTTCGACCCTGCCCTCGTCCACGCCATCGACGCCGCCACGCCCGAGACCCAGCGGGCGACAGCGCTGTTGGCCGCACGCCGCGGCTGTGAGGCGGCCGGGCTCACCGACCTCGAGTGGATCGCCGCAGGGCTCACCGCCCTGGCCGAGGGCCGCCCGCTGCCGCCGCCCCTCGACGCCCCGGCCCATGCCTGGCGGACTCTGGAAGCGGACCCACAAGTCCCCGACAGAACCGTCGGCCGGGCCGTCCCGCCCAAGCGGCCCCCCTTCCAGCCACCCGCCCGCAGCGACGCGCACACGCCGATGCCCAAGCCCATGTCCCTCCCACGGATCACAGGTCCCGCGGCCGTCCTGGTGAAGCCGCCGGACCGTGCCGTACCACCGACACCGCAGCCCGGGGAAGCGATGCCGTACACGACGAGGGTTACCCTCGGCGAGCCGGACCCGTCCCTGCGGATGTCCCAGCCCCACATGGCCCTGCCCGCGCTGCTCGGCGCGGCCGAACCCGACCCGCTCCAGGCAGCCCTGGACGCGGTGTACGCGGCCGTGGCCGCCTACGGCGAGGATTACCAGACACTTCTGCGAGAGGTCCGGTCCGCCCTGCCGGGAGCTGTGAAAGATAGTGCAGTGTGGGAGATTTCCGGTTCATGAGCTACGACCTTGCTGTCTCGGAAGGCGACAGACCGGCAGACGACAAGACCGCGGGCCGGGTCTTCAGGACAGGCTCAGGCCGTTTGGGCGGCCTCCAGCGCAGATGTTGACGGCAGGCGCAGACCCCCTTGACGCTGATCAGCAGGCGGGCGGATCGTGACGGTTCGCGTCACGTTCCACCCTGCGCCCTGCGTGTCGTCGACCTGGCGCTACGTCGTGCGCCCTGACGGCTCCTTCTACCGCGTCGGCGACCTTGATGGCAGCTTCGACGACGTCAGCGACGAAGAACTCGCTTAACTCCGCCCCGAGCGGGACGAAGACGAACAGCCGGCCCGGCCCTGCTCCCGCTGCGGCACCGAGTTGCTCCTGCACTGGCACGGTCCGCTGATGACCGGAGTCTGGATAGAACTCTGCCCGGCCTGCGACGCCCGACTCTTTCGGCGGCTGCCTGTCCGGTGCAATATTCACACCTCGCGTGTATGGACGGCCGTCCCTAGGCCGCCTGGTCCCAGTGATCCGGGAGGGTGTCCTCGCCGGGCGGTTCCTGTGTGTCCTTGTCGCGGGCGCGCAGGATGGCCCAGGCCGGGATGGATAGGCAGGTGAGGTACCAGGGCAGTGGCCAGACGATAGGCCACCAGGCTGCTTGAGGTGTGGCGAGGAGGTCGAGGGCGGCGGTGGTCATGCCGGCGGCGAGGCTCCAGCACAGCAGGCGCCCGGCCCACCGAACGGCGGGAGTGGGACGTCTCGGGGCGGGGGAGTGGCCGCGGGTGCATCTGGAACAGGGCATGCGTCTGCCCAGTGCGTTCATCGGGGAACGTCCTTCACAGCAGGGGTGGTTGCCGCGGGCTGGGGGACCACGCATGCAGAACGGGGCAAGTGTGCATTCCGTGAAGGCTTGAACCCAGGAGCCGCTCGCGTTCGCCGCCGCCTCTGAGACAATTTCTCCGGTCTGCACGTTCTTGTCATGACCAGCAAGAACGATTCGGTGACTGTTGTCTCACGGTGGGCCGGGTGGTCTGAACCTGACCGAAAAGGCCCGGTCGCTGGCCTAAGACTCTAAGAGGTGCGCATCGTTCGAACGGTTCCGGTCGATGTGCTTGCCGAAACCGGTGGCGACATCACCAGTTACGCCCGCTCAACGGTCCTATTGCGGCGATAGAAGTAGTTTTGCCCCGGTGAAGCGGTGGGGCCGATTCCGCCCCGCATGCATAGGACGTTCGAGGGGACGCCGGGCCGGTTTGTGTGCTTCTTGTGTCAGCTTGTGTGCCGCTGGTGGCCGCTGGGGTCGCCGGGTCTGACTTCCTGTGGGGGGAAGCTGATGCACTCGCGTGCTGCGCGCACGCCCATGTGGCGTGCCCGGAGAACACATAGAACCGCTCTCGTCTCGGCGATCACCACGGCCGCCGTGGTGATCGCTGCCGCGCCCGGCCTGGCGGCCGGCCCGAAACCGGACCTGCCGGAGCCGGAGAGTCCGTGGACGAAGCCGACCAAGGTGGAGGCTCCCGCGACGCCGGCCGGCTCGGTCAAGGCGCCTGGGTCGGAGGTGGAGGCCAGACCGTCGGCCGAGGTCGCGGCCTGGCGGGCGGCGCAGAAGGCCCGCGCCATGGGCGAGGAGCCTGCCAAGAGTTCCCCATCCCGCTCGGCGGCTGCTGCGGACGCTGCGGCGGCTGACTACCTGCCCGAGGGGCAGGGCGAGGTGCCCTGGCACCGAATCCTGGACACCCGCCTGAACGACGCGCTCGTGGCGCGGGTGAACGTCTCCAACGGCAACCTGATGCTCGCGGCCACGGATTTCGACATCGCGGGTGTCGGGCAGAAGCTCCGGCTGACTCGCACGTACAACTCACTCGAGGCGCCGTGGGGGAAGGTGTCGCAGCGCTGGTGGCAGGGATACGAACGCTACCTCCAGGTGGGCGACGGTGAGGTGGACGTCTTCGACGCCACTGGCAACCTGCTGCGCTTCACCGCCAACGCGGACGGCACGTACACGACGCCGACGGGCTACTCGAAGGATCTGAAGAAGAACGCGGACGGCACCTACACCCTGACCGACCGCAAGTCCGGCTCGAAGGACACCTACAACGAGCACGGCACCCTGCTGAAGGTGACGGACAAGAACGACGGCACGATCACCGTCGACCAGCACGACGAAGGCAGCGAGCACAAGGGCTTCAAGCTCACCGAGACCCGCTCGGGCCGCTGGATCGACCTGGTCAAGACGGACGCGAGCCAGTGGCAGGCTAAGGACCACACCGGCCGCACCGCCGTCCTCGACCTGGACGCGGCCGGCAACCTCGCCAAGGTCACCGACACCGTCGGCAAGGCCACCGCCTACGAGTACGACTCCTCACGCCGGGTGACGAAGGTGACCACCCCCGAGGGCACCGTCACCCTGTTCACCTACGACGCCCACAACCGCGTCACCTCCATGCAACGCGCCACCGCGTCGTCATCGAGCGGTCACACGGGCCCGACCTGGCGCTACGACTACAGCGCGGCCACCCCGGCGGACGCGGGCACGACGACGGTCACCGACCCGGACGGCGACGCCACCAAGTACGTGCACAACGCGGACGGTGAGGTCACCAAGGTCACCGACCCCCTCGGGCACTCCCGCCACTCCACCTACAAGAACCACCTGACCCAGACCGCGACTGACGCGATGGGCACCGGCGCCGACGGCACCGGCGGCAACACGACGACGTACGGCTGGGACGGCCGCAACAACGCCGTCTCCCAGAAGCTGCCGATGGGCGCGACGGCGTCGGTGACCCAGTACCAGACGATCGCCGGCACCGACCTGCCCAACGACTTCACCACCGCCGACGGCCGCAAGGACAGCTTCAAGTACGACGCCAATGGCAACACGATGTCGGTGACCACGTCGGGTACCGCGGGTGCGACGCGCGAGTTCACCTACAACGAGGCCGATCCGAAGTGCGGCGGTTTCGAGGGCCAGCGCTGTACCGCCGAGGACGGCAACGGCAAGGTCACCTCGTTCACCTACGACGACCACGGCAACCTGATCAAGGTGAAGCCGCCGGCGCCGCTGGGCGAGACGACCTACACCTACGACGCGCTGGGCCGGGTGGAGACGGTGAAGGACGGCCGCGGCATTACCACCGTTTACGGCTACGACTCCCGCGACCGGGTGCGCGAGGTCTCCTCGACCAACTCCACCGTCACTTACTCCTACGACGGTGACGGCAACGTGAAGTCCCGCACCGACGCGTCGGGCACCACGAAGTGGGCGTACGACGAGCTCAACCGCGAGAGCGTGCGCACCCTGCAGAACGGCGCGCAGACGGCGCTGGCCTACACCCCCGGCGGTGACGTCGACTTCTACACCGATCCGACCGGGAAGACGGACTACACCTGGGACAAGGGCGGCCGTCTCGACTACCTGACCGCGCCGGACGGCAAGAAGACCGACTTCGACTACAACAACAACGACAAGCGCACCAAGACCGTCTACCCCGGCGGCACCACCCAGGCCGTCACCATCGACGACAACGGCCGCCCCCAGCGGATCAAGACCACTTCGGGCACGCAGACCTTCGTCGACCTCGCCTACAGCCACAAGAACACCGCGGGCAAGGACACCACCAAGATCCGCACCCGCACCGACAACCTCACCAACTACACCACCACCTACGACTACGACTCCCAGGACCGCCTGCGCTACGCCTTGGAGGCCGACGCCGCGGGTGTGCGGAAGGCGTCGTGGCTGTACTGCTGGGACAAGGCCGGCAACCTCACCAGCCGAGACGGCAGTAAGAGCACCTGCCCCGGCGGCACCACGTACACCTACAACGACGCCTCCGAGTTGACCGGCAAGAACGGCTCCACCACCGGCTGGTCCTACGACAAGCTCGGCAACGAGACCGGCGCAGCCGGCAACACCCCGCGCACCGGTGAGACCTGGACCGACTACAGCCAGCTGTCCGGCATCACGGCGGGCGGCAAGACCTACGACCTGGTCCACGCCGGCACCACCAACGCCGAACGCACCAAACTCGGCGCGACCTGGTTCCACCACACCGCGCTCGGCCTTGCGTCCACGACCACGAATGGTGTCGACACGGGATTCGTTCGCGAGCCTTCGGGCACGCTGAACTCCATGACGACTGGGGGGAAGTCCTACTACTACCTCACCGACGCCACCGGCAACGTCCTCGGCCTCGTCGACGACGCGGGCAAGCGCACCCACATCTACGCCTACGGTCCGACGGGCCTGCCCCGGGGCACCACGACCGAGGCCGTTCCCCAGCCGTACCGCTACGCGGGCGCCTACGCCGACCCGACCGGCCTGTACAAGATGGGTCACCGCTACTACGACCCGTCTCTCGGCCGTTTCACGCAGCCCGACCCCTCGGGGCAGGAGGAGAACGCCTACCTTTACGCGGTCGGAGACCCGGTCAACCGAACCGACCCAACCGGCTTGTTCAGCTTCTCGGACATTCTGGATACCGGTAGTAAAATCTTCGGCGTCGTGTCAGGTTGCGTGTCGGGCATCGGTGCAGCCGCATCAACCGGAACCATCCAATACGCCGCTGCGGTCGGAGGAGTGGTCGGTGCCGGAGTCGGCAGCGCGGTCGGCGCCGGTGCCGCCGTGGTCGGCAGTTGTGCGTTGGGAGGCGTCGCGGGCTACTACGGAGCCGACATCATCACCTACGGATGACGTTCAAGAATCAGACGCCAACCAGACCATCTACAGGGAAGTGACGTAAGAATGACAGCGAGCGACGCCCCGATGACGGACGCTGTACGCGCTGTGCGGATCTTTTCCATCATTCTGATGGTGGGAGGATTGAGCGGATGTATCGCGGGAATCGCGACCGGTGACGCTGTTCCGATGGTGCTCGGGACGATCGCCGCGGCATGCGGAGTGCTCTTGGCAGTCTTTGCCGTACTCGCCGGCCGCAAGGGAAAGTCCTGACTCCCGATCCGCGAGGTGTGACCCCGCGTGCTGCAGGGTGACGGCGCCCTTGAGCGGGGAGTGAACACGGAGGCGCTCGGCCGAAGATCATGGCCGAGCGCCTCACGTCGGTGGGCTGCGCCTGGGCCATCGCTTGTGGCGTATCCGACGGAAACGCCTGATAGCTACAGATATCCGGTCTGGCCTCCTGGCACGGAGTGATCATCTCTGGCAGCCAGCACGTCGAATAACGACCACCGCACCAGCGCAGCAGCACCCGGCCGTCCGCATAGTGGGCGAGCTGGGCGCGGTAGCCGTCCCACGCCCGTGGCCGCAGTCACCCTGCTGCCCCCTGGTCCGCCAGCCCGATGGCATCCGCTTCCACGAATGCCTCACCCGCAGGCGCCGCTGGGGCGAGATCTTGCCCCTGGCTACGCGCACCCACCGCCTTTGCGGCGGCACGCTCTGTCCTCAGCAACGCTGCCACCTCTGTCTCGTCCGCCGTCAGGTTTTAGCGCAGTTTCGTGCCTACCCACTCGGCGATGTACCGGTGAGCGCATGTCCTGCCGGGAATGCAACCAGCGCGCCGGGCAGGCGCTCTGCCGCGCGCGACGGCAGACTTCTGTGGCCCGGCCGGGGTGGTGCAGCGTTCCGTCCGGGTTGGCCCTCAAGTCGACCAGCAGGCCGCGGTCGACGAACCGCCGCACCATGATCGCTGGTCACGTTCGAGGTTTCGAAGGCGTCGGCGATCCGGTCGGCCGCCGCGCCGCCCGGGATCCCGCCGGGGCCTGCCTCGGCAAACGTGAACTGCGCGCGCTGGTCGCCAACCCCTGCCTCCAGGTCTACGAGGACCCCAAGGGACCCCTGACCTGCCACCACGACGAGTTCACCGTGCTGTACAACCCCGACCGCGACCGGGCGGGCGACGGCGCCCGTCACACCCCCCTGTCATATGGTCGTCGGTGCGCGGCGCGGCTCCTACGGCGTGGCGGACGGCAGCGGTGACAGTCCCCCGACCAGGGCGCGGGCGGCGGCGAGTTCCTCGCAGGCGGCCTGCTCGGCAATCTCCAGGTAGGTGTAGGCGTCATCGCCCACCGGGATGCGCAACGGGGTGGGCACGTCGGCGGCGACGATGGCGAGGATCCGGGCGGCGAAGCCCTGGGGCCGTCCGGTGGCGGGGTCGCCCGCCATGCCGCGCACCGCGTCCAGGGTTTCGGCGGTGACCGCGGCGTACTCAGGCAGCCGGCGGCCCGACTCGGCGAGCGAGGTCCCGTAACGGGTGGCGAAACCGCCGGGCTCCACCACGGTGACTCGCACGCCCTGGCCGCCCACCTCCGCGGCCAGCGCCTGGCTCATACCCTCCAGGGCGTACTTCCCGGCGACGTACGCGCCCAGCCCGGGGAACGCCATCCGGCCCGCCAGGGAGGAGACGTTGACGATGTGCCCGCGTCCCTGGGCGCGCATGAGCGGCAAGACCAGGCGGACCAGCCGCCAGGGGCCCACGACCAGGGTCTCCAGCTGGTCGCGCAGCTCGGCGTCGGAGACTTCCTCGACCGCGCCGAAGAGGCCGCGCCCGCGTTGTTCACGAGGACGTCGACCCCGCCCAGACGGTCGGCGGCGGTGCGGACGGCATCCTCGCACTGGGCGGCGTCGCGCAGTTCCAGCGGGAGGGGGACGATCCGTCCGGGCCAGGCAGCGGCCAGGTCGTCCAGGGCGGCGGTGTCGCGCGCGGTGACCGCCACTTCGTGCCCCTCCCGCGCGCCGCCTCGGCCAGCGCCCGGCCCAGTCCCGAGGAGCACCCCGTCACCAGCCAACGTCGCCCCATCGCTGCCTCCCGCACGCTCTCGACGGCCCTCGCCTCCATGGCGCCGGTCCCGGCCCGGCCCGCTCCCATGGTTGGCGCAGGAGCGCCGACGGTCATCCCCTCACGCGGGGGCGCTCCGGTGCATGCCGGGGGCGTTCGACGGCGGGCAGGGGCCTGCGCCCCGGGGCCGCCGAGCGTTCTGGCGGCTCTCAGCATGGCGTTGCTGAGGCGGTGACGTGGCGGCTCGTCAGGAGCCGCAGGGGGTGTCGTTGGAGGACTGACCCCTGCTGTTGAGCCGGGACTTCCCCAGTTAGGGAAGTCCCGCGATTTTTGGCGGCAGCAGCTCCATGGGCACAAGGCCGCGGGCGCCCCGCCTCCCGACGCGGACGCGACCCAGAGTTGGGACAGTGGGGCGTCGGCCTGGACGGCGCAGCGCCGCGAGGCGTACGCCAACGACCAGGGCTCGGCCGTCAGTCTGGTGGCGGTGACCGCCCGTTCGAACCGGTCGAAGGCCGACCAGGATCCTTCGACGTGGCTGCCGCCGGCGGCTGACGTGCACTGCCGGTACGTCGCGGAATGGGTGGGCACGAAGCTGCGGTGGGCGTTGTCGGCCGACGACGCCGAGGTGGCGGCCCTGCGCGAGACGGCTGCGGGCTGTCCGGACCAGAGCGTGACGTACGAGCCGGCCACGTAGGCGGCGTCCGGCCGTGGGCGCTCACGGCGACCTCGGGGGCGCGAGCGCTGTTCGGCATTCTTGGGTGCGGGCCAGCCGGTGCGTGTCTCAAGATCATTTGATCGCTCGCAGGCCATGTGGACCACTGCGATCGAGTCCGTATCGTGCTGCACGGTCGATGGTGCTCGCCGATACGGCGTTGGGTTGTGCCAGGTGCACATGGTGCGTCGGTCGATCTCGTTCTGCACGGCTGTGAGGGTGCTGTGATCGAGGTGTCCTGCTTGGTCAGATCCGCCCTTCTGTGGGCAGTTCGCGCATGCTCGCTGGTGACGAGTAGGTCAGTGTGCGGGGGGAGGCTCGATGCATCCTGTTTCTGGGAAGTGCCCGTTGACGTTGACCCATATGCGTGAACTGCTCACCGCGCCGGAGATGCAGGCGGATTCACCGACGTAGATGCCGAAGACGCTCCCGTCGGCCGGGACGGTAGCGGTTGTGCCCGTGGTGCGGTTGCTGACTTCGACGCGCCAGGGGACAGCGATGTCCTCGAGGACGGGCAGCAGGTGTTCGGGGGAGATTCGCCCACGTTGCTGTTGCGTCTTGAGGACGGCTTTGACCTCCTGGGTTTTGGCGGTGGCTGCTTGTTGATCTTCGCGTGCCATTGCTCCTGGCCGGCGAGCTGCGCTGTTGTCCCCGTAGTTGGGCGGGGAGTCGGCCG
Organism: Streptomyces sp. NPDC058812; assembly: GCF_042744565.1. Taxonomy (NCBI): domain Bacteria; kingdom Bacillati; phylum Actinomycetota; class Actinomycetes; order Kitasatosporales; family Streptomycetaceae; genus Streptomyces; species Streptomyces sp. NPDC058812. Next base: position 457,246 of record NZ_JBHYOB010000005.1, read on the forward strand.
GAGGCGAATGGGGGTCTGTGGCGGACGGGGGTGCTGAGTTGGCCTTGCGTGTCCCGTTCATGTTGGAGAAGAGGTCGTCCCCGCAGCCAGTCAGAGCCAGTGCGGCGACGACGACGCCGATGACGGCAGCAGTCCTGTGCGAGCGCATAGTTGCAGTGTTCCTGACATCGTGGGGATGCGCCTGAGTACGTGTACTCAGGTCGCGAGGGAAGGCGGGGCTCCTGGCTGGGGCCCCGCCGAGTTCGTTCCCTACAGGTCCATGAGCAGCATGGTGCCTTCCATGGAGTTGGCGTACAGGCGGGCGCCTGCGATCTTCGGGTGGAACGACTGGGCGGACAGTCCGTAGTTCTTGAGGATGGGCCAGTCGGTCACGGGTTCGTCGGAGTCGACGAGGGTCTTGACCATGCCGTGGACGGTTTCCGGGTCTCCGCAGACGGCCTTGCCGGCGAAGTCATCTGCCGGGTCGGAGAACCACGCCTTGTTGCCAGCCGCCCCAGCGTCGTCGATTGCGCCTTCCATGGCTTCGGCGAGCGTGCCGGCGACGCCGTTGAGCCACTCCGTTGAAGCCTCGGACAGCCCCAGGCTGATACCGGGCTGGAGGCGAAGGCAGTTTGCCTTGTCGGAGAAGAGCGGCGGGTAGCCCATGAGCAGGATCTTTGCGTTCGGTGCCTTGGCGTTGATCTGCTTCAGCGTTTCCGTGATGTCCGGCCGGACGATGGTATTGATGATTCCGGGGATGGCTTCGGCCAGGGGCTTGCCGACGTACTTGGTGTCCCTGCCACCGACGTGGGAGTCGGTGTCGCCGCTCTCGAACGTCTTGTTGGCGCAGCTGCCGTCGCCGATCGCGATCAGGCACTTCTGGATGACGTCGGCGAAGCGTGCGTCGTTGCCGCCGATGCTGATGGTGACCAGGGAGGTGTTCTGGTCGAGGTATCCCTTCTCGATCTGCGGTAGTTCCCCGCCGTTGTTCTGGACCACGCCTCCGTGGAGCACGTTGTACGTGCGGGCGCCGGAGCACGCGATCAGGCGGTAGTCCAGGGAGGGGTCGAGGCCGTCGGCTCGTTCACCGATCGATGCACTGCGCCCGGGGATCGTTGCCTGCCGTGACCAGGCCTTGGTGGACCGATGGCAGGCGTTGCGGGATGACGGGTTCTGCTCGTTGAGGTAGTTCGTCTCGGGGTAGTAGTCCTTGTTCCCGTCGGAGGTGCCTTCACCGGAGGAGTAGGAGTCGCCCATCCCGACGACGAAGTCCTTCGGCTTGCCTGGAAGAGGCGTGAACGCCACGGAGTCCCAGGCGATGTCCTCATCGCCGGTTCCGTCTTCGGTGTGCGTGGCCAGTGTCACGGTCGGGGTGCCGGTGAAGTAGAAGACGCCGAGGTCGGCCCAGGTGTTTTTCCGGATGCGCTGAGGATGGACGCGCTTGGGGCTGGTGGAGTTGGTTCCGCCGACGAGGTAGGCGGCCTGGCGTGTATGGGCCCCGTGGTCAGGGATGTGGGCGAAGACGCGCATCCACCCCCGCTTGCTGGAGCTCAGGGTCCACTTTCCGGTGACAGCCATGCGCTCGCCGTATGCGCTGGTTGCTGAGCGTGTGTGGGCGAACCAGAAGTGGTTGCCGTTTCCGGCGCCGATTTGATGCAGGTCCACGCGAGCGTTGTCAGTGCCGAAGGCAAAATCGAACGTACCGTTCGACACCCTGCTGCAGTTGCGTGCTGAGGAGCCGGCTGGGACGACGCTGGCTGGGATGTCGTCGACGATCAGGGAACCGCTGGGCAGTCCGGTGTTGCATCGTGGTGGGTAGGAGTTGGCGTCGGGCTGCTCCGGGTAGGTGTCGTTGAAGCGGTGGACAGGGTTGCCGCATTGGGCCAGGAGTGTGCAGTTCTTCCATGTCACCGGTTCGTTGAACCAGCACTTGAGGTAGAGCGGATCGTCCTCGTGCGGGTCACCAGGCAGCAGGCAGGGGCCGTTGCCGTCGTCGTTGGACGCCCCAGTGCTGATGGCCGAGGGGTTGCAGTCGTTGCTGGAGCTGCAGAAGAGATCGATGGGCGGCTTGGCCGCGGTACGGGAGCCGGTGCTGTTCCACCACGCTGCACGGTAGCCGGGCTGGAAATCACCGGGCGCGAACATCGCCGAGATCGGGCGTGCAGCCCAGCCGATGACCTTCTCCTCGTACGGCCAGTACTGGGGCGTAGCGGCGTGGCTGTAGTCGTCGGCGCCGTTGGCCTTCTCCAGGAACGGTGTCCGGTTTTCCTTCCACAGTGGGTTGGCCGGGTTGTTGGTCCAGCCCACGCCCCACTTGCCGCTCTTCGGCGATGACTTGGGGTAGTACCCGGAGTTGTAGGCCCACAGCGCGTAGAACCAGTTTTCGATGTACTTCGGGTGACCGTCGTTGATGATCATCCCGTCGGCGCGGGTCTGGTTCCACTTTTCGATGAGGATGTTGACGCCGGCCGCGATGTTCGCCGCGTAGTCGAGGGCGATCGCCTCCTGCTGCGTCGTCGTCTTCGGCTCCTCGCCCGGCCTCTCCTTGCCGTGCATGCGCATGCCGTCCGTCACCTGGGTGATGCCGTAGCCGCAGTCGGCGTCCGCCCAGTTGATCATGAAGGGGTCGGGCTGCTCGCCGTCGGGGTTGTACTCGACGCCGTAGAAGTTTCCGATCAGCGAGTTGCCGGTCGCTCCCGGCACGACGACTCGGCTGGCCTGCCACATGTTGGATTCCTGCGCGGTGATGCCGAGCATCACCTGTGCGGGTACGTGCCAGTCTTCCTCCCCCTGACCTCCGCTCAACGCGAGAAGGGGGAACAGCGTCTGGGGTGCGTAGCCGGCCATGCCGGTGTTCTTCCAGTTGCCCGGTCGGGTGGCACTCTTGTTGAGCTGGCCGACGACGGCCTGGTCGACGGCCCATTCGACCTGGCGAGGCGTGGGCTGAAAAGCTTGCTTCTTCGGATGGTTGCGGGGGACGGAGCACGCCCGGTCGGCCTCGACTGTGCCCGAGGCCGCCGCCGCAGCGGAACGGCTGCTCTTCGCCGTTCGAGTGCCGGAAGCCGACTGCAGAACGGGCGACGGGGTGGCACCCTTCCTGATAGCGGGCACACCGCCCAGCCGGTTGCGCAACGGCGGCGCATCCAGCACGACGCTCTTGCCGGTGTCAACCACATGGATCGCAGTCCGCGCGGTGCGTGCCTCGAGTGCCTCTGCAGCGCTGATGCGGGAATCTTTCCCGTCCGCCCAGGCGACCGTCACGGCAGCCTTGCCGTGGCTGGACATGCGGGCGTCCTTGGAGAGACCCCCAGGGTTGTGCAGCGGTGCTTTCGCCGCGGCGCTCGTGCTCTTGGCGCTGCCTGTCACGTAGACGTGGCCGGCCGGAGTGGCAGCCAGATCGAACTCGGTGAGCTTTCCGCGGGCGAGCACAGCGGGCTTGGTGTCTGGCCTCTTGCCGCTCAGTGCTGCTGCGCCGATTCGGGCGACGGTGGCGGTGTCGTCAGTGGCCACACGTGCTTTCCCGGACTCGCGGACGCGATCGATGAACGTAACGCCGCCTTCGGCGTCGGCCTTGAGCTGGAAGGGCCACGCCTTCGTGTCGGCGACAGCTTTGACAGCGTTATCCTTAACGGTAACGATGTGGTGCCCCGACGCTGCGACGATGCCCTGCCGAGTCGGGATGGCCGAGGTGACCTGACCTGCGACAGTCTGTTTCTGCTTGAGGCGGCCCGTTCTCGCGTCAACCATCTGCAGCCGCGTCTGGTTCTTCTCGGATGCGTCGTCCGTCAGCGCGGTGAAGACCGCATCATCGCCGGTACCGCAGCCAGGAGAGAAGTAGCCGAGCGTCGCTTGAAGCGGCAGCTTGGTGATCTTTCCGGACCTGAGGTCGACAACAGCGGTGAAGGCCCCGCGAGTCAGCAGCTCGGGCTCGTTGGTGAACGTACGCGGCGCGTAGGCGACAGCCGCGTAGTTGCCTGATCCGGTGACGCAAGCGTTGCCGATCCACGTGTCCGTCTCGAAGCCCGGCTCCGCGAGCGAGGCTGCGGTCTTCCACTCATACCCCTTCTTCTCGTCAGCGACGAGAAGATGGAATGCCGTACCGTCACCAGACGTGGTGAAGGCACGGTCGGACGAGGAAGCGAAGTCCGACCCCAGCACGGTGGAGCGCTTCTCGGAGGGGATGGAGTAGGGGCGGCTTTCTGCCGCCTTCTTCCCACTTTGCCCCTGAGAGCCAGACCAGCCTTGTGCGGCACCAGGGGGCGGCGTCTGCGCGAATGCCTCAGTGGTTGCGATTCCGGCCGCCAGCGACAGCGTCAAGGCTGCGATGAGTGGCACACGCGCATGTCTCAGTATGTCGTGTCTCAACGTCTTTCCTCTGTAGGCACAGGCGTGACCGCTTCGAAGCGGTCACGCCTGTGCAGGAGTAGGAGCAGGCACTCAGGGCCGCGCCGACAGCGGAGCAACGCTCAGCACTGCAGGAAGGAGGTGTCCTGAGAACCCGAGCACATCGGTGTTCCAGCGCCAATGAGTTCCTTGCGGCCGTATCGCCGCTGGGCGTTGGAGAGCGTTCGACTGAGGGGAACCCGACGAACTCGTCGAAGGTGTGCGCGTTGGTAATGCCGGACTGCACCAAAGTGGCTTGAGTCCTTCACGATTCCCCCCAACTGTCAGTTTCCTGTGCATGTCACAGGGTGCTCGAATGGTCGCACGCTGTATACGCGTGAGATCAAGTCCGGTATGCCGCGAAGAGGGTTGATGGGCAGGATCGCGAGCACATTCGTGACACAGTGGAGACATTATTGATGCCGAACATGTGAACAACCATTAGGTGCCACCCTGTGTCCGCGCGTCGCCCATGATGGCTTCGGTGAAACGGGAACCACTGCCTCGGCCTGCAGTAATCGCTGAGTCACAAGAAAATGAGCAAGCCGCGTTGGCGGTCGGCAGTGCTTAACCGGCGACTGCCTGCACAGGCCGGGACGCCATCTCGTCGGCCCATCCAGGCCCTATGGCACGGCTGCCACGGCGAACAGCTCGCCGAAGCAGCCAGCAGGTCGAACGCACCTCATGGCCGCGGGCAAGAACGCGCGATGACAGCACTGCCGGCCTGGCGCATAAGCGTGGCTCATTCATCACGGATGGAAGACGACGAGGCCGTCGTTCACCCGTCCATAACGGCGCATGGCCGCACCTCGCGAGCAACCAGCGTGTCAGCCACGGCAATCATGCATTAGCGGCATCGTTTCGGAGCAAATCGGGCAGCCGACTGTGAGCGATCAGCCCGCGAGCCATCATTTTGGCTAGATCACGCCCACAATGACTCCGTTGAAACGTCCGCTGGCGAGTGCCGTTTTCCGTGCGGTCACCGCCCGGCCCGGCCCTACGTGTTGCATCGGAACCGCCCTCGCCTCATGCCGGCAAGAGGGCGCGGTCTGGCAGAAACGCCCCCTATAAAGCACCCAGTCCTCTGGCCCTCGGGCGGGCCAGGAGTAACGACGCCGCTCGCATGTGCATTCGATGCGATACTCTCCGTGCGTCAGGATCACCCGACTGTCACTTTAAGGGGAGAAAGTGAAGACTGCTGTGCGCATTGGGGGCGTCTGCGCCGCCCTGCTCGCTGTGTCGCTGACGGTGCCGGCTGCTTCGGCTGCCGACCGGGCCGAGCCGAAGGGCAGCACGCCCCTCGCGACCGTCGACGTTGCGGGCGTCAAGGTCGACAGCGAAGCGTCAGGCGAAACCAAGCAGATCATCGCGGCCGACGCGGGGGCTGCCGCGGCTGCCGCCAACGTGTGCGGATCCGGCTACACCATCTCCGTCAGTGCCGCCCGCTACGGCACATACGGCACCACCTACACGTGGACCAACGGCAAGGTCACAGGCGACAACGCGTACTACGACAGGCCGATCTGCGCCGTGTTCTTCAACGACACCGGATCCGCGCACTACATGCGCCTCAAGCTGGGGGACAATTACACGGCCACCCCCGACGCCGAGGACAGCGGAACGTTCAGTTCCTACGCCGGGCCCGTCTACCAGAACCGCGGATACTGCGGCACGGCGTACTCCAACATGAAGATCGGCGGCAAGAACGTCGTCGACAACTATCTCCAAGTGGGTGCCTGCAACTAATGTCATCCCGCCCCAACGTGCTGCGCCCCGCAACTTGGGGCGCAGCTCTGGTCATGACTACCTTCATTATTGGGTGCTCGACCAGTGAAAGCTCGCCGCCTAGGCCCTCGTCCACTGTTCCGGCCGTACCGAGTGTCGTACCAAGCGACCCGGTGGCGTCAGCTGAAGCCAGTCCGGAGCCGTCGGCTGTCATCAGTTACCTGGGGAAGACGAAAATCATCACGCTGGGTGCAACGGAGGTCCGTGCCACTCGCAATGATCTTGGGTACAATGTCGCCTGCAATATGACCAACGCTTATGACAGGCCGCTCAACTTCCAAGTCACCGTCAGTATCGGTAACGGAAAAGATTGGGTGCGAACCACCGAATTTGATTTCGGACAAATAGAGGCAGGCCAAACCGGTAGGGAAACTGTCCTGGTGGAGGACTCTGGCGAAGGCAAACTGTCGGACGACCCAAAGGTCTATATCGACTCAGTTATGAACTACTGAATAACTTGAATTTGCTCGCATGTCGTCGGCCTGCTCGTGTACGACGCCGAAGTCGGCCAGGGCATGGCAGACCGTAAACCGCGCCGCTGTGGCCTCGTGCTGGTGGTGGCCGATGTGGGCCAGCTCCTGGCCGTACGCGTCGGCGTTGTGCCGCTCGGTGTTCACGCGGTGCTTCCCCGCCCCGGACCCACGTCCCGGTGAAGTGGACCTGGTCGGCCGCCCAAGTCGCCCAGCCGCTGTCACGGGGCGCAGTCGCCCGAGCAGATAGCCGGCCGCGAGTGCGGCGGCCGCGGTGACGACGACGCCCACCATCAGGACCACCGCATCCCGATCGCGGACAGCAGCTCCATCCGCTCCGGCGTCAGCGTCGTGGCCCGGCTGCGCTGATTCCCGATCCAGGCCCCCAGCTTGTGCTCTCGCTCTTCCTGGTCCTCGCCGACGGTCCGCTCGATGTGCTTCCTGGGAACCTGGAGGTGTCCCTCGCGTTCGTAGTACTGTTTGGCGGCCGCGTAGTTCATCGCCCATTTGTCGGCCTGGGTACGGCGCGGCTTCGGCTTCTCGTCCTCGCTGGCGGGCTCGATCCCGAGGACCTGCTCGCACATCCACCGCTGCACGGTCGTGAGCTGATCCCAGCCGAGCCGCACCGACTGCACCCACCGCCCCAGATCCTCACCCTGACGCAGGACCTCGCCCGCCTCGGTGGGCAGCGCCTCACCGGCGTCCAGGTGCATCCGCACGAGGTGGAAGCACCGCTGCCACGTCACCGGCCACGACGGGCACCAGGACGCGTCGATCTCCTCCAGCTGCTCGCGCCGCTCGTCCGACAGCGCCCCGGCCGACGACTGAACCGGCAGCCCCTCGGTACGCCGCTGCTCGATCTCCTGCGCCTTCCGGGCGGCGGCCCGCGCGTTCTTCAAAAAGATGCCTACCCGGTACCCCTGGTAGGTGGCGTCCAGCGGCGCCAGGAGGTGCCCGTGTTCGGCCGCCCACCCACGCGCGGCGGACAGGCCCTCTTCCCACGCGACGTCGAAGTGGCTCCAAACCATGCCGAGCTTCTCCAGCTGCGCGACGCGGTCCTCGTCCATGTCGCCGCGGGCGTAGAACCGGCGCGCGTCGGCGGTCCACTGCCCGAGCGGGAACCCGGCGAGCGAGGCCGGCCACACCGCGGCTTCGGCCTCCTGGTCGTCGACGGCGGGCACGCGGAATGTGAACGGCACGCGGAGGTCACCGTGCTCGCGGGCGTAGATCACGGCGGCCTCCACGCCGCGCCGCCAGTGCTCGTGCTCCGGGTTGAGGACGCGCAGGTTGATGAACGCTGCGAGGGCGGCCGGGTCGCGGGGCGTGGAGAACTTCAGCAGAGCCTTGGCTGGGGCACTGACACCTCCGGAGCCCTCGCCGCTCCCGCCCGTGCTCTTGCCGCTGTCGCCCTTGCTTACGGGCTTGTAGCGGCTCGGGGCCTGCTGCTCCGCGAGAGTCTCCACGATCCTGGCGTCGTGCGCCCGCAGCGCCTCCAAGAGCTTCGCCAACCCGCCGAACGCCCGGGACGTCAGCATGTTGTCCGCCGTCTCGCCCGGCCCGAGCAGCACCGGCACCACGAGCGACGCCACCTTGCCCTCGCCCGGCTGCATCCGCAGCGCCCGGCCCACCGCCTGGACCAGGTCCGGCATCGAGCCGCGCACATCCGCCCAGTACACGGAGTCACAGTTTTTGGTGTCGACCCCCTCGCCCAGAACCTTCACCGAGCACAGGAAGCACTTCTCCACCACGGTGCCGTCCGTGGCGACCCCGGCCGCGAACTCGCCCAGCAGACGCCGCCGGTGGAGCGGCTTGTGGTCGCCACACAGCCAGTCCGCCCAGATCGCCTTCGGGTACAGCTCGGGATCGCTGGCGTGCAGCTGCGCGGCGACGTCCGGAAGGCCGGCCGCGAACGCCTCGGCCTCCTTCACGACGTGGTGAAAGACCAGCGTGCGCCGGAAGCCCTCCTCCGCCGACGCCTTCACCAGGGCGGCCTGCAGCGCGGCGAGCCGCGCCCCACGGACCTCCGCCGACCGTCCTTCGGCGCCCAGGAGCTGCGCGGCCTGAAGCTGGGTGTCGGTGACGTCCACGCATACGACCTGGTAGGGGGCACAGATTCCCCTGTCGATGGCCTCCGAGAGCGTCAAAGTGAACGCCCTGCTGCCGAAGGGGCCCTCGGGGTCGTCTTCCATGCTCGCGACCAGCTCACCCGGTGCGCCGGCCTCGTCCCCGAGCTGCCACAGCCGGGGCGTGGCCGTCATGTACAGGCGGCGCAGGGACGGGATCTTCTGGTTGTCGTGGACGACCGCCCACGGCTTCCCGATCCGGCCCGAAACCCTGTGGGCCTCGTCCACGACGATCAGGTCCCAAGCCGCCAAACCCACAGCGTGCGCCCGCTCCAGCGTGCCCAGACCGAGGCTCGCGTACGTCGCGTACACGGTCACCTTGTCCAGGCCCCGCGTCCACTCCACCAGCTCGTCCACGTCCGTGGTGTTGGGGAAGGACACCTCCTCGCCCCGCAGCGAGGACACCCCGATCACCGGCCCCCGACGGCCCCCCTCACGCCACGCAGCCTCGGTCTGCGCCAACAGGTCCAGCGAGGGCACGAGCACCAGCACACGGCCCGCGCGGAGCTCCTCCGCGCTCCGGACCGCCACCCGGGTCTTCCCGGACCCGGTAGCCATGATCACCTGCGTTCGAAGCCCTCGTTCAGGCACAAGTGACCTTGCAGGCAATTCGAGGGCACGCACGACCGCGTCAATGGCTTCTCGCTGGGCCGCCTCACGCTGGTCTACGCGGTCTGCGCACGACATACTCGCCTGCCTTCTCCTAGGGTGCCGTCCGGTTGATTCGAGCGGCGGGAACGGCAAACCTGCACGTAGAGGAGTCACAAGAGCTCCACGGTGGACTGAGGCATTCGGGCACTGCTCTGTCTCCCAGGTAAGACCGCGTAGGAACTCGACATCTCTAGGAACAATCCAAGGTGGTGTGATCCGAGTCCAGAGTCTATCCATAGATGGAAACGAAGCACACCTGCCAAACGTATCCTTAGCGCGGCCTGGCACCGACCGAGCGAAGCCACGGGTCCATCGCGTGATCGAATACCTGTGCGTTTCCTGACAGGATCATCTACGGTCTTGCCAGTTCAGGGAGGGGATTTGATGGCGAGGAACTGCAGACGCGTGGCCGCTGTTGCAGCGATGGGTGCACTGGGGCTGATGCTGACCGGGTGCGGCCAGCAGGCACCGGTAAGCGCCCAGGCTGCCGAACAGCAGGAGAACAAGGTTCCGCCGTACGCGGATACGGAGCAGCTACCAGAGAAGCTGGCCGCCGACGGCACGACGATCGTGGTGGGTGACCTCGCTGCACCAACCAAGGTTCGGGTGTATGAGGACCCGCGGTGCCCGGTGGTGGAAGAGTTCGAGAACCTTGGCGGCGCCCCAGCACTCCAGGAGATGACGGTCGACCGTGAGACGAGGACGGAGTACACCTTCGCTTCGTTCCGTGATGACCGTCTGGGGGGAGACGGCTCGAAGCGCGCTGTCAATGCATTGCGGGCCGCGTTGGAGGCCGGCAAGTTCGTGGAGTACCACGAGGTGCTATTCCAGAACCAGATTGAGGTCGAGAGCTCAGGCGGCTTCACCATCAGCACTCTGCTGGAGCTTGCCAACGAGGTGAGCGGCCTGCGCAGTGACAGCTTCGATCAGGCCGTTAAGACGATGAAGTACGAGAACTTCGTCAAGGCTTCCCAGGAGGCGTATGACAGCGCCAACGGCGACGAACCCCTGGGCCCGGGAACGCCAACAGTTGTCATCAACGACAAGCAAGTACCCGAAGAGATCTTCGGATTGCTCTTCGAGGAAGATCTCTTCGAGAAGCTCTTGAGGTCAGCCCACCAGGCACCCGGCTGGTGGAAGGCTTACCAGCCGACCTGAACGAGGGTCAGGTCTACCCGACCCTCCACACCCTGCCCCCTCTCCTCGCTGCCCGGGCCGCAGGCCCGTTGCCGTGCCCGCGCAGCGGGTGCGGCCGGGTGGCTGGAGCGCAGCGGAAGCCACCTCACGGGGCCGCAGGCCCCGCCGCTCCGGGAGCGCAGCGGACGGAGCGTCACCCGCCTAGCGCAGCAAGGCGGGTGACGCTGATCGCGCAGCGATCAGCAGCGCTCACGCGGAGCGGGAGCGCAACCCCCGCGCGCAGCGCGGGGGGTTCGCCTGCCCATCGCGCAGCGATGGGGTACCCGCTCCGCGATGGTCGCCGAGGACTTCGCGCGGCACCAGCAGTCGCACGGGCTGTGGACCTCCGACGGCAACCCGCCGCCGGTCGCCGCCCCGCCCATGCCGGGACAGTCCGTGCCCGGTCAGCCGATGCCGGGACAGCCCATGCCGGGTCAGCCGCTGCCGGGTCAGCCCATGCC